>JAZAHA010000047.1:0-10610 GCA_036231565.1 Pseudomonadota bacterium
CTGACGCCGCGGCCCACTTCCCCACGATGTGGGGAAGAAAGAGAAAAGGCCGGGGGAAGTGGAGCGGGCCGGGAAAAGGTCGCTGTGGCCAGAACTCAGCTGTCCAGCGTGGCGCGGACTTCGGCGCGCAGGATGTCGATCGGGGCGAGGCCCTGCTTGGTGCGGACGTGCCAATAGGTCCAGCCATTGCAGGACGGGGCGCTCTGCAGCTGGGCGCCGACCTGGTGGATCGAGCCGGCGCGGTCGCCGGCGATCAGCGTGCCGTCGGCCCGTACACGCGCCGAATGGCGGCCCTTGGGGCAATAGAGCGTGTCGCCGGGCTTCACGAGGCCGCGTTCAACGAGGGCGCCGAACGGGATGCGCGGCTGGGCGCGTTTGGACTGCGTGACGTTCAGCGCTTCGGTCGAGGCCGGCGTGATGGCGGCCAGGCGGGCGCGGGCGACTTCCAGATAGTCCGGGTCGCGCTCGATGCCGATGAAGTGGCGGCCGAGGCGCTTGGCGGCGGCGCCGGTCGTACCGGTGCCGAAGAAGGGGTCGAGCACGACATCGCCGGGATTGGTGGTCGACAGCAGGACCCGGTGCAGCAGGGCTTCGGGCTTTTGCGTCGGATGGGCCTTCTTGCCGTCTGCGCCTTTCAGGCGTTCGCCGCCCGAACAGATCGGCAGCGTCCAGTCGGAGCGCATCTGTACGCCGTCATTCAGCGCCTTCATGGCGGCATAGTTGAAGGTCGGGCGGGCCTCCTTCGACTTGGCGGCCCAGATCAGGGTCTCGTGCGCATTGGTGAAGCGCGTGCCCTTGAAGTTCGGCATCGGATTGGTCTTGCGCCAGATGATGTCGTTGAGGACCCAGAAGCCGGCATCCTGGAGAATGCCGCCGACGCGGAAGATGTTGTGATAGCTGCCGATCACCCAGATCGCGCCGTTCGGCTTGAGCACGCGGCGCGCTTCTTCCATCCAGCCCCAGGTGAACAGGTCGTACTCGTCGAACCCGCCGATCTGGTCCCAGTCATTGTCGACAGCAGAGACCTTGGAATTGTCAGGCCGGTGCAGATCGCCGCCGAGCTGGAGATTATAGGGCGGGTCGGCGAACACCAGGTCGACGCTCGCATCGGGAAGCGACTTCATCACTTCCACGCATTCCCCTTCGAGAATCTGGTCGATCCGGGACTCTGCCATGACACGCCACTCCACTCGTTCTTGCGAGGGGAAGTTTTCCCGCGCCTATGGCTAACGGGCCGTTAAGCATCAATCAAGTTTTCCACAGCCGGGCGCATCTGGGGATAACTCGGCGATTCGCAGGGCTTCGCGCACCGGTGCATAGCTTGTTCTGTGGATCGGGCAGGGGCCGAGGGCCATCAGGGCCTCGCGATGGGTCTTGCTGGGATAGCCCTTATGGCCTTCGAACCCGTAGCCGGGAAAACGCCGGGCGGCTTCTTCCATCAGGGCATCGCGCAGGGTTTTTGCGATAATGGAGGCCGCGCCGATCGCCGGTTCACGGGCATCGCCCTTCACCATTGCCTCGGCCGGGCAGGGCAGACCGTCGGGCACGCGATTGCCGTCAATCAGCACGCGGTCTGGCCGGACCGGCAGGCGTGCAACGGCCCGGGCCATGGCCGTCATCGTGGCGTGAAGGATGTTCAAGCGGTCGATCTCGGCCGGTTCGGCTATGCCGACACCCACCCAGGCCTTCTCACGGATCTCGCTCGCCAGCGCCTCGCGGCGCCGAGCGGTCAGGGTCTTGGAGTCACCCAGCCCGGTTATGGGCCTGGCCGGATCGAGAATGACGGCGGCGGTCACGACCGGCCCCGCAAGGGGCCCCCGGCCTGCTTCGTCGACGCCTGCGACAAGCCTGTTCTGAGCTTTTTCCACAGCGTTAAGGCAATCCTTGTCTTTTGCTGAGAGGGTCATGGGCAGAGCAGATCCTTCGAGGCGCCGAGTGTATCGCGTTTTCTATTGTGTGACGGTCGAACATGACCTTCGGCTCGTCGCGGTCGCCGCCCTTTTGTGCGCGCTGTCGGCCTTCGCAGCCGTCGGGATGGCGCGTCGCGGACAGTCGGCACCGGACGATCGCCAGTCTTTGTGGTTGATCGTGACCGGATTCGTCACCGGCGTCGGCATCTGGGGCACACACTTTGTCTCGATGCTGGCCTATGAAGCGCCGGTGCCGGTCGAATACGGCCTGTTCGGAACGGTCGGCTCGCTGTTGCTCGCCATCTTCGTGACCAGCTGCGGCTGGACCTATGCGGTGCGCATGCCGCAGGCCTATGGCGCTCCGCTGGGCGGGGCGGTCGTCGGCGCCGGGATCGCGACGATGCACTTCATGGGCATCGACGCGATGAATGTCGGGGCGAACATTGTATGGGATGCCCCGTTGGTACTGGTTTCGATCGGTGGCGGCATGTTGTTCGCGGCCTTGAGCACGACCGTTCTCGTGCGTGTCCGCAGTCTTGCCGGGCTGGCGGGCGCTGGTGCGCTGCTTGTTCTGGGCGTGGTGAGCCTGCATTTCACCGCCATGACGGCGCTGCAGCTCGTGCCGTCCGTGCCGGGCATCGCGGATGGCTCGGCGGTTTCGTCCAAACTGCTGGCCGTCACCGTGGCGCTTGCCGTGGTCTTCGTGATCAGTGTCGGTCTGGCCGCTGCCGCGCTGGATGCCATCCTCGGGGCACGCCGCCAGGCTGAAGCCCTGCGCCTGCAGGCGCTGGCCGATGCGACCTTCGAAGGGATTGCAGTTGTCCGCGATGGTCTCGTGCGCGAGGTCAACGAACCACTCTGCGACATGCTGAGCCTGCGGCGTGCCGATCTGCTTGATATGCCCGTCAGCAAGCTGGCGCTCGATGCGACAGCAATGTCTGCCCTGGCGGATATTGATGATACGCGGCCGGTCACCTGCCGCCTGCGTGGCCGCAATGGCGGCGGCCTGACAGTGCAGGTACGTGCCCGCAAGATCGATTTCAGCGGCGAGGCGTCGGACGTCCTGGTGTTCCGGGATGTTTCCGCGGAGGAACGTGTACGGGCCCGGATGACCCATCTGGCACACCATGACACCCTGACGGGGCTGCCCAACCGGTTGCGTTTCCGGGAGGCTCTCGACGACGCCATCGAACAGGCCTGGCAGAATGACACCATGTTTTCGGTGGTCATTTTCGATCTCGACCGGTTCAAGGAAGTTAATGACGTCCATGGTCACGCGACCGGGGATGCGCTGTTGAAGACGGTCGCCGAACGCATGCTTGATACATTGCCCGACAAGGCGATTCCGGCGCGTTTGAGCGGCGACGAATTTGCCGTCCTGCTGCCGGACGTTTCCGGTCATGACGAGGTGCTTTGTACCGCCCAGCGTGTTGTCGACCATATCGGCGTGCCGGTGGTGATCGGTCAGCTGACGCTCAATGTCAGTGCGTCCGGCGGGGCGACGGTTTTCCCGCTCGATGGGGAGGATCCGGACCGGCTGATGAACCAGGCGGACCTGGCCCTCTATCACGCCAAGGGGCAGGGCCGGAACCAGGTCCGCGGGTTCGACCCCCAGCTCGGACGGATGTTGCAGGAGCGCCGCCTGCTGGAAGCCGATCTGGCCATGGCGATCGAGGATGAACTCCTCGAACTCCACTTCCAGCCCCAGGTCCGTCTCGGCGACGGCGAGATTGTCGGCTATGAGGCGCTGGTGCGCTGGAATGACGAGAAGCGGGGCTATGTCTCGCCGGCCGAATTCGTGCAGATTGCCGAGGAAACCGGCCAGATCCTGAAAATGGGTGAATGGGTGATCCGGGCGGCCTGCCGCGAGGCGGTCAACTGGCCTGGAGGCCGCCGTGTTGCCGTCAATGTCAGCCCGGCACAGTTTCGCCAGGGTAATCTTGTTCTGACTGTCCAGCAGGCGCTGCGGGCGTCTGGTCTCGAACCGGGCCGGCTGGTGGTCGAGATCACCGAGGGTGTTCTCATCGACGACGAGGCTAGGGCGCTGGAAGTGATGCGGGCGCTGAAGGATCTCGGCGTGCGTCTGGCGATCGACGATTTCGGGACGGGCTATTCCTCGCTGGCTTATCTGCGCACCTTCCCCTTCGACAAGATCAAGATCGACCGCTCCTTCATCACCGGGATCGAGGACGATCGCGAAGCGCAGATCATCGTCCAGGCAACGATCGATCTGGCGCGGGCTCTGGGCATCAGCGTCGTGGTGGAAGGCGTCGAGACGTTCGGTGAACTCGCCGCGCTGGGCTGCCAGCCCGACCTCGTGTTGCAGGGCTTCCTGGTCTCGCGGCCGGTTTCGCGCGGGCATGTGCCCGGTTTCGACAGTTTCTCGGCCAAACAGCGCCAGGCCATCGCCGATCAGGTGAATGGCGGCAGCGGCGACCTGCTGCGCGATCGCGCCTGATCTAGCGCGGCACTTTCTCAGCCCTGCGCGTCGGGCCGCCCCGCATCACACGGTACCAGAACAGGATTGCGCCGATCGGTACGCCGAGCTGCAGCATGACAGGCTCGACTGGCGACGGATCAACAAAGCCGGCGCCGAAGAAGGCGACTTCGAAAAGCCGGAAATAGACGCTGGTCCCCGATGAGGAAATGCCGGGCGCAATCAGGTGCCAGGTCTCGCTGGTCCAGTCGAAGCCAAACACCGGGAAACCGGCGATGATGAAGAGCGGCCACAGGATACGCCGCTTGATCCGCCGGAAGCGGAAGGTCGCAATCAGCGTGACTACAATAAATATGAAATTTGCCAGTACGGCTGCCAGTGAGGCGAGACGCACAGGCGTCATTGTGCCGTCCGTGAAGGAGATGCCGGGATTGGGCTGATACGTATAGGCGTTGATATGATGCAGGGACCACGGCTGGTCATCTGCCCGGGTAAAGAAGAGGTCGATCTTCACATGGTCTGTCTCGGTACGAGTGATGTAGACGAGCGATTGATTGTGGACGCCTTCTTCCCCGTTCATCTGTGAATGCGAGCGGTGAGCGCCGGCCAGTTCGGGAGGGTCGACCCAGTTGCCAGCGGGCATTTCCTCCAGAAATGCCCCAAGCCTTCCCCGGAATTCCTCTGTGTCTGCCCAGTCCCCGAAATGCGAGATCAGGGCCTCTTGATCGCGGCTTTCCATGGCTTCGAGCACGCTTCTGCGCTTTTCGCGCAGGTCTTCGGCGACAAAGTTTTCATACAGATCCGACTTGCGGCAGCTGGCCAGACCAGCTGCCAGTACGAGCACCAGGCACACGAACAGGCGCATTCCATATCCCCCAGACTTGGACGAACAGGGAGCGTGTTTTGTGGCTTGTTTGCAAGCTTTGGTTTTCGCCAGGCTCAGAAAAGACTCGGTTGACCGGCGGAGCCGAGAGGGCGTTCGAATTTGGAGAAGTCGAGTTCGGTGCGCGGTGCGGTCAGGCCGTAGCGGCGTATGGCGGCGCGCACGCGGTTGACGATCAGCTCGGCGAGCGGGCCCTGGCCGCGGCCGCGTGTCCCCCACTGGGGATCATAGTCACGTCCGCCGCGCATCTGGCGGATCAGCGACATGACGCGTCCGGCCGCATCGGGCCGGGCCGTCTGCAGCCATTCGCGGAACAGATCCTTGATCTCCAGCGGCAGGCGCAGCAGCACGTAGGAGGCGTTCACCGCGCCCGCCTCGGCACCCGCCTTGAAGACCGCCTCGATCTCGTTGTCGTTGAGGGCGGGAATAATCGGCGCCATCATCAGCGTGACCGGCAGGCCGGCTTCCGACAGACCGCGGATCGCCTCGAGCCGGCGGTGCGGTGCCGCCGCACGCGGCTCCATGTCCCGGGCCAGACGCCGGTCCAGCGTGGTGACTGAAATCGCGCCCTTGGCGAGACCGTCGGCGGCCATCGGACCGAGAATGTCCAGATCGCGCAGCACAAGGGCCGACTTGGTGATGAAGCTGACCGGGTGCCGGTAGCGAGCGAAGACTTTCAGGATTTCCCGCGTGTGCTGCAGGCGGCGTTCGACCGGCTGCCAGGCATCGGTATTGGCGCCGATCACGATCGGTTTGGGCCGATAGCCCGGCCGGTTGAAGAAGGCCTCCAGCAGGGCCGGGCCGTCAGGTTTGGCGAAGATCACGCTTTCGAAGTCGAGGCCCGGCGAATAGCCCCAATAGGCGTGGCTCGGCCGGGCATAGCAGTAGATACAGCCATGCTCGCAGCCGCGATAGGGATTGATCGACTGGTCGAAGGAGATGTCGGGCGAGCTGTTGGTCGCGACGATGGAACGCGACGCATCCTTCAGGATGGTCGTCCCAAGGCGCGGTGCCGGCGCATCCGTCTCGGTCCATCCGTCATCGAAGGCTTCGCGGGCAAAGACCTCGTACCGGCCGGACGCGTTAGACCGAGCACCCCGGCCCCTGACTCCGGCCCCCGGGGCGGTGGGGGATCCGGCAGAGGGGGCCGCCTGAGGGGCGTTTAGGGCGTAGCCACCTGGGCGCTCGGTCATGAGCGCACTATGACTCACTAAGAGAACAAATCAAGAACAAATTTCCGGACGGGGCCGAAAAAAGTGGAAGGCGGGCCGGGTCAGCCCACCTTCCGCAGGTCCACCAGGAAGCCGGAGATATTGTCTCGCAGCGTGTTCAGACTGCGTTCCTGGCGCAGGAGGATGTCTGTCGAACTGATCACCGTTTCGACCGATGCCTGGGTGGACTCGGTGGCGGAGTGAACCACGCCGATACCGCTGGAAACCTCGCCGGTTCCGGTGGCGGCCTCATTGACGTTGCGGGCGATCTCGCTGGTCGCGGCGCTTTGTTCGGTCACGGCAGCAGCAATGGCGTTGCACGCGGTATTGATGTCCTCGATCGCCGAGGAGATCACCGAATTGGCCGATACTGCGCCGGTCATGGTACGCTGAAGGTCCTGGATCTGGTGGCTGATATCGTCCGTCGCCTGCGCGGTCTGACCAGCCAGCGTCTTCACTTCCTGGGCGACGATGGCAAAGCCCTTGCCGGCTTCACCGGCCCGGGCCGCTTCGATCGTTGCATTCAGTGCGAGCAGGTTGGTCTGGTCGGCAATGGCCTCGATCAGGCGTACGACATCGCCGATCTTTCCGGTCACGCCGGTGAGGCCCTCGATCGTCGCATTCATGGCGCGCGACTTCTCGACAGCACCGGCGGCGAGGTCGGCGGAGCTGACCACTTGCCGGTTGATTTCCGAGATGGAGGAGGTGAGCTCTTCCGCCGAGGCGGCGATGCTCTGCATGTTCGCCGAGGCCTGCTCGGCGCCGGCTGCTGCGCTGGTGCAGCGCTCGGAGGCGTCGCTGGAGCGGGCATAGAGCTGGTCTGCCGTCTCGCGCAGAGAGCCGATCGTCTCGGACACCTTGCCCATCACATCGGCCAGCTGGCCTTCCAGCTCGCCGGCAAGCTCGATGAAGCTTTCATGCCGGGATTTGATGCCGAAGAGCGTTGTGTTCACAGCCTGGGCGGCATTGCGGAAGGCCCCGACCATGCCGGTTTCCGGGATCAGACGGAAGTGCTTGTTCTTGCGGACATACTCAACGCAGGTCTGGCTTTCGCGCAGATAGGCATCGGTGCGGTCGATCAGAAGATTGATGGCTAATTCCATCTCGGCGATCTCGGCATCGTCGGACACGCCGATAATACGCCTCTCGAAATCGCCTTCGGCGACGGCGCGGACAATGGCCGCGGCGCGGCGGATGGCCTTGCGTTCCTTGGTCTCGAACATCGCTCTTCCTCCTACCGGTAGCCGCGACGCTGGCCCTGGCCGAGCGTGCAGATGAATTCATCGTATTCCAGGCCGAGATCGGCGAGGTGGCGGGTCAGCTTGTCGGTCGAGGCGGCGAGACCCTGTTTGGCATTCTCGTGCCGGGCCTCTTCCTCGCGCAGGGCGGTGTAGAGCGGAATAACCTCTTCCTTGAGGATGCGCTCTTCCGGTTTGCGGCGGTTGGAGTGGTAGCCGACAATCTCACCCGCATCGTTGAAGCTGGGGGTGACGTGGGCATAGACCCAGTAGTGATCGCCATTTGTGGCGCGATTGATCACATAGGCGAAAATCTCGTTTCCGCCCTGGATCGTCTCCCAGAACATCTTGAAGATGCAGCGCGGCATGTCGGGGTGACGGATGAAACTGTGCGGCTGACCGAGCGACTGCTTCTCGGTGACGTTCGACATCTGCTGGAAGATGTCGTTGGCGTAGGTGATGCGGCCTTTCAGGTCCGTCTTGGTGACGATGACCTGGTCTTTGTCAAAGCGGCGTTCGACGCCCGTGAGTTGCGTGTCCCGTGACATGAGGAAAGAGCCTTCCTGCTCAAGCTTACGACCGGGTCGGGCAAGCCGGACCGGGGCCAGGTTTCGCGGAAGACCGTCGCGTTTTTACGGTTAATCATTGGTTGCAAATCGGGGGTCATAATAGTTTATTTCGAGTATGAGTTGCGTCACGAAGTGGACGGTACTCGCTGCAAAATCAGCACGATAGCGCTTTGCGATGCTGAGGTCAGGACTGCGTTTGGCCAGCAAGGCGTGCTTCCAGAGACAACATGTCCTGCCAGGCCAGACGCTTCTCCGGTGGCCGTCGGAGCAGGTAGGAGGGGTGGAAGACGGGCAGGATCGGGATGATCCGGTCCGTCGATTCCCCCTCTGCATCCCGCAGGGCATACTCGCCCCACTGGCCGCGCAGCCGGGTGATGCCGGTCGACGTCCGCATCAGCGACTGGGCGGAGATGCCACCCGCGACGACGAGAATATCCGGTGCCTTGAGGGCGATGTGCCGTTCGATGAAGGGCAGGCACATCGTGATTTCTTCCTGGGTCGGCGTGCGATTGCCGGGCGGCCGCCAGTTCAGGATGTTGGAGATGTAAAGATCGTCCGGCCCCAGCCCGATCGAGGCGAACATGCGGTCCAGCAATTGCCCGGACCGTCCGACGAACGGCTGGCCCTGCTCGTCCTCTTCCTTGCCGGGCGCTTCTCCGACCACCATGATTCGCGCCTCGCGATTGCCGCGGGCGAAAACCGTGTTGCGGGCGGTACGCTTGAGCGGGCAGCCCTCGAACTGCGCGATAGCGGTCTGCAGAGCATCCAGAGTAGAGGCGCCGGCCGCGAGTTCGCGTGCTGAAGGGCCATCATCGGATGCCTGGCCGTAGCCGGCTGCCCGTGCCGCCGCCGCGGTGGCGGTACGCTGGGGAGCCGCCTGTTGCGTATCGCGAACAGTGACGGGTGTTGTCGAGGGCGCCGTCCGGCCATGGGCCGCGCCGGCCGCCGGCGCAGGCCGGGGCCGCTGGACCGGAGCATCGAGCTCGATCCCGGCTTCCTCCCACCACGCGATCAGGGCCTTGAGAGCCCTTTCGTCGTGCGGGTCGAGTGTGGCACCTAGGTTGGACATGGCTTACGCGTACGTCAACGTAATAACTTTGATCCGGACAGCCGGACACGCTAGATGGGTATTCGATCCTAAGGTATGACCGGAGGCCTGCAAGCGGGGCAGTGCTGAAACCGATGAGAAAAGAGTGGGAGCTGGAATGACCGACGCACCGATCGAACGCGAATCCATGGAATATGATGTGGTGATCGTCGGGGGTGGCCCCGCCGGACTGTCGGCCGCGATCCGCCTGAAACAGCTTGCCGCCGAAGCGGGGCAGGAGCTGTCGATCGCCGTGCTGGAAAAGGGCGCCGAGGTCGGTGCACACATCCTGTCCGGTGCGGTCGTCGATCCCAAGGCGCTTAACGAACTGATCCCCGACTGGGCCGAAAAGGGCGCGCCGCTCAATGATCCGGTGAAGACCGACATTTTCGAAGTGCTCGGTGCGGCCGGTTCGATCAGCCTGCCGACGCTCTTCTTCCCGCCGCTGATGAGCAATCATGGCTGCCACATCGTCTCGCTGGGCAATGTGTGCCGCTGGCTGGGCGAACAGGCCGAAGCGCTGGGCGTTGAAATCTATCCCGGCTTCCCCGCTGCTGACGTGATCGAGGAAGATGGTGCGATCAAGGGTATCGTCACCGGTGATTTTGGTGTCGCCCGCGACGGCAGTCACAAGGATGGCTACCAGCCGGGCATGGAGCTGCGCGGCAAGTACACGCTGATCGCCGAGGGTGCGCGCGGCTCGCTCGCCAAGAAGCTGATCGGCCGCTACGGCCTCTCCGAAGGCAAGGAACCGCAGAAATTCGGCATCGGCCTGAAGGAGCTCTGGCGCGTGAAGCCGGAGAACCACAAGCCCGGCATGGTGAAGCACACCATGGGCTGGCCGCTCGACAATTCGACCGGCGGTGGTTCCTTCATGTATCACTATGGCGACAATCTGGTCTCGATCGGGTTCGTCGTTCACCTCAACTACAAGAACCCCTGGATCTCGCCCTTCGAGGAGTTTCAGCGCCTGAAGACGCATCCGGCGATCCGCGACGTGCTGGAAGGCGGCGAGCGCATCTCCTACGGCGCGCGCGCCATCACCGAGGGCGGTTTCCAGTCGGTCCCGAAACTGGCCTTCCCGGGCGGTGCGCTGATCGGCTGTTCGGCCGGTTTCGTGAACGTGCCCCGCATCAAGGGCAGCCATAACGCCATGAAGACCGGCATGCTGGCCGCCGACGCCGCCTATGACGCGGTGCAGGCCGGACGCGGCGGCGACGAACTGGTCGAGTATGAGGCCGCCTTCAAGAAGAGCTGGGTCTATAAGGAGCTGTC
>JAZAHA010000048.1:0-100918 GCA_036231565.1 Pseudomonadota bacterium
GAACTGGGCCCTGACTGAAGCCTGCGCCCGCGAAAGCGGGTGTCAGGGTGACGGTGTTTGTTGGAGCGTTGGTGCCTTTCTTCCAACTCTCTCCATTTCTCCCGGACGGAGGCCTGCGCAGGCAGGCTGCAGATCCGGGACCGACCGGAGATCAACTCAAGCGATGAGCTTCCCGTGGATCCCGGCACTGCGCCCGCGCATGCGGGTGGCCGGGAAAAAGGAAGGTGTTTGGATGCTTCAGGGGATGATTGCCGCTTCAGCACGCCCTCTGCCTGGGGAGAGGAGGCACGATCGTCGGGTCTACAGCCCCTTCAGCACCGCCTCCGCCCGGTCGCGACAGGCCTGGCGCTTTGTCTCGTCCATCCGGTCCCAGTTCTTGTAGACCGGGCCGAGGCGCGGATTGCCGCGCAGGTGTCCGGCATTGCGGTCGAGGAAGTCCCAGTAGAGAGAATTGAACGGGCAGGATTTCGGCCCCGTCTTGTCCTTCACGTCGTAGCGGCAGCTGGCGCAATAGTCCGACATGCGGTCGATATAGGCACCGCTGGCGGCATAGGGTTTGGAGCCCAGAAGGCCGCCATCGGCGAATTGCGACATGCCGATCGTGTTGGGCGCCTCCACCCATTCGAAGGCATCGATATAGACGGCCAGATACCATTCATGCAGGGCGTGCGGGTCGATGCCGGCGATCAGGGCGAATGTGCCCGTGACCATCAGGCGCTGGATGTGGTGGGCATAGGCTTCGCGCCGGGTCTGGCCGATGGCGGCGGCGAGGCAGGCCATATCGGTGTCGCCGGACCAGTAGAAATCCGGCAGGGGACGGGTGGCCTCAAGTGCATTGCGGCGGACATAGTCCGGGCCTTCGCGCCAGTAGATGCCGCGCACATATTCGCGCCAGCCGATGATCTGGCGGATGAAGCCTTCGACGGCGTTGAGTGGAGCCTCGCCTTCCTGCCAGGCGGTTTCGGCGCGGCGGCACACCTCCAGCGGATCGAGCAGGCCGGCATTGATGTAGGCCGACAGGACCGAGTGATAGAGGAAGGCCTCGCCTTTCAGCATGGCGTCCTGGAAGTCGCCGAAATCCTTCAGGGCCGTGGCGATGAAATGGTCGAGCGCCTTTTCGGCATCGGCCCGGGTGACGGCGAAGCGGAAAGGGCGAAGATCGCCGAACCCGTCCGGGAAGCGCGCCTCCACCAGGTCCAGCACATCGCGTGTGATCGCGTCGGGCTCGGCGCTGAAGGGGCGTGGCATGAAGAGATCGCCGCTGGCAGGCTTGCGGTTCTCGCTGTCGAAATTCCAGCGGCCGCCGGCCGGCTTGTCCCCCTCCATCAGAAGACCGGTGCGCTGGCGCATCTCGCGATAGAAATACTCCATGCGCAGCTGTTTGCGCCCGTCGGCCCAGCGGTTGAAGTCCTCGCGGGAGCAGACGAAGCGGTCGTCCTCCAGGATGATGACCGGCAGGCCGAAGCGCTCTTCCCAGCTGTCCATGTCGGCGCGCAGCCGCCATTCGCCGGGCTCGGTGAGGATGAGGCGCTTGTACTCGCCCGCCGCCAGCGCATCGGCGACGGCACTCGCCAGATCGGGGCAGGGCGGGGTCTCGTCAAAGGCGCGGTAGATCACCTGCCGCCCGGCTGCACGCAGTTCGCCGGCGAAATGGCGCATCGCGGAAAAGATGAAGGCGATCTTCTTGCGGTGATGCCAGACATACTCCGTCTCTGCCGTGACCTCGGCCATCAGGATGTCGGCATCGCCCGGCCGCAGCTGGCGCAGGCTGGACAGGCCGGGGCTCAGCTGGTCGCCCAGAACAAGGACAAGGTCTTTCATCGTCAATCCGATCCGCTTTCACGGGGGATACGTAGGAGAGGGCGAGAAGGACCAGTCGAAGAATGGAAAAGGGTGCAGCCATGACGCAGACGGCGCTGATCATCGGGGCGACGGGCGGGATCGGCCGGGCGCTGGCCGATGCGCTGGCGGCACGGGGCGTCCACGAGCGCGTGGTGCGGCTGTCGCGACGCTCGGATCCGGCGGTGGATGTGTGCGACGAAGCCTCGATCGCGGCGGCTGTGGCGTGGCTGGCTGACACAGGCGCGACGCTGCGCCTGGTGATCGACGCCACCGGCTTCCTGCATGATGAGCGGTTCCGGCCCGAGCGGGCGCTGGCCGGGATCGATCCGGATCACATGGCGAAGGCGTTTGCGATCAATGCCACCGGACCGGCCCTCCTGATGAAGCATGTCCTGCCGCTCCTGCCGCGCGAGGGCCGCAGCGTGTTCGCCACCCTGTCTGCCCGGGTCGGCTCGATCGGCGATAACCGGCTGGGCGGCTGGCACGCCTATCGCGCGTCCAAGGCCGCGCTGAACCAGCTGGTGCGCGGCGCTGCCATCGAGCTGGGCCGCAAGCGTCGCGAGGCGATCTGTGTGGCACTGCATCCGGGCACGGTGGACACGCCGCTGTCCCGGCCCTTTGCGCGGTCAGGTCTGGATGTGCGGAAACCGGATGTGGCGGCGGCTGAGATACTGGCGGTGATCGACGCGCTGACACCGCCCGACAGCGGCGGCTTCTTCGATCACAAGGGCGAGCGGGTGGCGTATTGAGGGGAGCGTGTCGCCAACAGCCCTCCTACGCCAAGGCTTCGGAGGGCACCTCTTCGCCCCAAGTGCGCGCTGCGGGTGGCATGCCACCCGAAGCCCGCAGGGCGAAGGGTGGAGGCACCGCCCGGAATCGAACCGGGGTACAAGGATTTGCAGTCCTCTGCGTAGCCACTCCGCCACGGTGCCGCACTTGCGAGCCGGGAGCTATAACCGGAGTGCGCGGGCGGGGCAATGGACCAGTTCACAGCGATGTGCGTTGCGGCAGTTCATGGCCGGATGCGGCGAATGGCCTCTCGCGCAGCAGGGCGGTTGCCGATCCCTCGCGGGGCAGGATATATCAGCGCACACACGACTGGCCGCAGGCCGATGGGACGGCAGTTCATCCAGGGAGATGTCCGTGAGCGAATTCGAACAGGCGCGCAAGCACATGGTGGACAGCCAGATCCGCCCGGCCGACGTTACCGACCGTCGCCTGATCGCGGCTTTCCTGGACACGCCGCGCCATCTCTTCGTGCCGCGCGCGCGGCGGGCTGCGGCCTATGCCGATGCCCAGGTGGCAACCAGCGAGAACCGCACGATGATGCGTCCGCGCGACTTGTCCAAGCTGATTCACGCCGCCCAGATCCAGCCGACCGAACTCGTGCTCGATATCGCCGGTGGCCGCGGCTATTCCACCGCAATCCTGGCGCGCATGGCCGAGACGGTCGTGGGCGTGGAGAATGATGAGGACGGCCTGTCCCGTTCTGCCGGCCTCCTGTCCGATATCGGCGCCGACAATGCCGTGGTGATCGAAGGCGATCCCAAGACCGGCGTGCCGGGGCAGGGGCCCTACGACGTGATCTTCGTCAATGGCTCGGTCGATATTGTGCCGGACACCTGGTTCGACCAGCTCGCCAATGGTGGCCGCCTGGCCGTGATCGTGCGCAAGGGCCCGGTGGGCAAGGCGACGATCTTCACCAAGTCGGAAGCGGGTATCGGCGAGCGCGTCGTGTTCGATGCCAATGCGACTGTACTGCCCGGTTTCGAGGCCGAGCCCGGTTTCACCTTCTGATCCCTGTTTCCCGGCTGCCCGGTTTCCGTCGCATCATTTCTGCATGGCCGGATTTCCCTGTCCGTGAAGTCAACGGCTGATGACTTGCGCATGACGAAGGGCTAAAAGTTTGGCAAACATCGTTCACTTCGCTGGACGGCCTTCCTATATGCAGGCGACATTGCGTCGCTGGCCATCCGGCCTGCCGGCGGTATAAGGTTTTCACGAGGGACGGGCTGGGCCGGTCCGCGCGACAAGGGGTGCGTAGATGACGCGTTCGACACAGGGACCGAAGGGGATTTTCGGGGCTGTACTGGCGGGGAGTGTCTCCCTGATTGCGATGGCCGCGCCGGCCTGGGGCCAGTCGCTCGAAGACACCCTGATCATGGCCTATAATTCCAATCCGACGCTGCAGGCCGAACGGGCCAATCTGCGCGCAATCGACGAGGGCCGTGTGCAGGCGATGGCCGGGCGTCTGCCGACGGTTTCCGCCGACGCCTCCATCTCGCGCCAGCATGTCGAATCCCAGAGCACATTCGTGATCGGTGACGACCGGGTGGCATCGAGCAGCACCAGCGACGCGACCCCGAAGAACTACTCCATCACGGCCAGCCAGCTGGTCTATGGCGGCGGCCAGGTGAGCGGCGCGATCGACCAGGCCACGGCGCAGATCATGGCCGGCCGCGAATCGCTACGTGCGGTCGAACAGACCGTGCTGGTGGACGCCGTCACTGCCTTCATGGATGTGCGCCGTGACGCCCGCGTCGTGGAGATCCGCCGCAATAATGCCGAAGTGCTTGCCCAGCACCTGCAGGCCGCGCGGGACCGTTTCGAGGTCGGCGAGATCACCCGCACCGATGTCGCGCAGGCCGAGGCGCGCCTGTCCGGCGCCCAGGCCGAACTGTCCGCCGCCCAGTCGCAGCTCGCTGTCAGCCGGGCCGCCTATGAGCGTGTCACGGGCCAGCCGCCGGCCACGCTGGAAGAACCGCCGGCGCTGCCGGGCATGCCCGACAGCCTCGCCGACGCGGCCGAGTTCGCCTATCAGTCGAGCCCGCAATTGCTGGCCGCCCGGTTCAGCGAGGAATCGGCCCGCCACGCGATCCGCATCGCCCGCTCCAATCTGCGTCCGGAAGTGACGCTGAGTGCCAGTGCCTCGGCGGCCCGCGATTCGAGCTTTTCCGGTGACGAGCGTGATTCGACCTCGGTGACCGGCCGGGTTTCGATCCCGATTTTCACCGGCGGGTTGAATCGTTCGCGTGTGCGTGCCGCCGTCGCCCAGGAAGAACAGGCCCGCCACCAGGTGCGCCAGGCGCGCCGCCAAGTGACCGAGGGCGTGACCAATGCCTGGAGCAATTACGTCACCTCGCTCGCCGTGATCGAGAGCTCGCAACAGGCCGTCCGCGCCAACGAGATCGCCCTGGACGGGGTGGAGCAGGAGGCTTATGTCGGCATCCGGACCACGCTCGATGTGCTTGATGCAGAACAGGAATTGCTGAATTCGCGCCTCACGCTCGTGACGGCGGAGCGGGATTCCTACGTCGCCGGCTATCAATTGCTGCAGGCGATGGGTCTGGTTTCCGCGGAACAGCTCGGCCTGGCGGTCGATGTCTACGATCCCGCAGAACAGGATATGCGCCAGTCACGCTTTCCTAACCTTGACTTAACGCCCTGGGACTAGGCTCTTTCCGGCAGCGATGGACTGGACAGGCGGTGTCCTGGCCGGTTTATTCGCGTTAGAAGAGAATTGAACGAATTTCTTAGGGACCTGGCGTAATGGCAGAGCAAGCCGAAAACGAACCGTCGATGGAGGAAATCCTCTCCTCGATCCGCCGGATCATCAATGAGGATGATGACGACGCTCCGGCCGAGGCCGAAGCGGCGCCGGAACCGGTGGCCGACGAGCCGAACAGCCAGGACGATGTCGACGCCATGTTCGACGAGGCCGGCGATACGGGCGATGTGCTCGAGCTGACCGACAAGGTCGAAGAGCCGGAAGGCGGCACCGATCCCCTGTCCATGGATGACGATCTGATGATCGTTGACCGGGAAGAGGAAGACGAGCCGGAAGCCTTTGCCGAACCGGAACCCGAGCCCGAGCCGGAGCCGGAAATCGATTTCGACGCGCTGGAAGACGAAGTGTCCGACGGTATCATGTCGGAACCGGCAGCCTCGGCTGCGATGGGCTCTTTCCACACGCTGGCGGAAAACATCCGTATCTCCGACGAGGAAGGCCGCACGCTGGAAGGCGTTGTCCGCGCGCTCCTGCGTCCGATGCTGAAGGAATGGCTCGACGCCAACCTGCCGGCCATCGTCGACGAAAAGGTCCAGGCCGAAATCGACCGCGTCGCGCGCCGCCGCCGCTAGGCCCGGCCCCGATACTGAATTGAGAAGGCGCGTCCTGCCGGGCGCGCCTTTTTCTTTTGTGGCTGAGACTACTCCCCCCACCTTCTCCCTTGGGAGAAGGTGCCCGAAGGGCGGATGAGGGGGGCATCCCGGTCGCGGCGACTGGAGCGCCGGGGGGCGGTGTCGTCCCCCTCTCCCTCTATCCCTCTCCCCGGGGAGAGGGAGGTTGGGCCGGTGTCTGGCCACCCTGTAGCGGGCCGCGCGGTTTGGCAAAAAGTGTCACGCGGTTTGTCGCATAATTCGATGGTTCAATCGTAGTTAGATTGATTCTCGAATGCCTGTTGAGCGGCCTTCGAAGTGGCGGGGGATGTGGTGCGTTCAATGTGCCGCTGAAGCCCAAGCAATCGTAGAGACACCTGACCGTACTCCTCAGCGAGCTGAAGGTATGCGTCCTCATAGTCGCTGGCCAAGCGCTCACTCGCCGGAGGGAGGCTCGGACGAACCAGACGAGGCGGCACCATAAGGTTCGGCGCCGGCGGAACGCAGGGTGTCATTGACCTCGTCGATTGCACGGTCGATGAGCAGGCTACGATCAACGGGGCGAGGACAATCGGGACCAGCAGAAAGGCGCGATAGTTCATCTCGGATTCCTCCTAGGGTCTGTTCGAAATGGGATTCGAGGCGGGCCGTGGCCTCGCCGTCTTGCAGGGCAGCCCTGAGGTCATCAATAAACTCGACCTGAGCAGCTTGGTGAGCAGCGAGGTCCGCAGCGGATTGCTCTGCGACGTGCCTATCCCAGCCGTCCGAGCGGCCCTTGGCATAAACCGCAGCGACCAAGGCGAACGCTGCCGGCAGAAGCCACGCTCTACTCAATAAGGATATACTCATGGCGCCAAGCCTCCGGTAGCAGGAAAGCCGTCACGCGCGGCGCGGGCGATGGTGGTGTGGCGCATCACGGCCACCCGGCCGACAGGTCGACGGCGTTCAGGGATTGCCGGTCTGTTGCCGCGGCGATGGCATCGACCAGGGCCTTCTCATTGTCGAAGCAAGCCTGGATGTGCGTGTTGATCGCGGCGCCGTAGGCGCGCAGCTGGGTGCGGGTCCAGCTGCGCCAATCGGTTTCGGACAGCTTGAAATTCACCGGATCGTCGCTGTCGGCCTCGTCGAGCGCGAGGATCTTGGCCGTCAGAGGCGCAATCGCCGGATCGGCATAGGCCGTCACCCCGTCATAGGTGAAGAGAAGCGTCCGCTGCCAGCGCTCCGCGGCGGCGGCGGCAATGGCGGCCGACTGCCCCGCTGCCAGCAGTTCGGCGTCGTCGGCCGCGCTGCCGGCACCTGCGCCGATCAGCGCAGCGACATCCTCCGGCAGACGACCTATGACGCTCTGCGGCAGGTAATAAAGGGCCGCACCCATTTCCAGCGGCGCGACGCGGCCGCCAGCCCATTCGACGTCCTGCAGGGCCGAGGCCTGCGCCGGATCAATCAGTCGGAACATCAGTAATCCCCATCCATGCCGGAACGATAGGCCTGCCAGAGTGTGTTGAGATCGGCGACTTGGGTCGCCGTCATGTTCTGGCCGCTCGCGCCGACGCCCACCAGGCCGACTCCGATTGCGGAGTGGCCGTAATTCGTGCCAGCCTGATTGAGGCAGAACAGGCGAAGCTGATCCCCCGTCAGATCCCCGTCCTCTTGGGTCACCGAGCCCTTGAACACGCCGTTCTTGTAGAAATCCACATTGGTCGCGCTTGTCTTCTGGACAACGTAAAGGTCGCCAGCGGCGGCGCCCGCCTCGTCATCCGGGCAGAGGTCACCCTGTCCTGTGTTTTCAAAGACACCGCCAACAAACTTGCCGGTCGACTGGTTGATGCTGAAAGTGTGGCGGTTCCATGTGCTCGAGATCACGCGGTGAACCGCTAAGAGATAGTTGCCGCCAGACATCGGGACGTGCTCGATCCCGAATATCCACGTTGACGGATATTCGACGGCCACCTGGGCGTCTGTCTTGCCCTCGAACGTCGCATACGCCGCGACCCCATCGCCCGCCAGGTGTGCGTCCTGGGTAAAGATCGGGTCATTGAAGAGGCTCAAACTCCCGCCTGCGCCGCCCGAACTGGTCCACCTGATCCGTGCCGCCTGCAGGTCGCGCGCCCTCGGCACATAGAGATACCCGAGCTTCGACCAAAGCCCCGCATCCGTGATCCCCTTGTGGAAGTTGTGTATGCGAACCTTGCGAGCCTGCGAGGGCTCCGTCGACATCAGCGCGATCAGCGCCAGCGCGTTGGCGTCCGTCAGGAATGCCGATGCCGTCGTGAAGGACACCGGATCGGACCAGTCCGACACCGCGCCGCCCGCGCTGCGGTAGCGATGACGGACGTAATAGGTGGTGGATGTGCTCCAGCCCCCTTCGGTCGGTGTCCAGCTGGTCAGATTGCTTGCGTCCTCAAGGCTCTCTTCGTCGATGACCGAGAAGTCGGACAGCTCGGATCGCTGCCAGTCGGTCGATGCGTGCGTATCGTCACCATATGTCATCGCGAAGGCAGAGCCGGTGATTGTCTGGTCAGACAGCACGCCTGTCGCACCCTCGCTCGGCGCGGTGATGGAAGGCTGCGCAACGGTCGGCCGGCGGTAGGGATCGATGTCTTCGACGCCGAACGCCACCACGCTGTAGCCCTGTGTCCCGTTCACATATTCGAGCAGCACGCGGGCACCGGGATTGGTGAAGATATAGTCCACATCATCGCCGTTCAGCGGCGCATCCGCGGGGATCGTCAGCGTGTTGGTGCCACTCGCCGCGCGATACACGTCATACACCTCGATGCGCTGCCCCTGCACCGGACTGCCCGGCAATCCGGTCAGCGCGACAGGGCCGGATCGCAGGTCTACGGGATAGGCCTTGTCGGCCTCCGCCGCGAAGTCTGCGGATTGGACAGACTGGACAGCGATGCCCCCGCCAAACCCGTCCGGCAGGCGCGCAGCATCCACCTTGCCGTCTGCGCCCAGAGCCAGCAGCTTGCCTTCGGTGGTGCCGGTGGCGGCCTCGATCGCCTTGTTCGCCGACTGACGAAGGCGCAGCGCCGTGACGATGCGGGGATCTGTGGCCGTGCCCGCTTCGGCTTCAGCCTGGCTGATGACGCCGGGCAGATCGCCCCACTCAGTGTCATAATCGCCGCCGGCGCCCTTCTTCAGATACTGCCCGGCTGTGCCGCCGGCGGGCACGCCGGGGCCGGGATCGCCTTGGGGTCCGGTTGCACCCGTCGCGCCGGTATCGCCGGTATCCCCCTTCTCGCCGGTCGGCCCCTGAAATGGCACCGCGTCCGACCAGTCCGCCGTGGTCGCGCTAGCCTTGATGTAGAGGACAGACGGCGCGCCCGCGCCCGCCGCGCCGTCCAGCGACAGGTAGGCGAAGCCCTCCGGCTCGTCGTCATAGGTGCTGCGGGCGGAATAATTGCCCTGGGCATCCCAGTCGAACGGGTCGCCGGTATCGCCCTTCTCGCCTTGCGGACCCTGCGGGCCGGTCTCGCCCTGGATGCCCTGCGGGCCTTGCGGCCCCGTCTCACCCTGGATGCCTTGCTCGCCCTGCGGGCCGGTGGCTCCTGTGGCACCGGTATCGCCCGTGTCGCCCTTCGCGGCGACCAGGTCCCAATAGGATGCGTTCGGCGGGGCCTCGTTCGTGCTCGCCGCCGTCGCGATCCAGCTGGCACCATTGTGCTCGACCAGATCGTCGACAGCATAGGTGGTGCCAGCATCCCAGGCGCCGGTCCAGTTGGCGCCCTTTTCACCCTGCGGACCTTGAGGACCTGTGGCGCCCGTCTCGCCCTGGATACCTTGCGGGCCCTGCGGGCCTGTGTCGCCGGTCTCGCCTTGAATACCCTGGGGTCCTTGCGGACCCGTCTCACCCTGGATGCCCTGGGGTCCGGTCTCGCCCGTCTCGCCCTGGATACCTTGAATGCCCTGATACGGACCCAGATTGACCCAGGCCGTACCGTTCCAGCCATAAGCGAGCCGCGGATCTGCAGCGGTCGCGCCGGGCACGGTGTAGAAGTCGCCGACCGCGTTGCCGGCAGGCGGCAGGTCGCCCACATCGTCGAGAGCGCCCTGCGGCACAACGCCCGTCAGATCGGCCATCAGGCGGGCGGGCGACGGCAGGAGATAGGCGTTGCCGGCGCTGTCGCGCACCACGAAATAGCCGTCCTCGGACGGACCGCCGTCCACCTCGCCGGCATACCAGTCCACCGCATCGCGCAGGAACTGGTTCAGCGTCTCGACCGCCTCGACGCTCTTGGCGGCAGAATACAGCACCGACAGCCCGCCACGTGCCCACGCATTGGTCGGCGCGGCCAGGGCCTCGATAAAGGCGGTCTTGGCGCCATCGGTCAGGCCCAGGGCATCGGCCAGGGCATCCAGCCAGTCTTCATTCGTCGTGAGGGCCATGGGTGGCGTCTCCTACTCGGCCAGGTCTTCGGCGGGTTGTTCGGCCGGGGCGGCCGCCGCCGACACTTCGGCGCCAAAGCGCTGGCCCAGATCCACACCGGCCAGCTGGGCGTTGACGCTGTCGAGATCCCGGCGGGCGCGGTCGGCGACGGCGTCATATTCGTCACGCAGCTTGACCGCGTCGGCGAAGCGGGCAGACAGCTCGGCCTGCTTTTGCCGTAGCGCCTGCACCTGTGCAGCGGCACTCATCGTGCAGCCTGCCGGTCGGCGTGGGCGATGCGCTGGGCAGCCTGTTTTTCAGCCTGCTCAAGGCAGGTCAGGCCCGCCGCGACCGACTGGGCCAGCAGGTCGCCGGGCGGCAGGGCCTCGGCCAAGGACTTCAGCTCTGCCGCCTGTGCAGTCAGAGCCGCGATCGCCTCCGCGATCTCGCGGATCACAGGCAGCTCGGCCGCACGTAGCTCGGCCTCCTCGGCTGCCAGGGCGGCGCGACGTTCGGCCAGCTCGGCCTGGCGCCGGGCCAGCTCCTGTTTCGGGTCAGTCTTCGCCATGGAACAATCCTCCTTTTTGGCGTTTCATCAGAACAGCGACGCACCCCAGTTGATGGGCGGGATGGTGCCCGCCCCGTCGGTGCCGCCGGAAATGGTGGTGGAGCCGCTGATCGTGGTCTTCACGACCGACAGCATCGGGCCAGCGATGTGGCCTTCCAGCTCGACGAGCGCATCGCGCAGCCGCAGGCCCGCACGGATCTTGTTGCTGTCGATTGAGCCGTAGACGCAGTTATTGGTCGCCGGGTTCGGGTTGCGTGCCCGCACGCGCAGCCGTGCGCGCACGCTTTTGAAGGTCTCGCCACCCTTCACCCAAGGAAATCCGCCTGTTGTGACAACGGCAACTTTCCGGCCGATCGGAGGCGATGGCAGCGCATAATCGACGCCGACATTCGCGCCAGCTCCAACGTTGGATGCTGTCTTGTGGATGTGCTCGGCGGTTTGCCAAGACGGCGGCGTATAGACCTCGACCGTCTGGGTCGGATACTGGATCACCAGCTCGATATCGTCCTTGTAGTAGAAGTACTCGAACGAATTGTAGATGGCATCGCAGGTGTGCCCGACTTGCACCGTAATCATGGACCCCGGCTTCACCGGCAGGTCGGCGGTTTCCATGAGTAGCGCGTTGAACTGGGTGATTGAGGAGATCGTCCCGGACGCCGTCGTCCAGACGAATTCGTCCAGATAAGCCGCCGCACGCAGGCCCAGATTGCCAGCCTCGATCGAGTTGGCCTTGACTGTGCCGAGCACCAGCAGATTGCCATCCATCGACACATCGCCGGTGAAGCCGATCTTCCCGTCAGAGATCAGGAAGGGGTAATAGGTCGTGCCGCCCGCCGTGGTGGCCAGCCCGAAATGGTCGGCCGAAAACATGATCGACGATGCGATGCCATCAATCTCATAACCGGTGATGACGCCGTTGAAGTTGAGAACCAGCGCGGCACGCAGGGCCAGATCGTCCGAGATATCGAACAGCTGGGTAATCGACAGATCGTGATCGTCGCTCGTGTTCGAGAGCGTCGTCAGGATCGATGCGTGGCCGGTCGTGACCGTCTGCAGCGTGGCGATCGAGGACGTGTTCGTAGCGTCCGCAGCCTGCAGGCCGGACAGAACCGAGGCGAGCGTGCCGTCCGGTCCGATCTGCACGGTCGACTTGTTGAGCACGAAGGCCGTATCGGTGCCGTTCGTGACGCCCAGAAGTTCGAACATCTCGCCGAAAGAGCCGTCGGCATCGGACAGCAGCGATACCTGATCGAGCAGGTAGGCGTGATTATTGCCGACAGTCGTTCCAAGCGCCGTCCGGGCAGCGATCTCGGATGACAGGTTCGTGGTGACGAGATCGACCCGGTCTTCGAAGTAGTTGTAATTGTCGCCGACTGTCGTGCCGAGGGCTGTCACCGTCGAGGCCGTGGAGGCCAGGTTCGTGGTGACGAGATCGACCCGGTCTTCGAAGTAGTTGTAGTTGTCGCCGACTGTCGTGCCGAGGGCGACACGGGCGTTCACTTCCGAGGTCAGATCGGTCGCGACCGCGTTGATCTCACTCAGTGCTGTCGCGTGATTGTCCCCGACGGTCACCCCGAGCGCAGTCCGCGCGGCAACTTCAGACGACAGGTTCGTGGTGACGAGATCGACCCGGTCTTCGAAGTAGTTGTAATTGGCGCCGACCGTCGTGCCGAGCGCGACACGGGCGTTCACTTCCGAGGTCAGGTCGGTCGCGACCGCGTTGATCTGGCTCAAGGCAACGGCGTGGTTGTTGCCGACCTGGACAGAGATCGCATCGCGGGCCAGGGCGGCTGCTTCGCTCTCTGTCTCACGGACCTCTCGCTCGGTCACCAGCTGGGTGCCGACCGGCACGCCTTCCAGATAGCCGAGCGCGTCGACGCGGTCCTGGATCTGCCGAACCTCACGCGCCAGGCGGAACAGCGCTTCGGCTGCCAGATCCCCGGTCTCAGTCAGATCTTCGACCAGCTCGGCGCCTTGCTGCGAGACCGCGTCGAGCGAGTCGATCAAGTCAGACGCCGGCCTGCCTCCTACCGAGCCGGTATCGGTGCTGATCACTGCCGCCGAGACGGTGACTGGGCCAAGCTCCCGCCGCTCGACCGACCGCACGCCGTGCAACGAGATGTAGACCACCGCCGTCTCGACGACGGCGGCCGGCGGTACTCCCTCGATCACAATGCGCGTGGTGTCAGCGTCGGCGGTGGTCGCCACAGCCCATGAGGTCCACGCTCCATCGCCGACACGGTAGCGATACTGCACTTCGACTAGGCGCGTGCGGGCAGTCGTTACGCCGCCTGTCAGCTCGACGGCCGGCCGGGTCTCACCATTCGGGCCGTCAATCGTGATCGGAGATGCAGCCCAATCATCTGCCGGCGGCTGCGGGAAGATATTGGGGTTCGCAGGCGTCAGCGAGGGCGCCTCGGGCGGCGTCGGGTCTAGGCCCAGCGCAAACGGGTGTTTGGCGTCTGTTTCCGAGCGGAACTTCAGCGTGACAATCGACGTCTGCGGATTGAAGTCACGCTTCAGAACGACGCATTTCAAGCCGTCCAGGACGAATTCCGGCTCGGTGATCGTGAAGGCATCACCCGGCTTGAGATCCCGCATATATGGTTTCAGCGGGAGCCGGCCGGTGATCCCCTCGCGGCTGTCGCAGATGTCATAGGCCGCAAGCTGAGACGCCTGGACCGTTTCGGGGACGAACACATAGTCGATACCCCGCGACCGCTTCTCGCCGTCCTCGTCTTCAAATGCCGGGACAGAGACCTCTTCGAGAGGAACGAGTTGCCACTTCTGCGCTTCCTGTACGCAGCGCGGAACAATCGCATTGATGCGCTGCAGCCTGCTGGCGGCGGCGGCGATCTCGACTGGACCGGCCGTGTCTCGCGCTGAAATGGTCGCGATAGACGTCCGAGGGGCACCACGCGAGACGCAGGAGATCAGTCCGCCATTCTGGGCATAGAGCCCCCCGGCCGACTGCAGGAACGCGGTTAGGACCTGATGCTTGTTGTCCGCTGAGGTCCACGCGGCCGACATAATCCAGCCGTTCGCGTCGGCGATATTGGCCAGTTCGACATATGCCGGCATGTCGATGCGTGATGGATGGGCTCCCATGCCGCCAACGAGCGCGCCGTTTTCCCAGAGCCCGAGAGCAAATGTGAGGGCACCGATTGCACCGTTGATGGTGTAGACCCAAGTGGACGGATCATTCGCTCGGCAGGGCCCGCTTCCGCCCGGATATGTCGAGTCCTGCCGCGGATCATAACCAAAGATGCCCTCGATCACATTGAGGCAATGCGGGATATCACCGGCCCAGCGCTCGCGCTTCGCGTCCATCGCGGCGGTGACCATCGTGCAAGCCTTGCCGGATATCCGGTGCGATGCGCCCCAATTCGGCAGCGCCGGTCCAGCGACAGTCGGGTCACCCTTCTGCAGAGGCGTTTGAAGGGCCGTGTCGGGTTGATTGCCGAGGCGCGTGTCACGCCAGAAGATGTCTTTCCACGTCCCGCTCGTCTGACGGCCGTAGGGGCCTGAGAAGGTGCAGGTCTCGCCATCCGCCGTGAAGGATACAAAGCGATTGATCGGGCCGGCACAGGACAGGACAGACATCAGCGACTGGTAGCGGTTGTCCTTGCCCCAGGCCTTGCGGTGGACAATCTTGCCGGCGACCCCGCGGCGCCCCATGACGAACGGCTCGGGCGCATCCGGATCGGCCGACCATTCGGTGGGCGACCCACCCGCGCCGACCTGCGGCGCCATAATGGCGGCAACACCGATGTTGGCCGCGGCGCTGATTGCGAACACCGCAGCGGACTGACCCAGCGTTGCGGTTCCGGCCGCCGTCGCAGCAAAGGCGCTCGAAACATACGAGACAACCGCGGATATCGATGAAATCGCCGCCGCCGCCATCAGAGAGCCCACCGCCATGCGGCCAGGTATTCGGCCGGCTGGATCACGGCGAACCGGTTCTCGCCCGGTTCCGCCCCAAGGAGGCGACCGTTGCCGACATTGACCATCAACGCAGCGCCGAACGGGGCGTCGGCCGGCAGCGCCACGACGTCAGCAATCCATGCGGACGCTGGCGGTATGCGAACCAGCCCAGCACGATCGACGCCAGCGGTCAGATCCGGCAGGCCGAGCTGCTCCAGCACGCGCACCGCCGAGTCCTCTGATTGATATCTGACCCCTTTGAGCAGGGGCAGACGCACACCGAGTTGGTGACCGACGAACTTGACCAGGCGCACACAGTCACGGCTGCGGAAATCGACACGCCTGCCAGCGTACGCGTCAATAGCGGCTTGCGCGGCCTGCTGCCGCCGAACCATTGCAGGAGCGGATGCAGGGCGAGTCATCGGATCACCACCCCCGGATTCGAGACGGCCCCGCCGCCACCGCCGCCGCTGCTGACGTTCTGACGAGGCTCATCCAACCGCCACCAAACCTTGTCACTGACACGCGGGATGTGGATCAGGCCGAGTTCGCCGGGCCATACGGACGAATGGAATGAATGCGATAGCTTCTGCTGAGCTGAGGGCTCCAGTTGAAGCTCATCGTCTGATCCGCAATGGAGAATGACCAGCCGGGACCGCTGGTCCAGCTTCAGATTGGGAACATCCAACGAGCCAATGAACAAGCGCTCCGGAGCGCCGACCGAAAGACCGGTAGCCGGATCGACCGCGCCCTGCCAGATCCGCACTTGTGAGCCCTGGGCGTTCGGCGCCGCCAACTTCGCAAGTGCGCCATCCGTAGGCGGAGAAAGGGTGACCGCAGCAGATACGGCCGTCTCCTCGACGCCGTCTGAAATGGTGTCGACCGCACCCAGTGTGCCGAACGTGACGTCACGGGAGGTGAAAGTCTGCGGGGTGCCATCGACGTCGAAGACGACGAACCCGCCATCGACCAGCCGCAGCGAAGCGTCAGGTAACAGGATCTCGACGGCCGTAAACTGCTTAGAGACCGTCGCCGCCCAGCTTGCCTTCAACAACGGGTCCATCAGTCTGTCTCCTCGATTGTGAACGACAGACCATTGATCAAGCTCGGCACTTCAACTTTCCACGCCTCTTCGGCGAGGCTCACGAAGCCTTCAATGCGCGGGGATGCGAGTTCAACGACAGCGCCATCCAGCGCGGCGGAGCGGATCATGGGCCGGAGCGGCAAGACGACCTTTCCAGCCGCATCCGCAGTCACCGACGCGGTTGCGCGGTAGAGGAAGCGCTGACCGCCAACCAAGACTGGCGCCCATTGACCTTTGCGGATGGTATAGCCAGGCATCAATCCGCGCAGGGCGTACTGGTTGCCGGATTGGCCAGCACCATCAATCACCGGATTTCCCGGATCACCAATCTCCAGACCTGGCTGCGGTATCGGAACGGATATGCGCTCTTCGTCGTCTTCCAGATCGGTGAAGTCTAGCGCGTCGGCATAGGCGTAGGGAGCGATCTGCATCGCCATTGCCCAACGCGTTCCCATCCGCGTTATGCGCGAGATTGGACCGCCTCCATTCACCGGGCGGTGCTCCCGCCTGGCTGAGACAGGATAGGGAGAGCACGACGTGACATCGATGTCGCCTGGTAGGTGCAGCGTCATTTCAGCCTCCGTGCGCGCTGGCGGGCCCGGTTCGTCGCTGAGGCTTCAGACGCCTCGAAGGCTGTATGGCCAGCTTGCGCCGCTACGGGCGTGGCAACCCGCTCCACAGTTGTGTTGAAGTACGGGGACTTGTCTGTCGTTACGATAAGCGTGTCCCGGTTCCGGCCCGCTTCGAGAGTTCGAAGCGCTGAGTTCGGCAGAACCTTCGCACCTTGCGATGTGCCGATGACGGGTTCCGGTCCTGCCTCGCCGACAATGCCGAATGACCCCGTGGGGATCAGGCCGCCGGTCGCGAAGAAGCCGGCGAAAACTCTGGATATGGCCGCCCCGATGCCGCCGCCACCGCCACCACCGGTCGAGGCCATGGCGTCGCGTGTGCGGAAGATCGCATCGATGAGCTGATCGAGCGACCGATCCACGATGCGGCTGATGGCGCGGCCGACAGCGCTCCCGAAAGCTTCCCAGAACGATTGCCCCCGCGCGAGGCCTTCGCGCATGTCATTGACGAAGCTGCGGGTCTGCTCTCGCAGAAAATCAATGCGCTCTCGAAACGCCTCGGTCGCATGCTCGGCCGATGCCATTTCACGAGCGAGACCGCTGAGTTCCTCACGTTGCGCGGGTGTGAGCTTCACGCCAGACCGGATGGCCTGGTTCAGGAGTTCATGCTCATACCTCAGCGCCGCAGCAGCCTCTTCGGTCAATGTCATGCCGCGGCGGGCAATCTCCTGCGCGGCGATAAAGTCCCGAGCGCCCAGCACCAAGTTTCGATACGGGCTGATCTGGGCGCGAGGCGTCCCGTCCGGCTCTGCATTTGCCCGGTCTCGCGCCCTCTGAATAGCCCTGTCACGGGTGCCGCGGTAAAAGTCCCCCATCGGGTCGGACTCAATGATATCCATCGCATCTGCGGAGCTTTGTTGGATGGCTCGCGCAATCTTTTCGGATATCTGGGCCGGCAGGGCATCAAGGTCTTGCCCGAAATCTTGGGCGAAGCCTTCCAGCGGGTTCGGGATGCGGCCAAGGCTGACACGCCCGAGACCATCCATCTCGACCCAGTCCGGCAACATCTCGATCATGGCGTTGATCCTGTCGATGGCGCCGTTCACCATCGCTTCGATCCCGCCGATCGTCCGGTTCGCAGCCGACAGCACCAAGTCGCCCATGATGAGTGGTAGCCGCTGCCAGTTCTCAACGATGGTCGCCAAGGCCAGCGAGAACACTTCCGCAATCGCCCGGACGGGCGTCGCCATCGCCAGCACGATCAACCGCATGCCGTTGATCAGCACATTGCCGGTCACCCGCATGCCCTCAACGATCCAGTTCCAAACCTCGCTCCAGGTCGCGCCCAGCACATCCAGTGCGGGCTGGACGATGGTGAGAATTCCGGACCCGATTGTCTGGAAGGCCGCGACGAACACGTCGCCCATTGTCACCGAGTACTTGGTGGAATCCCTGATGGCATCCGTAAGTCCGAAGAAAGCGACAGCCCCGGCCGCCACAGCCGAAATGAGAAGGGGAAACCGCGTAACCGTCCGGGTCACCATATCGCCCATCTCGCGGAGTGCCCGCCCGGCGCCACCCTCATTGGGGCCGTAGACTTGCGAGATCTGCGAGCCCTGCTGGATGAAGACCATCAGGGGGTTCATACCCGAAGCCAGAGAGACGAAGATGTCGTTCATCTGGAACACAAGCATGCGCTGCTGCATGGCGGCATAGCGCGTCGATCGGCCGACCTGATCCATCGCTGCAGCCCGGCCGCGCAGCGCCGCAATTGATGCCAGGGCCTGCTGCCGTTCTCTGCTGATGGCGTTGGCCATCTCGTTCGTTGTGAGCGCGCCGACAGCGTGCGCCTGGCGAACTTCGTCAACAGTCTGACGATAGCGCCGAATGGCCGCGTAGACGGGATTGAACCGCGCCCGCATGTCGTCCATGGCTTGGCCATAAGCCTGCACGTCACCAGCGCTGCGGCGGAGACCGCCGGAAACACCCGTCAGGTGTTCGATGCGCGACGCCGTCAGGTTGGCGGACGTAGCGGTCTCATTGAACGATGTTTGAAGGGCTTGCGAGCCGGCCTTCGCATTCCGGATGCCGCTCGTCAGGCCGGCATCGTTCGTACGCAGGTCGAGAAGCGCAACACCAAGGCGTTCAGCTGACATCTTGCGGTGCCTCTTGGCCATTCGCTGGCGGCACGACGATCACGCCGATGCCAGCGGCTTGCAGTTGGGCCGGGGTCGCCTGTCTGGACGTGCGGGACTTGCCGTAGGCCGCACGCTCGATCTCCGCGATCGACTTCCGAAAGTCCCGCGTCTCCAGCAGGCCGCTGCCTAGGGCTTGGACTTGCACAGACCGCAGGGCCTCCTCCGCTTCCAGACGCACCATCATCGTGTAGTAGGCCTTTACGAGCCGGGCCGGCGCTTCACGCCACCACCAGTTGGGAGGCCCGCCAAAGTAGCGTTGGAGCCGGATGACGGCCTCTGCCCAACCGACTCCTTCACCGCCTGTGCCGCCGCTCCCGCCAGCCCGGTCGCCCGGCCCAACAGGAGCCCGGTAAAAACCGAGACGATCTGCATTCGCTGGAAACCCGAGAGCTTGTCGAAAACCTCGTCGGGAATCGAGACGAAGGCGCGACGGGCGACGTCGTCAATCAGCTCGGTGAGCCGCTTGTTCGCCTTCTCGGTGTTCTTGGTCTGTAGCTCGCCGATCTGCGCGCCGGCATAGGTGATTTCTTGGCACTCAACGATAGACAGCTCGTCCGGCGCGTAGATCTCGTACTTTTCGCCGTCGATTACGATGTGGTTCCGCTTGATCGGCTCAAGCGTCAGAAGTGCTTCGGCCATGGATACCTCCTACGCCGGGCTGCAGTGTGAGTTGGATGCCGAGGCGGGCGCACATTCGCTCGATCTCGGCTTGGCGCTCCTTCGCAGCGCGAAGGCCCGCACGGTGGACACGAACCTGTTGCTTGTGGTTCGCGGCCTTGACCCCGAGGCGGCGGTGCTCCGCAGCCAGCGCCTCGGGGTCGGCGGACGGGTCCCCGGTCACTATTCCAGCGGCAGCTGGTGCTGGGCGATCAGATGACCGAACCGGGATGCCTCATCGGCCGCATTGGGGTCCACGAGCGCCATGATCTCGAATGCCAGGCCGACAGGATCGCCCTTCTTGAAGACGGTCTCGGGCGAGCCGTTCATGAAGCAGTAGGGCACCTGATACTGCAGGTTCATGCCGTCGCCGTAGGGCGAGTACTCGCCGCGCAGCAGCAGCGTGTGCATCTTCACGCCCAGGCCACGGTAAAACGGCAGGGACTTCGATCCGGCCGAGCCGACACCGGCCGCGGTGGTCGTCACGGCGTTGCCGTTCAAGGCGAGCGCGTGCTGCTCCAGCGTCAGATCGAGCAATGTGAAGCTGATGGCCAGCCCCTCACCCGTCCGGAAGGCCTTTTTGCCGCCGGTCAGGCCGAGCGTCTTGACGACATTGACCTCCTGCGAGTGCACAGCCTTGACGCCTTGCTCGTCATAGTTTTCTGCACCGGAGGCGCCGATGAGGGTCCAGCCGGCGCCGGGGGCGGCATCGATGGCGGGGAAAGCGGTGCCGGGATCGCCGATGTAGGCGGTGATCGGCCCAGCGATGATTTCGAACGGTTCGGTGTTCACCTAAACCTCCTTGAGCGCGTGGAAGACTTGGAAGGATTGAAAGGCGTACGGCCACTTGCCGTCGCGATCGCGGCCCTGGGAGAACCCACCGGCCGGCGCAATCCAATGAATGAGGGCTTTGCCAATCACCCGGCGGCTGCAGTTGGTCAGCGCGCGGCGACATTTCCGGCGCAGGGAGTCGGCTGCCGATGGCGAGGCCGCATAGGCGACCAGATCGATACGCTGGGTGTCGTGCTGAACATCGCTACCAGCAGCACTGGAGATGCCGCCAGACGCTTGCAGAACAACTGCCGGACGAGGCATGGACGCGGCCTCGCCCTTGGGCAATTCGCCGCCGAACACGCGCGTGTCGGCCACGCCCGAAACCGGCACGTCCGCCTTCAGCAGCGCCACAAGGGCTTCGATGATGTCGACGTCTTCAGCCATGCCGCGACACTAGGCAGGGCTAGGGCGCGGAAATATCGGCGCGGGTGCGCGGACAAGGCGATCAGGAGATGCCGCGCAACATCCCCGGCAGATCAGACAACGTCAAGCCTGACGTCTCAGGATCGCTCAAACGCGCGCCGGATGTTCCCGGCCAGACGAGGGTATTCAATGTCAGCGGCGGGCCGCAGATAAGGTCTGGCCGGGATTTTCACCTGGGCGACGAGGCGCACACTTCCGTCTGATTGCGGGATCGTGAGGGCCGCACCATGCTTGGGCTTGATCACGCCCCCCAACTCATGGATGCGGGCATACACCACGTCTCTCACGCCCCACGTTCCGCGCACGCCTTTCGCTTCAGGCTGGGCGTAGTCGGTGATATCGATGCCGCCTTCCAGGACGCCAGTCCGGTTCTGCCAGGCATGGTTCAGCTTCGCCCGCGTTACGGCCGAGGCCATTGTCTGGTTGACGCCCTTGATCTGCGCCTGGCGCATTTTCGGGAGCAAGCTATCGCCGAACCATTCGAGATCGTGGGTCGATGCCATTTCTACCCTCGCGACTGGATGATCAGCTCGCCAGCCGCGTGACTGCCGGACGCTGCAATGGAATAGTTCACACGAGCGCCCTCGATGTCGAAGTGCTCGAAAATTTCGCGGATCTCCGGTCGGTCGTTGATCGACAAGATGAACCGACCTTTGAGCCGACCCAACCGGTCGGCGAGGTCCGCAAACTCGGCGCGGCCGAACATCTCTTTCCCATAGTCGTCTTCGCAGCCCCAGTAAGGCGGGTCGAGATAGAACAGGGTGTCTGGACGGTCGTAACGGTCAATCAGCGCCTGCCATGTCAGGTTCTCGATCACGACGCCGGCAAGGCGCTCGTGCACCTCCTCGAGCAGCGGCGCCAACGTCGTCAAATTGAAGCGCGACGGCCGGCCGTGACTGACGCCAAAACTGCGGCCGTTCACCTTCCCGCCGAAGGCAACGCGCTGCAGGTACAGAAATCGGGCGGCGCGCTCCAGGTCGGTGAGGGTCGCAGGGTCGCAGTCCTGCAGGCGCTCAAATTCGCGGCGGCTGGTGATCTGGAATCGCAGCGTATCCATGAACTGGGGGTAGTGCCGCTGCAGTATCCTGAACAGGTTCGCCACGTCGCCGGAGAAGTCGTTGATGATCTCGGACGGCGGCGCCTTTGATCGGCGCAGGAATATGCCGCCCATCCCCACGAACCCCTCAGCGTAGGTCGTATGGGGGATCGTTTCGATGATCGCGCAGATCCGTTTCGCAAGGTTGCGCTTTCCGCCAATGTAGGGGGCGGGTGTACGAGATGGCCGAACCGGCCGCATGCTGTGAGCAGTCATTCCCATCCTTCCGGAATCGTGAAACTCACCCTTCGCCCCGAATGGGGCGGCGGATGAAAGCATGTCCGGTGCTTGGTGGGGGTCGTGACGCCAATCTTGAGCCCCGCTGCCAGGGCAATGCGCCCTGGCCATCCGCTGACGTTTTCTAGTCCATCCAGGCGAGCATCTCGTCGGCACTCCCCCAGTCGTCGGGAAAGAAGGCCATCTTGCCTTCTGGCCCTGTTGTCCCAGTCATGATGCGCTCGGCGACCATGTCTTCCTCGGCATGGGTCAACTGGATGCAGATCGGCTGATCTGCAGTGTCATGCCACCGGTCACCAATCTTCACACGCATCAGTCGATCCTCCTCAGATTGGCCTCAAGGTGAGTGTGCTTGTGCTGCACCTCGCCCTCGACAGCGAAGCGGCCGGGAAACAGCACCTCGCCGCGACGATTGGTGATCTGTGCGATTTCATCGCCTTCCCGGAGATCCGCGCCGAGCGAAAACATGGCGCGCATGTCCTCGATGACGGCGGTCTTGTCACCGTCTACCGTTTCGCGGGTTGTCTTCGACCACGCCCAGCACTTCAGGGTCGCCACGGGCTGAAAGTCGGGAGCAGCATCACCGCCCCAGCTATCCTTGGCGACAGCTTGATTTCGCTCGACGGCAGCGCGGTGGATTAGGCGATGCGCGATCACGCCGCACCGCCCAGGGCGAGGCCCGCGATCATTCCCAGCATGTAGTTCATGACGTGCTCGCGGCTATTTCCGTCATCGAAGAAGACGGAGCCAGCCTCCTTGGTGCAAAGGTTGATCACCTGCCACTCACCGCCGCAGGCAACGCAAAGCTCGAAATGACGGATCACCGGCCGCGGGCCGAGCACGGGCTTACGGCCGAGAAAATCGTGAACCCGCACAATCCAGTCCCGTCCCGACTTTTCACGGAGGGTCTGCAGGATATCGTCGACGTCGACATCACATTCGACTGTTCGGCCGCGAATGACTTCCGGCTCGGATAGGTAGACGACCGCTGGCATACTGTCCTCAAGCCATCATGAAGCCACGGCCATGCGCCAGGCTACCAAGGATGCTCTCTCGATCTTCCGAGTGGTTCTCGGAAAGGGTGTAGGAATGGTCGCCCGCACGCTCGGACTTCAGCGCGCCGCGATAGGACAGGTCGAACTGCACCAGCTTGATTGTGACTTCATCGCGCGCAGCCGCGTCTCCTGCTGGCGTGTAGGTGACCTTCACCAGCGGGGCCCAATAGGCTCGCCCGTTCGGTCCGCCAGTAAGGCGCTGCAAGGTTCGCCCGCCATGCAGAATGCGGTAGTCGCTCGCTGAGAGCGCCAACTCGGCAGAGGCTTTGCCGGTGTCGGCCGGGTCCATTTCAACCACGGTGACGGCCTCAGCAGTGTCAATCTGCCGAGCGAGGCGCAATGTCCTCTGTGTGCGAGCATCGGGGTCGGCCAGATCGCCCAACTCGACCGTGATAGGCCCGGCAGGGCCGAAGCGCGCCTCGATCTCGCCGACGATGCCGTCGATCATGGCTTGCAGTTCGGAGTCTGACAGATCCGAGCCGGTGCGCTCTTTGACACGGTCGAGAAGGGCCATTCGACGCCCCTATTCGCCGGGTTCGGAAGCGCCGCCGGCAGCCGGCGGCTCGGTCGAAGCCAAGGCCTTCGCCTGGTCCACCAACTCGGACCAGTCTTTGACCTTGGCTTCGACCTCCGGCGGGCGCTCCGGGTCGACACCAGCGATGGCGGCGAAACTGTCGAGACCTGCCGCCTGCAGCGCGGCGGCAGTAGCAGCGCCGACGCCCTTGAGCACGGTGAGATCGTCCGGCAACTTGCCGTCGCCTTCCTTCCTTGCTCCGGCGCCGCCTTCCTTGGTCGCCCCGGCGTCGCCCTCCTTGGTCGGTGGTGCCTTCTTCTCGGCCGGCAGCTTGCCATCGACCAAGCCGAACTTCTCGGCGGCGCTGTCCGGGATATCGTCACCCGGCGCGGCATACAGGCTTGCCCCCAAAGGGTCGCCCTCAGCAACCAGCGCGGTCGCGCAGGCCGTGATAAACAGTCGTTGATGCGCTTTCATGATCAGCTCCTTTCAGCTGATGAGGCCGATCACTCGGCCTTCGCCCAGAGGACATGCAGGAAGTCCCCGGTCGTGTCGGTGGTGGTGTTCTCAACCACGCCGCCCTTGGTGGTGTGGATCGAGAATTCGGCGGTGCGGTCGGTACGTGTCGGCGGCGTGCCATCCACGATGTGTTCGACCGACAGCAGCGTGTCCCCCGGCATCAAGTTGCCGGGCACGTTATGCTCGCCGGCCTCACCGCCCGGAATGAGCGCGCAGCCGGTCGGAACGGAAAATCCAGAGATGGTGGTCATCAAACCCTCCGAAAGCGAGAGACGGGGCGCGCCCTGAGAGCCTTGTTTCAGACCGGCCCTAAAACCGGTCGCCGGGGGCCTTGCGAGCCGTACCGGACGCCCCTCTCGCGGGTATCAGGGAACCGGGCGCGACCAGAGCCGCGCCCGGTTGTTCGACCTAGAGGCCGGTGCAGGAGCAGAAGGCGGCGGGGCGTGAGATCACCAGCGCCGCGCGGCTGTCGGCCCGGACCGAACGCTGACCCTTGCCGAACTGATCCGCGACGTAGCCGACCTTGAGATCGACACCACGACGCTCAGCCAGGTTGATGAAGGCAGGATCGAACGCACCCACATAGCCAGTGCCGGCGGCGTCGGCGTCGCATTGCGCGACCGGCAGACCCCACATCCGATCCGGCCCCGCTTCGCTCGGGCTGCCCCAGATATAGACGCCGTCGGCGGTCCGCATCAGACGCACACCCTGCCAGTCGGTCGGGTGAATGACGTGGTGGGTCGGGATGGCGCGACCGGTGACGCGGATCTTCGTCATGGCCTTGTAGAAGACGTCCGGCACCGGGTCCGCACCCTTCGCCTGGGTCTGGATACCGACCGTATTCTTGATGCCGCGCATATTCGGCGCAGTGCCGTTGCCGATCAGGACCTGCCCGTCCAGGCGTTGACGCACGCCGAACACCAGACGGGAGTTGATGTAGGACTGTACCTGCTCCACGTCTTCGAGCTGCTCGTCAGTGACAGGGATGATGGCGCCGATTTTCACAACTGCGGCCGACTTTTCGGTCAGCACGAACTCAGCTTCGGCGTACGCACCACCCTCAGCGACTTCGGCGGCGCCGTGATTGCGGGTCGTTTCTTCCATGTACTTCACGGCATTCTGGCCGGTCCGGGACATCGGAATAATATCCAGCAGCTGGATCGGCCGGGTCGCCGCCTCAGCAATACCGGGCAGCCGCAGGCTTTCCGGCGCCCAGCCGGCTGACGTTGTCATCGCGGCCTTCTGGCCGATGGTCTGAACGATCAACGCTTTGGCGAGGAAGTCAGAGGGCAGCAGCTCGTCGAACTGCAGCGTCAGCCCATCCGGAGCGCCCTTTTCAATCCAGTCGTGAAAGGCCTTTTCGGAAGCGGCAAGGTCGCCCAGGGCCTTCAGCTCGGCGACGACTCGCTCGGTGCGCGACTTGTCGCCTGCCGGCATCGGCAGGCCGCGGACGGCCTTTTCATGCTGAGAGAGCGACGCGGCAGCTTTCTCCGCTGCCTCAAGCGCCTCGACTTGAGAGGCGGCTTCGTTCAGCTCGGCGTCCTTCTCGTTGATGCGCTTGACGAGGTCGATGGTGGAGAGGCCCTTACCATCAAGGCCCAGGCTGGACTTGATGGTCTCGCCGGAGACCTTCTGGAAATCATAGTTTCCGTCGCTCGTCTTGGCTTCCGTAAAGACGGCGCCAAGGCTGGTTTGGAGTGCGGCCAGCTTCTCGCGGGCCAGCGTGAGGGTGGTCATGGGTGATTGCTCCCGATGCTTTGATAAACGCCGCAGCCCGCGCGACATACGAAACGAAAAGACCGCCACAGCCGGCGCAGCGGTCCTGATCGGGAAACAAGCTATTGGGAGTGGAAGGGGCCACCTATCCGCGCCGGTGCGTGGGCGCATCGCGACAGACGTGTCCGCGAAAACGTTGTGGCCGAAATCCGCCTGGAAATCCAGCTGCCCGCGGCGGTGCTCTCCCCCGCGCCGCGCCGTCCGGGCCCGAAGCCCCCTAAATAGGCAATTTGAACGCCGTGGGGCGCGATTCGGGTATTATCTGGGGGCGATGCCGCAGCGCGGGCACCCACGGCGCTCTACGCGTAAATTTGATGAGGGCGGATTTCGATGCTGATTTGTGCTCAGCGCTGGGCGACGGTCCACTCTGCCGTCAAACGGCGCGCGATCGGTAGGAGGTCCCGATCGGCGATCTCGATTGCACCCTGCTCAACGGCGCTCCGGCGTTTTGACTTGCAGATGTCGTAATGCGGGTGCGACGCCTTCGGCGGGCACTGAAACCAACGGCGCGAAATGCCAATGCGGCGGGCCATGTCATGCAGCTCTTCCAAGCTATCGGCCGACATGTGGCACATGATCATTCGGCCGAATGGATATCTCGCTGTGTCGACATAGACCGCCACGTTGCACCAGCTAGTTTTGGCTGCTGGCCCAGCGCCGGCTGGCGGCGCGTGTCTCGAATGTTGCCGCAAGGCGTTCGCCTTGGGCTTGAGCCTCGGCTTCGACCAGGGCCTTACCTTCGTCCTCGCCAGTTTCGTCGAGATCCAGAACCGCAACCAGTCGCGTCTTGAGTTGCTTCAGCTGTTCGCGGCGATCTGCGCCAAGCTTTCTTCCGTCATTCGCACGGGTCGACTTCACCCCTTCCGCACGCGTAACGAGATCGTCCAGCTCTTCGATCATCGCATCAACGTGATCAGCGAAGCTTCCCCGCGATTTCATGGCAAGGGTGCCCGTACCAGCCCCGGCGCCACGGACAACAGGCGACACCTCGTGAACATCGAGACGCTTGAGCACTCGCACGCGCTCGCCGTTGCGATGCTCATTGACAGCATCCATCACGCCGAAACCATACGACCACTCTTGGGCCGGGCGGCCCTTAGCAAGGTCGAACTTCAAGTGCTTGTGCCAGTCTTGGCCGGCTGATGTCTGGAGGTTCAGATGAAGCTCCGCATACGCAAAGCCCCCATCCTCATAAATTCGCGCCTTGCCTAGCGGCATTGCCCGACGATCATGAGCTGGCAGGATCGGAACCCACTGCCCGCCTTCTTTCCAGTCGAACGCGCCGTCAGCATAGGTGTCGCCGTCGTGATCCACAGCCGCCAGCGTCGCGATGCGGGCAAGACCGTGGCCCTCATCATCCATCTTCTCGACGACTAGGCTCTTGATCTCGGTTTTCATAACTCAGTCCTCCTCTTCGTCCCCGCCGAAGTGCGGCGCAAAGGACAGGGTTCCGTTAGGGTGCTCGGCGTCGGCCATCTCGCGCGCTTCAGACGTGCTCACGATGCTGCCATTGCGCGCCATGTGGCTTTGCAGCGATCGGCCGGGACCGAGACGGCCGTCGATCACCGTGAAGCGTTCGACGCCGGCAGCGCGGCCGCGCTCGATCGTGGAAATGTTCTGGGCGTACTTCGTTTCAGTGCGGGCGATGATCCGGGCGCGCGTTTCGCTGGTGCCCCACGTCGGCCCCGATTCAACTTCGCGCGAGATCCGCGCGACAAGCTGATCTACGCCTTCGCCTTCAGCCCGGCCGGTGGCCAGGGCTTCGAAGAGCGCCCGACGCGTCTGATCTCCGAGATCGAAGAGGCCTGCACGACGCCCGCCAGCGGCCACGATGGCACGGGCGACGGGATCGGGGAGCTGGCCAGCAATACCAACCAGCTCGCCGGCCTTCGCGACCGTTTCCGCCACTTCCAGAAAGTGCTGCTCCAAGATGCGCCGGAACGTCGTTTCGTGAACTGGTATCCCAAGGGCCTCAAGGATCTGCTCAATCAGCAGTTCGTCGGCCTTCTCACCATCGGCACCGCGTGCCTTGGCAATGGTCGGGTCTGCAGCCAGGAACTCCACCGAAGCCGTTCGGGCCGACTTCCCCAGGTCGGTAAAGAAGGCCTCCAACTGGCCTTGCAGAGCCGAGATATGCCCCTTCTCGGCTGCGAGCAAGAAACGGACATAGGCGTTCGCTCGTTGAAGTGCAGACTGACTTGCCTGTGCTTTTTCGCCGAGGGATTTAGGCGCCTCAGGGGCACGCGGTGGGGCGCCATGGGGAACTTCGAACGAAGCAATCGGGCGCAAGTAAACTCGGTGACTGTCATCCACCGGCAGGCCCCACGCCTCTCGCGCTTCCGAGATCATAGCTGCGCCCGACTGGATGCGGCCATTCCAGCGCGTCGTCTCCCTGTCCTCATGGTCTGCGAGCGCCACGACCTCCGAAGTGTCGTGCGTGACACGCATGTCGTCGGTCTTGACGAAGTCAGGCAGGAGCGACCGGCTCAGCTCATCAGCGAACATGCGGCAATACGGGAGAACGCCGTTGTGCCAGGCCAGCTTCAGGAGGGACTCCATCGTCGCGCCCACTTTGGTCTGCTGGAGCCCAGCGCCGAAGCCAACGACGGCAGCCGGCACACCCAGGGCAGCGCAGATGCGCTCCTCGGCGACATCGCGAGCCCCGTCCATGTTCATTTGCTGCGGGTTGAACCCGAACTGCTGAACGTCCGTGGGAGCACCCATCACAAGCGGGTCACCGCGACGATCGCCGCTGAACGATTGTTTGAACCAGACCTTGGTTGCTTCGACATCGTCGCTGGACGGCAGCGTCCCGTTCTTCGGCGCGATCACCACCCCAGGCACGCCCATATTCCGAAGCAGGGCGGCGACGAAGTTGGAGGCCTCCAGATCCATGAAGATTTCCCGGATCACACCATCAACCGGAGACCGCCCCTTCCGCGGGTTCTCAGGGTCGATGCCATGGCGGAAGTGAACGACGTCTTCCGGAGCGATAATGATGGGCTCAATCGTACCGCCGGGGCTGTACTTGTAGTGCGTGAGGAACTCGGTCCCATCGCGCGACCCGACCGGCTCAATCATCCAGTGCGGCACCCACCAGAGCTGTACGGGCTTTCCGGCGCGGTTGCGAAGCTTGATCCAGTAGGCATTCCCGCCGCCCGGCGCGCAGAAGGAGAAAACCGTCGCCATCCACAGCGCGATATCCCCATAGTAAGGGTTGGGGTTCGATACGAGTTTGACCAGGTCGTGACGGACCATGTCTTCCTCGGTGCCGTCACTGCGCGTCCGCTTCACGATCAGCCGGGCCTCAGGCAGCGCGCGAGCGATCCACTGCACCGGTGAGGTGAACACTGACGCGTCCAGCCCGTTGCCAACCTCTTTGCGATAATCGATCCGGGTTCGCCGCAAGAGCAGCATCAGAGCCGCACCGAGATCGGGCGCGTGCCGCAACCACGTAGTCGCTTTTCGAAGTGTCGATGAGAGAGCTTTAAGCATCGGCCGGAATCCAGTTCTGATCGAGCGGTGTGCGGCCGGGCCGCATATCGCCGGGCTGGTTCAACGGCCGCCATTGCGAGCCGTCGCCAGCGAATGTCGCAGCAAAGAAGTTCAGGGTGGCGACGCCAGCATCACCGTGGCGCTTGCCGCCATCGGTGCCTTTGGTCCGGATCTCGCTGGGCACTTTGGCAATACCGCCGACGATCTGGAATTGGCGCAGGTCGTTGCGAACATCGAGATCGGCGGGCAGCAGGATTGTCCTGTCCTCGAACGCCGCACGGAAGCGAGGTGTATATTCGCGCAGCCACTCGTTCGACGGCATCAGCTCTGTTATCCGGTTCGCGCCGAACCGTTGGCGGGCCTCCTGCGCGAGCACCATACCGTTGCCGTTTGCGTCCAGCACGCCGCTTGCCAGCGAGCCGACATATTGCACCAGCCAAAACAAGGCCTGCTTTTGCTGATCGTAGGGGCAGGCGCGCAATTCCAGGATCAGCGGAACATGCCGCTTGAGATCCTGACCGACGAAGCCGATCGGGAACGCACTCCGGTCCTGGCGCATGGCGAAGTCACCGCCGAGATGCCACGTCAGGCCTTGCTCACGGAACCGGTCGAGAGCCGGAGCAACCTTCTCCTGCAGGAAGAGCGCCATCTCCCCACGGCGGGCACTCTCCGGCATGTCGACAAAGCCTTCATGTGGCGGCTCCCAGCGCACCACCTTGTAGTCGGTCGTGCTGCACGCCTCGATCCAAGCCAGCGGCAGAAGTACGCCGTCACCTTCACGCGGAATGGCATCCAGCTCTTCGCGCATCGCCTCGACCCGGCTGCCGTATGACTTGCGGACGCGGCGATACCATTCATCCTTGCCTTCCGGTGTCGCGGTCCATCCCCGGATCAGGCAGACACGTTCATAGAGGCCGTTCGCGACAGCATCGTCGAATGTGATGGTGTGGATGGAGTAGTCGTACTGTCCCTGCCGGCTTTCCTTGATCAGCTCATTGAACGGGTTCAGATCGCCGTTGTGCGTGGAAATAATCCGTATCGTGCCGCCCCAAATGAGAAGCGCGTTACAGGCGTCGATGACAGCGGCGACATTGCGATGGAATGCCGCCTCATCGATCACGACCCGGCCCTGCAGACCGCGGATATTCGCTGGGTTGCTGGACAAACCCACGATCTGGTGACCAGACGCAAACCTGATGCGATAGGCGGCAATATCCTTGCTCGACCCGTCCTCCTGGACGTCGGTGAAGACGAACTCCTCGACGTCCAGCAGCTCCTTCGCAACGGTCTTGGCAAAGCGCGCCGCGACGGCGACGAATTCAAGGCCTTTGTCCTTGGTGTCGCCGATATAGTAGGTGTGATCGCCCCCTGCGCTTTTCGCCGCCATGGCGGTTAGGGTGGAGTCCAGGGCCTCAGCGAAAGTGATGCCCGTTCGACGGCCTTTCTCGGCGAGCTTCAGCGGCGCTTGGTCCGCAAGCCAGTCGCGCTGGTGCTGCATGAGGATGCCATCGCCCAGCGGGTCCAGGCCCTCCGGCGGCAGCATGCCAGGAATTGCGTCGTCGATCGGGGAGCGCGGCGGCGCTTGATCAGTAGTCGGTCGATCGGTCATGACGCACGCACCCCGAGGAACTCGCGGCGCAGCTTCGCGATGCTGTCGGCCGACAGGCCCGCTTCGCGCGCAACGACCTCGGCGCGATCCACGCTTTCTTCCAGCCGGTCGTCAAATTCGTGTTCCAGCTCCCGGCGATAATCTGCCGAAAGCTTCTGCGCGCTGGTGACATCTTTTATGGCTCGCGCGAGCTCCATCACATCCTTGGAGTTGAGCCCGCCGCCTTCGGCGATCCGGAATGCCGCGACCTTCAGCATCTCGGACAATGCAATCGTCATCTTGTCCGCGCTGTCGACGCCCAGCATGTCCGCCAGTTCCATCGAGATCCGGCGCGTTTCATCCAGCTGTCGGAATTGGGTCGCTTTGCGAACCGCATAGCGGGAGAACGCACTCTTGCTGACAGATCCGATGCCCTTGTCGGCCAGCCGGGCGTTGAACTCGTCCAGCAGGTCGATCTGCAGCCTACGGCCTTCACGAAGCTCTTCATTCAGCCACAGGATATCGGCGTCGGCCTCCTCGGGCAGGAGATCGATCGTCGATAGCCGACCGCGCCCCTGACGGCGCTGCCTCTTGTTGCGGCTGCGGCGCGACATCGTCAGCCCTCCAGACTCGGCCGGCGAACGCCTTCAAGAAAGCTGCGGCGCTCGACATGGTCGAGGCCTTGGCGCGTGAGATCGGCAACCAGAACAGAGCCGACTTCGGTGATCCGCACAGCACCCAGCTCTTCGAGCTTGCGCAGCTGTGTGCGCACCCATTCGCGCGAGCGCTTGTGACCGAAGATTTCGAGAACATGCGCCAGCATGGTCTCCGAAAGCCGGTGGTCGTTCTGACCAGCCAGCTCCTTCAGGATGACCAGTCGCGCATCTTCGATGAGGTGATCCTCAAACGCCATTTTACCCACGCTCCTTCAACAGATACTCTTCGATCCGCCTGACTGCACGGCTGGTCCCTTGGCCGCTTTCTTCCATTCGACCGAATTGACCGGCCAGATTGGCGATGGCGAGCTTGACCTCAGACAGGTCTTCTTTGCTGGGCAGGTGCTTCAGCTCGCCCTCGATTGTCTGGATGCGACGATCGTGCTCCACCAGCGCGTCTGCGTGGGCGGAAATCCGGGTCTCATTCATCCGCCCCTGGGCGGTGAACCACGTGTACAAAATCCCCCCGATCGACAGCAGCGTCGCCACCAAGCCGGACCATCCCTTTATTTCGTCCACTGGCGGACCTCCTTCGCGCGCGCACAATCAATGCAATCTCTCGCCGCCGGGTAGGCCGCACGACGAGCCGACGAGATCTCGTCATCGCAGGTTTGGCAGTGCTTGCTCCCCGGTAGTCCCAGTCGGGCGCCCACCTTCGCGATGGCCTGTGCGCATTCTTCGGCAACGCGCTCTTCAGCGCGTTCAATCTCCGCGTCGTTTGGCGTCACCGGCGCTGCCCCTCACGAGCGACCCGAACCGCCTCCACAGCGGCTTCACCGAGCATCTTGAGCGTGTGCCCGCCCATGTAGAGCCCCAGGAACCAGGAGGTGAGCGAGAGCATTGCAGACAGGTCCATCGCTTCGGCGAGAGCCGTACCCGCGAATGCGTCAATGGGCGGCACCACGATCAGACGCTGAAACCAGACAACGCCAAGGAAATACATCCACGCTGGTCGCCACGCGGATTTCCAGCCGCTTTGGGAGATCTCGGCACGATTCAACTCCGCTCTGGTCACAGCCGCCTGGGCGTTGGCTTGCAGGTCTTCTTCAGGGAGTGAGGCAAGATCGCCGGCTGAACACCCAGCGGGGCGACGCGCAATCTCTTCGCTTCCCGCGCCTAACCTAGAGTTCGGGTCGTGACAAATACTGTCACCCCGCGTGTCCTCATCCGCGGAGTAGGAAGCCCGCCGGGGGTCGTAGACTGGCGGCGGATCAGCCACACCAGAACGGCGGACGAGCTCGTCGGACGACATATCAGTGCCCGCCCAGGCATTGAGCGAGCGCACGCCGCACTTCTGCGACGGTGACATGCGCGCGCTGACCGCCATAGTGCCCCACTCCTGATGTGGTCGGCAGGCTCGCCCACTCCCGTGCCAGCGCGTTGATGAAGTCATCCTCGCTCTTCCGGCCGCTGATGAATTGAGCGAAGCCCCGACCGATGAGCAGTTGCGCCGCCAGCCGGTCCTGCATCGCCGCATCGAATAGATCGCGACCATCCAGACCGAGGCGGCGTCGAAGCGACCGCAGCGTCGTGCGAACGATCTGGTAGCGACCGAGCGCAGAGGAGTTCCACCTGTTGTTGGGGTGGCGCAGCATGGCGCCCTGCAGGACGTCGATCTGATCGAGGGTCATGCTGCACAGATCGCGATCGCCGCCGGTATAGGCGCCATATCCCAGCGTCTCGTTGTAGCCGCGACGCCGGTCGGTCCCCTCGGACTTGCCGATCAGGTTGAGCAATGGATCAAACGAAGTATTGCCTGACATGGAAAACGCCTGCCGCTGCCATTTTGCCGAAGCCCTCGCTGCAGGACTGGTCTGCAGGAGGGCGTTTAGATGGCAAATCTGACAGTTGCAGGCGTTGGAGTTCATACGCGCGGTTGCGCGGTCAAAGCGGCCTAGAAGAGTTGAGGTTGCGTGTGGGTATCCCTTGGCCCAAGCCAGCGCCTAACCGTCGCGACATCAGCGCGCACCGTTCGGGCAATCTCGGCGTAGCTGGCGCCGCGCGCGTTCATGACACGTGCGATCCATTGCCGAGCCAGAGGCACCTTGTAGTATCCCGGCCCCATCGCTGCAGCAAGCTTCTCGACACGATCCGCGCCTATCGTGCGCGCGGCGAGGCTGCGAGGACTGGATTTGTTGGGCAGGTAGATGTCCGAACCACCCATCGCCAAGAAGAAGCGCTCGGCCTCTTCCTGTCCCAGTGCGGTCACGTACGGCTCCAGATTGGCCGGTATTTTATCGGCGTCTCTCATGCGCTCTACTCACTGTTCGGCCGACCGGCATCGGGCGGCTGCGCTTCGAGGCGAAGTGCCTCTGCGGTGAGAGCCCTTAGACGGGCGGTCAACTCAACCCGCCTGTGGCTCATTCTTGGAAGCCGCGATATGCGCCCGATCAATTCAGCGCGCTCGTCGGCAATGGTGGCCAGCTGTGCGTCCCGGCGCCAGGTCAGGAGGGGCGCGGAGCTGGCCATGTTCAGGCCTCGCTCTTGAGGTCGCGAAGGTAACGGCCCAGCTCGTTCATGACGTCATGCCACTCGGCGCCGACCAACGTCGCGGGCGTGCCGTACCTCCGGCTCTGCATCCAGAGGGTCAGTGTCTGGACACTCTTGAGGGCCGCATTGGCCGAGCAGATGGCGGGGCTATGCCGCATCATCCCCCGTTTCAGGATCTCGAACTGGGCGAGCGCAATCCGATAACCGGGCCTGCGCGCCCATTCGGGAGCCAGCCGACCAGGGTCCCACTGAACGCCTGCCTCACGAGCCATCCAAGCCTTGAGGGCCTCGATCGCCTTCGCGGCGTCCTCGGGCTCCGATACAAATCGGATATGGTCGATACCCGTTTGTCGCTTCACGAAGGCGACGAGAGCCGCATCGGTCCGATCCTTGACCAGGCCAAGGTTCCAGCCTGCAATCCAGAGCGCCTGCAGCTTCTTGGCGTAAGGCCCTTCGAGAGGCTTTCGACGACCGGTAGAAGCCTGTCCGAAGCCCATTTCACGGAACCGGGCGACCACCTTGCGGCGCTCCCCCTCGGACATGTCTTTGCCAGACGACTTTCCGGTAACTTGGGTGAGGACTGACCGATAGGTGTCGTCGTCGAGGCCGAGCTGTCTCTTGGCGACATGCATGGCAGCGAGGGCGCTCATGACAGCGCCTCGTCAGCCGCGGCCCTCGCCGCATCCCGAGCAGATTGCCATGCTTCAAAAGCCCGGCGTTCGTGCTCCTCCGCAGTGCGGAATGCCTTCTCCAGATCTCGGGATTTCGCGGCCGCTTCCAGATGCTTGGTTTCCGCGCGGCTGCGGGCGAGCTGGGCCTTCTCCCATTCTTGCCAGAGGCGGTCTTGCTCCTGCAGCTTCATGTCTCACCGCCTTCCTTCGTACCAATGCTCGTCTCTGGGCCTTGCTCTCCGACGATGCCGTGCGGCGGCGCCACAAGCCCGCCCTCCAGCACCCGGCCGGGATGCGCGAACTCCATGTGCATCTTCAGCCCCTTCAACCCGCGCAGCTGGCGACCGCAAACCGGGCAGGTCGTATGTGATCCGGAACGGCTCCGGTTTCGCTTCTTCATGAGTTTTCTCCCTGGGCTTTGGACGCTTTGACCAGCCAGGCGCTGAACGCGCCGACGAGGCCGGTCGTTGAGCTCGTCCGTATGCCGGCCCAGTCCACAACGGCAGTGCTGGGGCCTTGCCTCAGGTCTGCTCCCGCTTTCGTGAGGCCGTCTGAGAGAGCCTCCACTGCCGCGGCCAACTGCACCTTCCAAAGCGGGTAGTTGTTCATGGGACTTGCGGTGACCGTGCGCTCGAAGTCGGCTCGCAGGACCTGGCCCCGCCGCACTGCATCGCTCAGTGTGTCAACGTGATGCTCTACCATCACGCTCCCCTCCGCCGAGACGACACGGCAAGGCTAGCGCTCGCCATCCAGTCGCCCGCGTGGGCTCCCGTGCGGCAGGGGTTGCACATCCGATTGTGCGCACCGTCACTTGGAAACGGCGTTTGACATGTCATGCACAAACGCGTTCTGCGGCGGGTCTTCCAGGCGATGCGGTCCGCCGATCGCTCGGCAACGAGCCTTTCGCCGTGCCCTTCAGAGACACGTTCGCCCTTTTCATTGAAGACGTCGTAAGTCCCGTCGCGCTGGCGACGGACGGTCAACCCGCGATGCTCGGTATCATAGACGATCATGACGCACCGCCCTTCGCTTTGGCCATATCGATCGTTACGGCCTCCCATTGGGCATCCGGCGCCGGGCGCTGATAGAAGCGGAGATATGTCTTCGAGCCGGTGACGCGCATGGCTTCCCGGATTGCTTCCATTGCCTTCGCCCACCGGGCGTCATCGATGTCGAGCCGGAGCAGCATGAATATCTCGCTGCGGTTCACCTGGCCGGGCTTGTCGGTATTGAACGCACGCGTCACGATCGCCCGAAGCTCGGGTCGGCTATCTGCCGCCCATTCGTTCAGGCACTCGTCAACCAAGGTTTTGGCGATCTGCAGCTGCGGGCCAAAGTCGATGTGTTCGGCGACCGAGACAGAGACCTTCATCAGGCCGTCGAAGCTCTGATAGGTCCGGTTTCCCTTCTTTCCGCCGCGCGTCGTTCCGTAGTCCTGCTGCAACAGGGCATCGAACTCACCGAGATCCGTGAAGGCGTGCCCTCGAAACCGGTCGATCTGCGCGGACAGATCGCGGGCGTACCCCATCACTTTGCGGACGACTTCGTCTTCCAGCTTGTGGGCTGGCTTGATCGCCTCGACGGGAACGAGGCTCCCTTTGCCATCTGTCATGTATCGGTTGCCGTTGACGATCACTTCGCCATCGGCGCAGTCGGTCAGGTTAGACATGTCTTGTCTCCGAATGAGAGGGAAGGGAAAAGCGGAAGCCCGGCTTGCGGTCGCGCAACGCGGCCAGCTGGAACGCCAAGGCCCTAGCAGCCGGCAAAGCCTCGCGCGTGGTCGCGACGATGCGCGTGCGACGATCGACGAGGGTCGAGCCAGACGGCACGATGCAAACGACACCGTCTGGGATGGCTGCGTTCGTCCGAACATCGAGGCCGAACACTGCGCCCTCTTTCTCTGCAGCGCCGACGTTCATCGCTGCACCCGTTGAAATGCTTCATTGAGCACTACGGACGCCTCGATTGCGCTGTGGATCGAGGCACGCTCGTTGTGTGTGTTCACAGCCTCAGAGAGGCGACGTCCTGCGCGGATCGCCGCTTCTATTGCCGAGGCGAGAGACGGCTCTCCGGCATAGCCGGTCAGCAACGCTTGGTTTTCCGACTGTTCCAAGCCGGATTTGCGAACCAAAGCGTCCCAGAGCCCTCTCGCCTCATCCAAGGAAAGGGTGGGCACTTCATCCAGAAGTGGCCCTCGCGGTGTGGAGTGGAGCCGGTCCATCAGACCGCCTCCACATCACGGTTCGCCCAAGCCGCTTTGAGATCTGCCAAGGTCGGCGCGCGACCATGGCCCTCGGCGGTGAGGCGCGCGAGCTTGACCGTCATGTCAATTTGCCCGAGGGCGCCGGGCTTCAGGCCGACACCACGCAGGAACTCACGCTGCTTCGGGTCCGTGATCGCCCAAGCGTCCAAGAAATTGTCGATGTCGGTGACGGTGGGCTTGTCTCGGCGCAACCGGCGGAAAACTCGCCGCTTGAGCTGGCCGTATTTGTCGCCCTGTCCCCAGCCCGCAAACCGGCTGTAGGTCTCCCGGTTGCCGACCAGCGCGACACCGCATCGATAGAAGTCGACAAAATGGCGAAGCTGATCAATCGCCTCGTCGGTGAGGTTCTGGGCTTCGTCTACGATCAGAAGCGAGCCCGCACCAACACGCTCAATGCGCTTGCCGATGGCCTGAACGAGTTTGCCCGCAGACTTCTCTTCGACGTTCAGTGTCGCCGCGATGGCCGTCAGCATATTGTGGATGGTCCGCGAGTGCGGGCTCATCGTTACGAGAAAGCTGTTCGCCCGCGTCGACACATAGTGATTGCACGCAAGCGTCTTGCCGTTGCCGGCATCCGCGGTGATCATCACCATTGCCGGCATGACCTGGGCAATCTGAAGCGTCGAGACAACGCTTCGTGAGAACTCTAGGTCGAGGAATTCCGGGCTCGCAGGGACGCTGGCTGTAAGCTCCTCAACGGCGTCGGCTTGGTCGAGCCAGTTGCGGATCTTCGAGCTGACCGCATCATAATTGCCTGCGTACTTTCCGCTCATCCACTGGCTGAGCGTTCCTTGTGCTACGCCCGATCGGCGTGAAATTTCTGCCTTCGACCAACCACGAGCTTCGGCGATTTGCTCGACGCGTTTGACAAGGGCGACCCAGCCTTCCGCGTCAGCTCCGGTCGGGGCCGTGGTTGAAGTTGCGATATCTACCATGTACGTCTCTCCGTCTTGCTATGGATGGCTTTCGCCGTTCAGCCCTCTCGCGTCCTGGCAGGGACGCGGGAGGGAATTTCTTCAGTCCCGCATCAACCTCCGGCCCATCATCCCGACCACGTTGGCGAAGGCGTCCTCGTCCGCGTCGGTCCATTCGGGCTGTTCAGAAGGGGGGCGTTTATTCGCATCGGCCGATGCAAGCCGGGTGACGGCCGGATAGACCGGATCGTCGGCGTGATCGGCCATGGGCGGCGCGTAGAGACGCGCCAGCTCCTCGGGCGACATGGTGACGTGCATGTCGGCAAGTTCTTTCTGCTTCTTGAGAAATTCGCGCCGGGCGCGCTCGTGGCGGCGGGCCGCTTCAGCGTCCAGAAAGTTGACTTCCTCGATCGCCTCGGCGTCACACAGCTTCACGCCATCCATGGCGAATATTTCGACAGGCCGGGTCAGGTTGTCTGGGTCAAAGCGGACGCAGACCTTTTTGCCCGCATGCTCCACCATCGCCTCGGACCAATAGCGGTTGCCCATCAGATGGATTTCGCCAGACGGCTTTCTAGCGGTGATGGACTCGGCCATCAGCAGCCAGAGAGCGCGTTGGGCCGGTGCCGCTCGGCGAACGACCGTTTCCGGCCGGCTCATCGACTCTTCGAAGGTCTCGTCGAAGCTGCGGCCCTTGGATGTTCTGGTGTTCCGACCGGTCCTCGCGTTGTGCTCCAGCAAGCATCCGTGTGCCGCACGCCGGAAGGTCTCGTAGTCGACGGCGCGTGCGCCGTAGTTGTCGGGCTTCGCGGTGGGGCTATTGCCGGTGTAGGCGCCGTGCAGGAACGGGTGCTTGGCGATATCATCGCAAAGATCGCGGAAAGCGCGCTCGATAGGCTTTGACTGGCCGGAGTATGGCTTTGCCCAATGGACCTTGACGCCCAAGAGCGTCAGCAGACCATCCGGCTCATCATCGCGAATCTTGAACCTGAAGCGGCTCTTCTGACCGCCCGTGATCCACTTCGAAGCGAAGGACCGGCCGTTGTCCAGGACGATGTGTTCTGGAATGCCGTAACGCTCGATCATGTCGCCGATGGCTAGGCGCACAGCGACCTTGTTTTCGGTCTCGTCGATCCGCCACCCGACAAACTTTCCCGAGTAGACATCCTGCAGCGCCGTCAGTACCGGCCGGAAGACCTTTCCGTCCGGCTTTTTAACCATCACATCGAAGCGGTGGCCGTCCATGTTCACGACCTGCATGGCGTGCAGATCGTTCTTCACGCGCAGCTGCGGGGGGTACAGAGCCTTTGCGGAATCCCGGCCTTGCCGGCGCAGGGCCACCACACTTTGCTCAACCTCCGCCGCTAGTCGGCGGCGCAGCGCCCGGCTGGACGGGATCGGCGACCAGCCGTGGGCCTCGGCCAGCTTCTTGAGGCGACGATAGCAGGCGTTGAAGCTGGGCTGCTCGGGCCGAAGGTAGTCCGCCTTGATCGTGGCCAGCGCCTCCGGGTGACATGGCCCGAATTGGGTCGTGGGTCGGTATCCGGGGACAAGCGTTGGCAGCCAGTCGGCGTGAGGGACAGCTTGTGCCGCCGACCACCAGCGCTGCAGTGACCGAGCGGACACGTTGGAGACAATTGCCTGCTCCGCAATCGCGTCGCCCTTCTTCGCGCCGCCCTTCACCCGAGCGGCAACCGCTTCGACGGCAGCCAAGCGTTCTGCGGCAATGTCCCGGTTCTTCTGCGACGATTTGTTAAAAGCGTCCCAGGCGGGCGTGTTCCGGGTCTCTGGCTCAGTCACCAATGCTTTGGTGCGTATATGAGCTTGGGCTTCGGCGCGCATCAGCGCGCCGCGGACGCGCTCCGGCCAAAGCGAGACATGATACTCCCAGCCGCGTTCGGTTTTCCGGGCTTTTCCGCCCAGCTCGCGCCAACCGGACCGGAGCGCGACACGCCGCCAGCCCTCAGCAGTGGCAGGGTGTCCAGCAACCGGCTGAGCGAGCGCGTCGGAGATGGTGAACCACTCACGCATGCGGCAGCAGCTCCCGCGCTTTCGCCATGGTTTTGGCGAGGGCCACACCGGGGTCGTCTTCAGTCAGCACGCCGCGTTTAAGACCCAGCACGACCGCAACGCGGTGGCTGTTGCCTCGCTTACAATTGCTGTCGCCATTGAGAACCCGATGCACCGTCGCCGGGTCGACACCCAGAGCGATCGCAAACTGGCGGATGCTCAAACCCGCGCAGTCGAAGGACGCTCGTGCGGTTGCTCGCTCCTGGGGAGAATTCATTGGGCTCGTGGACATAATGCGCTACGATTGCTGAACAGTGCAGATTTATGCACTGTGATGACGTTTTCTTCACAAGTCAACGCAACAGGTGCGGATATATGTCTATTGGGACCAGGCTCAAATCCGAACGAACGCGTTTGGAAATGAGCCAGGAAGCCTTCTCGAAGGCCGCTGGAGTGTCGAAGCGGGCTCTCATCGAGTGGGAAAAAGGCGCTACATTTCCCTCAGCAGGCGTATTGGAAGCGCTGAGCGGTATAGGTGTGGATATTCTCTACGTCGTGACAGGCCGAAGAGAGGGGGCTGCGCAAGGCATGTCCCAGGCGTCGGCCAACTCATTGCTGGCCTCCGTGGAAGAGATGCTGGAAGCAGGGACATCACTGCCAGACGACGTCGCGGACGAGCTGATAGCGATCGCGGAAGACCCCACGCTTGATGACAAGATCCGTGCGCGAGCGGATCTCGCCATCAGGTTCTTTCATGAGGGAAAGCCGGCGGGTGCCGCTGCAGAGGTCCGGCAAAACGACCGCGCTATCCGACAGCAACGTGAGATGAGGCGCGCGGAGACTATAGTTTCAGACGCTGCAGCTGCCGCAGGCTGGGAGCCGCCGAGCAAGCTTCGTGGTCACCTTGTCAACTTGGTGAGGCTCCATCGGGTCAGCAGCGACACGATTTCGGTATTGCTCTACGACCTAGCCAGATTGTCGGACGCTTCAGACAGATGATGCGGTCGCTAGAGACGTTTCTTGCTCCGCGTTCCACCGTTGAATGCGGCTTGTTTTGAATAGGGGAAGCTACAGATGACGCCCGAACAATATCTCATGATCGAAACCCGTGTTTCCGCCGAGGCTCGCAGCATGGGCGTGGCCTATTTGCTTTGGTTTTTCCTCGGAGTGTTCGGGGCGCACCGGTTTTTCCTCGGTCGCCCCGGAACGGCCTTCCTCATGATCCTCGCCTGGGTTGCCTTCGTGGTCCCAGGCTTCGTCTGGTGGGTCGTCGATGCCTTTCTCATTCCCGGAATGATCAAGCGCGACAACGACAGGCTCCGTAGCCGTCTCCAGACCGAGATTTCCGCGCTGTCGGCCCAGGCCTCACCTCAATCGCAGCCGGCCTGATCTTTCATATCGAAAACGGGCAGCGATTCCTCATAATCTGTTGCATCGCCCAATGCGCGGAGTGGACGGCCATTCTCGGCCCGCATTGCCTTGTGTCAGCAACAGATCAGCCCGAAAACTCGACCTGAAACAGTACGATGCAACGCGCCCCAGCCTTCGATGCAACTCGCCTCGTGCGTTCGGGTGCGTGGATGAAATTGGTTAAATGGGCTTTGAACACGCTATACTTAGCGTTTGAAGGGGCCTCGAAGCCATTCGAACGGATTTTGAACCCATCGCCCCTGCCTGGGCCTAGGTTGCACGATTTCCCGAAATTGCGCCAAACTGCGCGTCATGCTGAAATCCCGCTTCTTCTTGCGTGATCCCGCGGCAACCCGCTGTTTTTGCGTCAATTATCGCCTCAATCCCGAGGTCCCCGGATATTCCCGGCATTTGCCATACCGCGTGTCACCGTACACACCCATCCGCAGCTGCCGGGCTGACAATGCCGTGCGCTTGCCCGTAAAACGCTCTAAACGCGACAGGCGTGCTCAACACCAGCGGATCCACGATGGAAAAGACCTTCAACCCTGCCCAAGCCGAGGCCTCGATCTACGAAGCCTGGGAATCGTCCGGCGCCTTCCAGCCGAAGGACGATCCGAACGCGCAGCCTTTCTCGATCGTGATCCCGCCACCCAATGTCACCGGGCGTCTGCATATCGGTCACGCGCTGAACGATACGCTGCAGGACGTGCTGGTGCGCTACAAGCGTATGCTGGGCTGTTCCGTGCTGTGGCAGCCGGGCACCGACCATGCGGGTATCGCCACGCAGATGGTGGTCGAGCGCCAGCTGGCGGCCGAGGGCAATGTGTCCCGCCGCGAAATGGGGCGCGAAGCCTTCCTCAAGCGCGTGTGGGAGTGGAAGGAAGAGAGCGGCGGCCAGATCCAGCAGCAGATCCGGCGCCTGGGCGCATCGTGCGACTGGTCGCGCGAACGCTTCACCCTGGATGACGGTCTGTCCGCGGCCGTGCTGAAAGTCTTCGTCGAGCTCTACGAACAGGACCTGATCTATCGCGGCAAGCGGCTGGTGAACTGGGATCCCAAGTTCGAGACCGCCATCTCCGACCTCGAAGTGGAGAATGTCGAGGTCGACGGTCACATGTGGCACTTCAAGTATCCGCTCGCCGATGGCAAGACCTACACCTATGTCGAGAAGGATGCGGACGGGAATGTCGTGCTGGAAGAAGAGCGCGACTATATCTCCATCGCCACGACACGCCCGGAAACCATGCTGGGCGACGGCGCGGTCGCCGTGCATCCGGACGATGAGCGTTATGCGTCCATCGTCGGCGCGCTGTGCGAGATCCCGGTCGGGCCGAAGGAACACCGCCGCCTGATCTCGATCATCACCGACGAATACCCCGATCCGGAATTCGGCTCCGGTGCGGTGAAGATCACCGGCGCCCACGATTTCAACGATTACGAAGTCGCCAAGCGGAACAATATCCCGCTCTACCGGCTGATGGACATGCAGGCCGCGATGCGGTCGGACGGCGCGCCCTATGCCGAGTGCGTGGCGCAGGCGATGGCCATCGCCAGGGGCGGCGAGATGCCCGGTGAGGCCGAGGTCGATGCGATCAATCTCGTGCCGGAGGAGTATCGCGGTCTCGACCGGTTCGAGGCCCGCAAGCGCGTGGTCGAGGCGATCACTGCGGAAGGCCTGGCTGTCACCGTCAAGGATGACGAGGGCAATGACATCCCGCTGGTCGAGAACAAGAAGATCCAGCAGCCCTTCGGCGACCGTTCCCATGTCGTGATCGAGCCGATGCTGACCGACCAGTGGTTCGTGAAGGCGGATGTGCTGGCCAAGGACGCGATCGCCGCCGTCGAGGACGGGCGCACGACTTTCCATCCGAAGAATTGGGAAAAGACCTATTTCGAATGGATGCGCAACATCCAGCCCTGGTGCGTCTCGCGCCAGCTGTGGTGGGGGCATCGGATTCCGGCCTGGTACGGACCCAGCCTTGAAGGCCTGGCCGATCCCGCAGAGTTCGACGAGAACCCGGCGAGTCGCGCTGAAGCGGTCTTCGTCGCCGAAAATCGCGCAGACCTGGAGCAGCAGCTTCGCGCGTACTACGACGCGGTTCTGCATGCCGGGTACGGTCTAGAGATCGTGGAATCCCGCGAGGAGGCCGTGGCGCGCCATGAGAGCAAGAACTACGATCCCAGTATTCTCGTCTACCAGGACGAGGATGTCCTCGACACCTGGTTCTCCTCTGCGCTGTGGCCCTTCTCCACGCTGGGCTGGCCGGAGGATACGGCCGAGCTGGAGCGCTTCTATCCGACCTCGGTTCTCGTCACGGCCTTCGACATCATCTTCTTCTGGGTCGCCCGCATGATGATGCAGGGGCTGCACTTCATGAAGGATGCAGAGGGCCAGCCGCAAGTCCCCTTCAAGGACGTCTACATCCACGCCCTCGTCCGCGACGAGAAGGGCCAGAAGATGTCCAAGTCCAAGGGCAATGTGATCGACCCCTTGGAACTGATCGACGAATACGGCGCCGACGCGGTGCGTTTCTCGCTGGCCGCCCAGGCCGGGCAGGGCCGCGATATCCGCATGTCGAAGGAGCGCGTCGAGGGCTACCGGAATTTCGGCACCAAGCTGTGGAATGCCGCGCGCTTCTGCGAGATGAACGAGTGCCGTCCGGTGGCGGACTTCGATCCGAAATCGGTCGAGCAGACGGTCAACAAGTGGATCCTGTCCGAGGCTGCACGTGCGGTCGAGGCGATCAATGCCGGGCTCGACGGCTACCGCTTCAACGAGGCGGCGGCTGCGGCCTATAAATTCGTCTGGAACGTGTTCTGCGACTGGCACCTGGAATTCGCCAAGCCGCTGTTCAACGGCGATGACGAGGCGGCCAAGGCCGAGACGCGGGCGACGACCGCCTATGTGCTCGACCAGGCGCTGAAAATGCTCCACCCCTTCATGCCCTTCGTCACCGAGGCGCTGTGGCAGGAAACGGGCACGCGCGACACCCAGCTGATCGTCGCCGACTGGCCGGTGCTGGACGGGCTCGACGATGCAGCAGCCACGGCCGAAATGGGCTGGCTGATCGATCTCATCACCGATATCCGCCGCCTGCGGGCCGAGATGAATGTGCCGGCCGGCGCCCAGGTGCCGCTGATCGCCGTCGGCGCCAGTGCCGAGACGCAGGCCCGGCTGGAGCGCCATGAAGCGCTGATCAAGCGCATGGCGCGCCTGGCCGATATCGGCGTGTCCGACAGCGTGCCGCCGGCCTCGGCGCAGACCGTGCTGGGCGAGGCCACGCTGGCCCTGCCGCTGGAAGGTGTCATCGATTTCGCCGCCGAGCGCGAGCGCCTCTCCAGGGAAGTCGCCAAGCTGGACGGCGAGATCGGCCGGCTGGAGAAGAAGCTGGGCAATGAGAAATTCGTTGCCAATGCGCCGGCCGATGTCGTTGCCGAACAGCGTGAGAAACTGGTCGATTATTCCACGCAGAAAGCCAAGCTGGCCGAGGCGCTGGAGCGCCTGCAGGAGGCCTGATGGACCAGCGCTGGGACGATCTGTGGACAAATACGCTCAAACCCTGGCTCGACGAGCTGGAGATCGAGCGCAAGAAGGCATTGCGGCACCGGCTCTACTGCCTGGCAGGCGGCTTTGCCGCCGGCTTTGCGGTCGGTGGATTGCTGTATCTGTGGGCCGGCGACGGGGTGTTCTTCTTCTTCGGCCTGCTTGTCAGCACGGTGATCGGCGGGGTCGTCGGCAATCAGCGTGTGGCCCGTCTGGCCAAGAAGGTGAAGACAAGGCTCAATACCGCCGTCGCCGAGGCGCTGGACCTGTCCTACATGGAAAAGCCGGCCGAACCGGCGCGTTTCCAGACCCTGCGCGACTATGACCTGCTGCCATCCTATAACCGCCGCCATTTCGAGGATTATTTCTCCGGCGAACGGCAGGGCTGCGATTTCGAGCTCTACGAAGCGCATCTGGAACAGCGCCGCCGGTCCAACAAGCGCACCTATTATGTCACCGTCTTCCGCGGTGTGATCATCCGCATCACCTTCCCCCGCAAGGTCGAGGGCGTGACCGTGATCACCCGCGACAATGGCTGGTTCAACGGGCTGGCGGCGCTGGGTCGGTCGATGGGCGGGCATGACCTGAAACGGATCGGCCTCGTCGATCCCAAGTTCGAGCGCATTTTCGAGGTCTATGGCGACGACCAGGTGCTGGCGCGCTACATGCTGACCCCGTCCTTCATGGAGCGCCTGTTGAAGCTGGAAGAAGACCTGCGCGGCAAGCGCGTGCGCGCCATGTTCGATGCGCACAGCGGCGAGGGCGAGCTGCTGATTGCGGCCGAGACGGGCAATCTGTTCGAGATCGGCTCGATGAGCAAACCGCTCGCCGATCAGTCACGGGTGCAGGCCCTGGTGGGTGAACTGACCCAGGTGCTCGGCCTGATCGACCTCCTGGTCCGCCCCGCCAGCGCCGGCGAGCCGAGCCTGGTGGAAGACACGCCGGAAGCGCAGGCCTGACAGCCGCCCGTGCCGTGTTTAGCGTTTAGGTGACGGAAATATTTCAAAACAACCTAAAATGGTCTAGCCTGCCCTCGCGCAACAGGGAGGGGGCTCATGGCTGTCCCGCAGGAGTCTGCGTGCCGTAATCGCGGGGAAGGGGACAATTTCATCTTGCTGGTGGCGCTGGATGCCGGTTGGGTGAAGGAATTACGTGCCCGCATTGATGCCGTGCCGGCGGGACCGGTTCTGAATGCGGGCTGGAGTGCGGCTCACGCGCTGCTACGCGAAAAAAAATCGATACGGTGATCACGCGCTTCCGATCCGGTCTGACTGACCGGTCAGCGAACTTTCACACGCTGTGCCGGCAATGCCTGTCTCGTCAGGTTCCCCTGCTGGCGGTGTTTGCCGATGCCGATCATGGCAAGGCCGGCCTCTTCAGTGCCGGCTTTGCCGACTACATCAGCTACCCCTTTATCGCTCCGGAAATCGAGCGCCGGCTGGCTGCTTGCCACGGGAGGCCGGGCGGTCACATGCCATCCGGTCTGACCGAGAAGCCCGTTGAAGGCTTGCGCCTGAACACGGGTTCCGGACTGCCGCCGGACCGGATGCAGGATCTGGTCGACCGGGCCTGCGACCGGCTGCTTGGTGATATCCAGGCGCCCCTCACGCTCGATGAACTGGCGCATGTGCTCGGTACAAATCGCAATGTGCTCACTCGCGCCTTCAACCAGGTGCTGGGGTGCTCGACCTTCCAGTGGTTGCGCGGCCAGCGGCTGGCGCGCGCCGCCGAGCTCTTGCGGCACACGGACCTGTCTGTCCAGACCATTGCGTTCGATGTGGGCTATGGCGAGCCGGCGAATTTTGCGACGGCGTTCCGCCGGGCCCATGGCTGCTCGCCGCGCCAATACCGGCGGAATGTGCGGACTTCAAAATAATGCGTGACGCACGCAAAGGTTGGGTGAGTGCTCGTTGTCTAACTTGCGCGGGCATGCCGAGGGCTGCGTAGGGGTGGCCTCAATCAGGCGAGAACCGCTGTCGGGGCGCCCCTTCTTCACGGACCAAGGAGACCAAGATGGCGACCTATTATTTTGAACGCGATACCGGAACACTGAATGCTGGACGAGTGCGCGAGATCATCGCCCAGGCTGGCAAGGACACCGGTTCACCATCGGACTACAACCCCGGGAACTATTCCTACACCGAGGAAAGCTCGAAAAAAGTCACGGCGAACGGGCCTGAGACGATGAAGGTGAACAAGCTGGAGAAGGCGGCGACCGAGCTGGGTTTCAAGACCACTACCGTCACCGTTGTCGAAGGGCTCGACGCCGATCGTCATGCTCTGACCGCGTCCGCCTCGGCGCTGGCCGCAACCGATTATGGTGTCCAGATCACGATGGATCAGGCCACGGTGACTGCCCTGGCCAGCGGGAATTACTCGCTCTACGGCTTCAAGGCAGTGCAGACGACGGTTGGTGGCGGCATGCCTCTGGTCTGGTTCAAGTCGACCTCCTATGGCCTCACCACCGATGTGAACTGGCAGATCCAGTTCGAGGCCTACACCTCCCAGTCCCAGATCATTCCGGGCGGACAGATTACCGGCCTCAACTCCTATCCGGCGACGCTGGGCCAGCAGCTGGTGGTCGACTCGCCCCAGGGCACCGGCACGATCCAGCAGGGCACGCCTGGCAATATCGCGGTGATGAACCAGACCTCGAACCCGTTCACCTGCGGCATTTCCGAGGTCGTGAACGGCACGGCTGAACCGCTGTGCGCTTTCCCGCTTTACGGCAACGGGCTGGACGCGATGGTGCCGATCGAGAAGGTGATGCTGACCTTCGCCACCAAGCAGGTGAATACCGGCACGGTGATCGAACGCGCCTACAGCCAGAGCATCCTGGTCGACCTGACCTCGGCGACCCAGCGCGCCGTATCCTTCGATATCAACAAGGGCTGGTCGTGGGGCGGTTATGGCTGGGGCCAGGCAATCCCCGCCAATCAGAATGTCGTGCCGATCCTGATCGAGGATGGTGCGAGCTATCGCAGCGGTGCCCGCACCCTTCTCGGGTAGCGATCCTGCGCGGACCGTTGCGGCTCCCCCCGCTGCAACGGTCCCGCTTGCCCTTGCGCCAGGAGGAAAGCGCACGATGACCGCATCTGTCCCCGGACCCGTTGTCATTACCCTGGACAGCGCGACCCAGGCCGCGCTGACGAATGGCGGTTACGCCCTGTATGCCAGCTGCGCCGTGAAGATCGACAATACAGCGGCCCTGCCGACGATCTGGCATGTCGAACGGGTGCTCACCGAGACGATCACGCTCGCGCTCGCGACGGATGTCCAGGCCTACACCTCGACGACGGCGATCGCTTCGGGAAAGACGATATCGGTCGGCAACAGTACAGCGATCGACCTGGGGCAGACCTGGCAGGTCGCCTCGGGTGGAAGCGGGCCGGTCAAGCAGGCGGGGCCTGCCGACAAGATGACGGTCGAGAACACGTCGAAAACCCCTTTTACGGCAGGACTCTCTCGGTGCGTTGATGGCGATACCGATTTCACACCGGTCTTTGCGGCACCGCTTTACGGGCTGCAATCGAATGGCGCAGCGCCGGTCTCCCAGATCGTGCTGCAATTCTCGACGGCGCGGCAGTCGGCGGGTTCCGTCATGTCGCTCTCGACCGCACGGATGCAGGCTCATGCCCAGATCAGCGCAGGGCAATATCTGTCCGTCCAGCTGGCAGATGGCGCCGCGCGCCAGGTCAGCTTCGATATCAATACGGGCTGGAGCTGGGGCGACTATACCTGGGGCCAGGTGCTCACCGGACAAGCTGCCGTCCTCAACGCGCTCATCCAGCCTGAATAGGCGCCATCGCGGCGGCTATCGAGACGATCTGCCCGGCTGCCGCCGCGATCCCGTCTTCATCCAGGCGCGGGATTTCGATGGTGCGATCGCCGCCGCGTTGTGTCCCGCGCTTGCGGGCACGGTTATAGGCGGGGTCGTAGTGCTGCGTGACTAGCGCCCGGGCGAGGGTGTGCCATTCGCCGGCCTGGGCGAGTGCCCGCCATTCGGCGATACGGGACTTGGCGTGAAAGGGTTTGAGCCCCTCGAAGGCCGCTTCCAGCTTGTCTGCATCCGCCAGGAGGTCCGGATAGGCTTGCACCAGATAACGGGCGCGCTCGTCGATCGGAACAGCGACGGTGATGCTCGGCGCGGCCTGCATGGCCTCCCACAAGCGGGGTGGAACACGGCGGTGTCCGACCTGGCGCGACTCGGCTTCCACGAAGACCGGGCGTGACGGGTCCATGCGGCGCAGCCGTTGATGGAGGCCCGTTTCGAAGGCTTTCTGGCCGGGCTGGGGCATGCCGGAGAAATCGCCGAAGATCGAGCCGCGATGGTGCGCCAGGCCTTCCAGATCGATGATCTGTTCGCCCTGTGCGGCAAGCGCGTGCAGCAGGGCTGTCTTGCCGGTGCCGGTCTGGCCGTCGATCAGCACGACGTACGGGACATTGCCGGTCTCCAGCGCCGCAACGACCTGGCGCCGCCAGGTGCGGTAGCCGCCTTCGACCAGCGTTGCCTTCCAGCCCACCGAAGCCAGCACCAGCCCCATGGATTGCGACCGCATACCGCCGCGCCAGCAATAGATCAGCGGTTTGAAGTCCTTGGGCCTGTCTGCCAGTGCTGTTTCCAGGTGCCGGGCGATATTGCGCGAGACCAGGGCCGCGCCCATGCGCCGCGCCTCGAAGGCGGAGACCTGGGTGTAGTGTGTGCCGACGCGGGCACGTTCTTCATCGTCCAGAACCGGCAGGTTGATGGCGCCGGGCAGGTGGTCTTCGGCAAACTCGGACGGGGAACGCACATCGATAATGATATCGAAGCGTTCCAATTCCTCCGCCGATAGGTCATCTGTGTAGGCAAGGCGCGGCATGCGGCGTCGGTCCCCCGTTCGGGGGCCAGATTAGCGAAAACGGAGCGGTTCGGGATGATGGATGACACACAGACGGTGCGGCTGACATCGCTGGCGCATGGCGGCGGCTGTGGCTGCAAGCTCGATCCGGCCGTGCTCACCGATATTCTGGGGGCGCCTTCGGGCTTTCCCATGCCGAAGGACCTGCTGGTCGATGCGGCCACGCGCGACGATGCCGCGGTCTGGCGCATCAATGACGAGACGGCCCTTGTGGCGACGACCGACTTCTTCACCCCCATTGTTGACGACCCGTTCGATTTCGGCCGCATCGCGGCGACCAATGCGCTGTCGGACGTCTATGCCATGGGCGCAACGCCGATCTTCTGCCTGGCCATTGTCGGCATGCCGGTAAACGCCCTGCCGCGCGAAACCGTGCGCCTGATCCTTGAGGGCGGGCGGTCGGTTGCCGAGGCGGCGGGGGCACCGGTCGCCGGCGGGCATTCCATCGATGCGGCCGAGCCGATCTACGGCCTTGTCGCTCTGGGCCTTGTGCACCCTGACCGCCTGCTGGCGAATGCGCGGGCGAAGGCGGGCGATGTCCTCATCCTCGGCAAACCCCTGGGCATCGGCATCTATTCCGCAGCCCTCAAGCGCGGCCAGCTGGGCGATGACGCCTATGCCGAGATGATTGCCTCGACCACGCGGCTCAATACGCCGGGTGCGGCACTGGCCGGCATGGCCGGTGTCCATGCGGCGACGGATGTCACCGGTTTCGGCCTGTTGGGGCATGTCTCGGAGATGGCCCAGGGCAGTGGCCTCAGGGCCCGGATCGACCGGGACCGCGTGCCGGTCTTCGATGCGGCGCGCGCACTGGCGGGCGAGGGAATCACGACCGGGGCATCGGGCCGCAACTGGTCTGCCGTGGCAGACGGTGTGACGCTCGCCGCGCGCCTCGGCGATGTCGAACGCGCCCTCTTGTGCGACCCGCAGACCAGCGGCGGTCTGCTGGTCTCCTGTACTCCGGACAGCGCCGATGCCGTGCTGGAGGTGTTCCGCCAGCACGGTCATACGGATGCCGCCGTGATCGGTGCGATGGAGGCCGGACCCGCCGGCGTCGGTGTGGACTGAGGGACGGGCCTAAAGCGCGAAACTGCCGACGATCGGGATGTGGTCGGAGGCCTTTTCCTTGCCGCGGGTCCTGGTGTGGATCTCCACGCCTTCCAGCCGGTCGGCCGCCTGGGGCGAGCACAGGAGATGGTCGATCCGGATGCCGTGACCCTTCTGCCAGCGGCCTGCCTGGTAATCGTAGAATGTGTACTGGTGACCGCGTCCGTCGACTTGTTCGAAGGCCTCGGTGAAGCCGAGCCATTTCAGGGCGCGGAAGGCGGCGCGCGTCTCCGGCAGGGCGAGGGCGTCGTCGGCCCACACGGCCGGATCCCAGCAATCGCTGTCGCGCGGGATGCAGTTATAGTCGCCTGCCAGGATCAGCGGTTCCTCATAGGCCAGAAGCGTCTGCGCATGGCGGCGCAGGCGCTCCATCCAGGCCAGCTTGTAGTCGTATTTCGGGCCAGGCGCCGGATTGCCGTTGGGCAGATAGATGGAGGCGACGCGCACCGGTCCCTGCTCAGCGGCGATCACGGCTTCCAGATAACGGGCCTGGTCGTCCTCATCATCGCCGGGCAGGCGCGGCAGGGCTTCCTCGATCGGGAATTTCGACAGGATCGCGACGCCGTTATAGGTCTTCTGGCCATGGGTCTCGACATTATAGCCGAGCGCCTCGATCTCCTCGCGAGGGAAGCCCTCGTCGATCGTCTTGATCTCCTGCAGGCAGACCACGTCGGGCGCGGCCTCCTTCAGCCAGTCCAGCACGTTCGGCAGGCGCGCCTTGATCGAATTGACGTTCCAGGAAGCGACAGTGAGGGTCATGGCGGTCCAGGTTCCGGTTTCAGGTTCTGCTGCAGCTTAAGACGTTTCGCGGGTGAAAAAAGCCGCGAGTTCCCGCCTCAGCTGCCAAAGCCGTGGAAGCTGGAGAACGCGTCAACGCCCGCACGGGCCGTGCGCGTGGTGTTGATCGGCGCGTCCGGGTCGGCATGGCCCAGGGCAATGCCGCAGAACAGGGTGTGATCATCGCCGATGCCCACGGCGCCTTTCACGGCCTTCGGGAAGGCGGCCCAGAATTCCTGGCAACAGGTGGCAAGACCGGCTTCTTCGGCGGCAAGCAGGAAGGACTGGATGAACATGCCGCAATCGGACCACTGGCCGGGCTGCATGGATGTGTGCAGTGAGACGAAGAGGCCGACCGGCGCGCCGAAGAACTCGAAATTCCGGGCGAACTGCATCAGTCGGCCCGTCTTGTCTTCGCGATCGATGCCGATCGACGCATACATCGCCTCGCCGCAGGCAAAGCGGCGGGAATACCAGGGTTCTTCCAGCGGTTTGGGATAGACGCGGTATTCCAGCTCCGGCTCACCCTTGAAGTGCTCGGCCTGGCTCGCCTTCACCGCGTCGATGACCCGCTGGCGTGCCTCACCGGCGACGACGTGTATCTGCCAGGGCTGAAGATTGCCCCCGGACGGCGCCCGGCTGGCCAGTTCGAGCAGGCCGCGGACCTGATCCGCGCTGACCGGAGTATCGAGAAAAGCGCGTGTGGAGATGCGCTGTCTGAGCGCATCGGAAACGGAAAGCGTCATCGGGACCAACCTGATATCTGTTTGTCCCGAGAGTAGAGGTCCGGCGCGCGAACCGGAAGCCGGTCGCGCGCCGGGATCGCTATCAGGCCTCGAACACAGGCTCGAAACCGCCGAAGATCATGCGGCGGCCGTCGAAGGGCATCGGGTTGGTCTCCGGGCTGAAGGCCGGGTCTTCCATCATGGCCTGGAAGGCGGTGTCTGCGGCTTCCTTCGAGGGCCAGACGATCCAGGACAAGACGACGGTTTCGTCGTCCTTCAGCTTGACGGCCATGGGAAAGGACGTGGTCTCGCCGCCCGGCACGTCATCGCCCCAGCATTCCATGATGCTCAGGGCTCCGTGCTTCTTGAAGTGGTCGGCCGCCTGGCGGGCGTGATCCAGAAAAGCCTGCCGGTTGGCGGTCGGGACAGGGGCAACCATGCCGCTGATATAAGTCATGAATGTATTTCTCCAGGGTTGATTGAAAAGGGTGTCAGGCGTCGGCCATTTCCTGGCCGGCCTTCATCGCGGCTTCCATGTCCATCCAGGCCAGTTCCCAGATGTGGCCGTCAGGATCGGCAAAGCTGCGCCCGTACATGAAGCCGTGATCCTGGGGCGGGCAGGGATCGACCCGGCCGCCCGCCGTGCCCGCCTTGTCGGCGGTTTCATCGACATGGTTGCGGCTTTCACGCGACAGGCAGTTCAGCACCTGTGCCGACGTATGCGCGTCGACGATCGTGCGATCGGTGAACTGGTTGAAGCGCGCATGCGTGAGCAACATGACACTGATGGTGTCCGAAAAGGTCATCATCGCGGCACTGCCGTCGCAGAAGCGTTCGTCCTTTATCGCGCCGACGGCTTGGTAAAAGGCAATCGACCGCTCAAGATCGGTGACGGGCAGGTTGACGAAAATCATTTGCGGCATAGGGGTGCTCCCGTGTTGGTCTTGGCGATCCTGCCGAATGAGATTATAAAAAGCAACTATGAAGTCACAAAAAATAACCAAATTGGATTCCAAAGGGCCGCCAAAACGTTATGACGATGCCTGCGCAGCCGCGCATGCCATGGAGATTCTGGGGGAGCGCTGGGCACTGCTCGTAGTGCGCGAACTGCACACCGGCCCCCGGCGGTTCACCGATATCCGGGCCGCCCTGCCAGGCATCAGCGCGAATGTCCTGACCCAGCGCCTGGAAGGGCTTGAGGCGGCCGGGGTTGTGCGCCGGACCGAGCTGCCGCCGCCGGCCGCGTCGAAAGTCTACGAGCTGACAGAGTGGGGTGCGCAGAGCGGGCCGATCTTCGAGGCGCTTGGCCGCTGGGCGGCACGCTCGCCCTGGAATACCGGGACCTGCTTCAGCGCTGCATCCTTCATGCTGTCGCTGCGCACCATGTTCAGCGCTGACAAGGCCGGAGATCTGGCCGCCACGATCGATTTCCGGATCGGCGTGACCCGGCTCACCTGCCGCATCGCGGAGGGCGTGCTGACGATTGACGCGGGCGAAAGTGAAGCGCCCGATCTTGTTCTCACCGGGCCCGGTGAGGCGCTGGCCGGCCTGATCTATGGCGGTGTTCCGCTGACCGCGCTGGAGGCTGACGGAGCTGTTGCCGTGGCGGGCGACCGGTCGCTGGCGGAACGCCTGCCAGGCCTCTTCCCGCTGCCTGATGTGGCGCCGAAGCCGGGCGCGTAGCTCACTTCCTCCCCATGGAATGGGGCGGGGGACCCGCGAAGCGGGGGAGGGGGCGCCGCGGTACGCGGCGGAATGGAGGAGCAAGGTTCGAACGCCCCCGGGCGCTCCGCGCCGCCCCCCAAACAGCACTCTTTGGCGACCCGATGCTGTGCATCGGCCCACTTCCCCACACGTGGGGAAGAAAGCGCGGGATGCTAGATCGAGAAACTCGTCCCGCAGCCGCAGGCTGCGGTGGCGTTCGGATTGTGGATCTTGAAGGCGGCGCCGATCAGCTCGTCGACATAGTCGATTTCCGAACCCTCCAGGAAGGGCAGGGAGGCTTCGTCGATCACGACTTTCGCGCCGTCACGCTCGATCAGCTGGTCGTCGTCGCGGACATCGGCGTCGAGGGCGAATGTGTAGGAGAATCCGGAGCAGCCGCCGCCTTCCACACCAACACGCAGCAGCGTTCCCGCGGCCTGGCCGGCGAGGATGGTGTTGATCTGTTTGGCCGCGGAGGCCGAGAGGGTAACATTGGCTGTCATGGCAAAACCCGTTGGGGCATTCAGTTTCGCACTGTCATACCGTATATGGACCGCCAAGTGCGCCGATGAAAGGCCCCGATATGACGATTGCGGCGACCGACCGAAGCCGAGCCCCCTTTGCCTGCCACCCGTCGCGGTCCCGCGGCCGCCGGTTCGACCAGCCCGACAGCGCCATGCGCAATGCCTTCCAGCGCGACCGCGACCGGATCATCCACTCGGCCGCATTCCGCCGTCTGAAGGAAAAGACCCAGGTGTTCGTGGCGCATGAGGGTGATCAGTACCGCACCCGTCTGACCCACTCCCTGGAAGTCGCCCAGATCGCCCGCACCCTGGCGCGCACGCTGGGGGCCGACGAGGACCTCGCCGAGGCGCTGGCCCTGGCGCACGATCTGGGGCATCCGCCCTTCGGTCATGAGGGCGAGCGCGTTCTCGCCCAGCGCATGAAGGATTATGGCGGCTTCGACCACAACGCCCAGACCCTGCGCGTCGTGACAAAGCTGGAAGTGCGCTATCCGCAGTTTGAAGGGCTGAACCTGACCTGGGAGACGCTGGAAGGCGTGGTGAAGCACAATGGCCCGCTGCTCACCGAGGCCTCGGGCGAGGCGGACCTGGCCTGGGCCTTCACCGATTATGACGGCTGGCGCGATCTGGAACTCGACACGCATGCCGGTCTGGAAGCCCAGATCGCGGCTCTGTCCGACGACATTGCCTACAATAATCACGATATCGATGACGGCCTGCGCTCGGGCCTTCTGCAGCTGGAGCCATTGCTGGAACTGCCGCTGGTCGGCGAGATTTTCCGCCGCGTCGAGAAACGCTGGCCCGGCCAGCCGCGCACCATCGTGATTCACGAGGCGGTGCGCGACCTGATCGGGGTGATGGTCGGCGATGTACTGGAAGAGACGCGCCGGCGGATCGATGCGGCCCGGCCGGAGACGGCGGAGGATCTGCGCCGGCTCGACCAGCCCGTCGTGGCCTTCTCCGAGGAGATGGTGCTGCATCTGGCCGCGCTGCGCCGCCATCTCTTCGCCCATATGTACCGGCACTACAAGGTGAACCGGATGATGAGTCAGGCGGGTCGTGTGATGCGTGATCTGTTTGATCTTTATCTCAACGATCCCGGCGTCTTGCCGACCGATGTTCAGGCGGGGATGCAGGGCGCCGGCACGGCCGAGTCGGCGCGTCATGTCTGCGATTACATCGCCGGCATGACCGACCGGTTCGCCGTTGAGGAACACCGCCGCCTGTTCACGGTTCAGGGATATTTCTGAGCCAGGCTGCCGGATGCGGCCGCACCGGGCTGCACCGGCGCATGAATTGCGGCGCCATCCGGTGCTATCGTTTTTCGCGCGGGAAGCGATTCGCTTGCCGCAAGAGCTGTGAGACGCCAGAGCACGATGACCGACAAGGATGATGACAGCCGCATCGGCGCCTATGCCCCGCCGGCGGACGAGTTCTCCACTTTCGATGCGCGCGAGGAAGACGCGCGCCGCGGCCCGCTGCTGCTGACGGCAGCGCTGGCGGTGTTCATCCTGTTCCTCGGCGTTGTGTGGAGTGCCTATAATCAGGGCCTGCGCGAAAGCGGCCGTGACGGCGCACCGCGGCTTGTTCCCAATGAAGAGCCTTATCGTGAGCGCCCGGCCGACCCGGGCGGCGAGGAGACGCCGGACACGGATCTGGAAGTCTATGACCGTCTGACCGGCGACAGCGATGAGGGCGATGGTCCGGTCTCCCTGCGCCCGGCGCCGGAAGAGCCGATCGAGGACAGCCGTCCGGCCCTGCGGGTCGAGACGGTCGATGCCGACGAGACGGGCGAGGACGTCACGCCGCGCCAGGCGCCCGATCGTCCGGCGGAGACACAGCCCGATCCCGAGCCGCAGGAAACGGCGCCGGCGCAGAGCGAGCTGGAGCCCGAGCCTGCTACGCGCGATTCCGAGCCTGAACCCGCCCCGGCGGAAACCCGGTCCGATCCTGCACCGGCCCAGCCGGCTCCGGCAGTGAACCGCAATGGCGACTGGGTGGTACAGATCGCCGCCTTCCGCAGCGAAGCCGACGCCGAAGCGGCCTGGGTCGCCTTCCGCACGCGCTTCTCCGACATTGCCTCAGGCCTGGCGCCGGATGTGGTGCAGGTCGAGATTCCCAATCGCGGCACCTATCATCGCCTGCGCATCGCGGCGTTCGAGACGCGCGATGACGCGGTCGGCTTCTGCTCGACCCTGCAGGGCCGCGGTCAGGACTGCCTGGTGGCGCGCCGATGAGCGGCGTGTCTTCGGCGATCTATGGTCTGGCCGGGCTGACGCTCGATCCGGAAGAAAAGGCCTTCTTCCGCGATGCCGACCCCTGGGGCTTCATCCTGTTTGCCCGCAATGTCGAAGGCGTGCGCCAGCTCTCGCGCCTGACGCTGGAACTGCGCGACTGCGTGGGCCGGGATGCCCCGATCCTGATCGACCAGGAAGGCGGGCGCGTGGCGCGTCTGAAACCGCCGACCTGGCGGGCTGCGCCTGCGGCCCAGCGTTTCGCCGATCTCTATCTCAGGGACGAGGAAGCGGCGATCGAGGCGACGCGCCTCAATCATCGCCTGCTCGCGCACGAGCTGCGCGCGGTCGGGATCGATGTCGACTGTGCGCCCGTTGCCGATCTGCGCATCGAGGGCGCTGACGCGATTATCGGGGATCGTGCCTTCGGGACGACGCCGGAACCCATCGCCCACCTCGGCCGCGCCGCGATGGAGGGGCTGATGGCGGGCGGTGTTGCTCCGATCATCAAGCACATTCCCGGTCACGGCCGGGCGAAGGCCGACAGCCATCTGGAATTGCCGGTGGTGCCGGAGGAGCATGGCCTGCTGTCGGAGACCGATTTTGCGCCCTTCAAGGCCCTGAACGATGCGCCGATGGCGATGACGGCCCACATCGTCTACGCCGATATCGATGACAGCGCCCCGGCGACCCAGTCGCGCGAGGTCGTGGAAAAGGTGATCCGCAGCGAGATCGGTTTTGACGGTCTCCTGATGACCGACGATCTGTCGATGAAGGCGCTGCAGGGGACGTTCCGCGAGCGGGGCGAGCGGTCCTTGAAGGCCGGGTGTGATATGCTGCTTCACTGCAATGGCGACATGGCGGAAATGAAGGCTGTCGCCGAAGGGGCTGCAAGGCTGGACGGCAAGCGCCTGGAACGGGCCGATGCCGCCGCCGCGGCGCGCGGGACAATCGAAGAATTCGACCCGCAGGACGCCGAATCGCGGCTGAATGCCTTGCTTGAACCTGTCACAGGCTAGCGGGGCGGCTCACGTGTCGGAGCGAAACTTGATCGAGGAGTTCGAGGAGGACGTACGGTTTGAAGCCGCCGAGGAGGCGGAAGCCGACGCCCTGATCGTCGATCTGGACGGCTTTGAAGGTCCGCTCCACCTGCTCTTGGCTCTCGCCCGCAAGCGCAAGGTCGATCTCGCCCGGATATCCATCCTGGAGCTGGCCGAACAGTATCTGCAATTCATGGAAGCGGCGCGCCGCCGCCGGCTCGATCTGGCGGCCGACTATCTGGTGATGGCGGCCTGGCTGGCCTTCCTGAAATCGAAAATGCTGCTGCCCAAGCCGAAGAAGGATGAAGACGAGGCACCCGCCGAGGTCATGGCCGCGGCGCTGGCCTTCCGTCTGCGGCGGCTGGAAGCCATGCGTGCCGCCGGTGAGGCCCTGTTTGCCCAGCCGCTCCTGCACACGGATGTGCATCCCGGCGGCCAGCCGGATGGGGTGCGCTCGACCCGGTCGGTGATCTATGAAGCCGATCTGCACGATCTCCTGTCGGCCTATTCGCGCCGCCGGATCCGGCAGGCGCGCTCGTCCTACCGGCCGCCATCACCGCGTGTCTACCAGCTCGATACGGCCCGCCAGCGGCTGGACAAGCTGATGCCGGAAATCCGCGACTGGCGCGATCTGGATACCCTGTTGCCGGATATGGGGGAATTGGGCGCCAATCCACCGCCCCTGCGCTCCGTGCGGGCCAGCTCGATGCTGGCCGCCCTTGAAATCACCAAGGAAGGCCATGCACGATTGCGTCAGCGCGAGGCCTATGCCCCGCTCTACGTTCGGGCTGCCGGGGACAACGCAGAGCATGACTGACGACGAAGACGGCAAGACCGGCGACGCGATTTCCGATGCGATCGCCGCGCTGCGCGAACGCGCGGACCGGCAGGGGCCGTCCGTACTGGCCGATGACGAGGCCTCCAAGGCGCTGGGCGTGCATCTGGCCGTGAACACCGAGCGCCAGAATTTGCGCATTCTCGAAGCCCTCCTGTTTGCCGCCAACGAACCGCTGGACGAGGAGACCCTGATCGGGCGCCTGCCGCTCGAGGCGAATATCCAGGCACTGCTGGCGACGCTGGCTGCCGAATACGAGGAGCGGGGGGTGCGGCTGACGGAAGTCGGCGGGCGCTGGCGTTTCGAAACGGCGCCGGACCTTGCCGATGTCCTCACCGAAGTCCGCCAGGAACCGCGCAAACTGTCCCAGGCAGCGCTGGAGACACTGTCCATCATCGCCTATCACCAGCCGGTGACGCGCGCCGAGATCGAGGAAATCCGCGGTGTTGCCGTGTCCAAGGGCACGCTGGACCTCCTGTTCGAACTGCGCTGGATCCGGCCGCGCGGCCGCCGCCGTACGCCGGGGCGCCCGATCACCTACGGCACCACCTCGCAGTTTCTTGAATATTTCTCGCTGTCGACGATCGGCGACCTGCCCGGCATGGCCGACCTCAAAGCCGCTGGCCTGCTTGATGCCCGCCTGCCGCCAGACTTCACCGTCCCCGATCCCTCACGCGTCGAACAACCCGAATTGATCGAGGATCCGCTGGACGACGAGGAAATTCACGCCTTCCATGTCGACTTCATGGAAAGTGATGACGATCCGGACGGCGCCGCCTGAGGCCGGGATTGGACGCAGCGCAGCAAACGCAGTAGATCAGAACGAGTTCTTCAAGTCGGAGGGGCATATGGCTCCGGGTATGTGGCAAATCCTGCTGGTCGTCCTGCTCGCCGTTCTGCTGTTTGGCGGACGCGGCAAGATCGCTTCCGTGATGGGTGATTTCGCCAAGGGTATCACGAGTTTCCGCAAGGGCCTCAAGGACGAGGACGACAGCCAGTCGGCCTCGAACGACGCGTCCTCGATCGGCAGCGAAACCCGCGACGACGAAAAGACCGGGAGCTAGGCGATGAGCCCCGGCATCGGCATGCCGGAACTGATGGTGGTTCTGGTCCTGGCGCTTGTTGTCGTCGGGCCGCAACAGCTGCCTGTGATGATGCGCAAGGTCGGCCAGATGATGGCGCAGATGCGCGCCATGGCGAAAGACTTCCAGCACTCCTTCGAGGAAATCGGCCGCGAGACCGAACTCGCCGAGCTGCGCAAGGAGATCGAGGCGCTGAAGAAGTCCAACCCGGTGGAGGAAATCCGCGGCGAGGTCGACAAGGTCGCCTATGAAGCACGCTTCGGCGACGACGAGGTGCGCCAGCAGAAGATTGCCGCGGCGCAGCCGGACAAGCCGGCCAGCCTGCCGGAACGGGGTGACGGTTAGCCGCCATGGGTCATGTCGAGGACGATGAAGTCGAGGCGAGCCGGGCGCCGCTGATCGATCACCTGATCGAACTGCGCTCGCGGCTGATCATCATCATCGCCTGCCTGACGGTCGGCTTCATCACCTGTTTCATCTTCTCCAGCCAGCTCTACCAGCTGCTGCTCATCCCCTATCGCGATGCTGCCGCGGCCGTGCGGGGCGTGCCGGTGGAGGAGCTGAACCTGACGGCGAACTTCTTCGCGCCGCTGGAATTCTTCTTCGTGCGCCTGAAGCTCTCCCTGGTCGGCGCGATCATCGTGATCTTCCCGGTCATCGCCTGGCAGGTCTACGGCTTCGTCGCGCCAGGGCTCTACAAGAATGAGCGCGGCGCCTTCGCGCCCTTCCTGGCGCTCTCGCCGCTGCTGTTCGGCCTCGGCGTGGCCTTTGTCTATTATTTCGTCCTGCCCATGGTGATGCGCTTCTCGCTGGGCCAGGAACAGGTGCCGGAGCTTGCAGGCACACGGATCGAGCTCCTGCTGAACGTGTCCGACTACATGAACCTGATCACCACGCTGATGCTGGTGTTCGGGATCTCCTTCCAGATGCCGGTTTTCCTGATGTTGCTGGCCAAGGCGGGCATCCTGCGCGCGCAGACCCTGCTGAAAGGCTGGCGTTTCGCGGTGGTGGGTATCGCGCTCTTCGCCGCCTTTGCGACACCGCCCGATCCGATCAGCCAGATCATGCTCGGCGGAGCGCTCCTGCTGCTCTACTTCGTGTCGATCGGGGCGATGCACCTGATGGAACCGAAAGAGCGCGGCGAGGACGAAGACTCCTCTGCCTCCTGATCCGGTTTACGCCGCGCCCGGGCGCGGCTATAGCCGCGTTTTCACCTGTTCCAGACAACGGTTCCAGCCATGCACGATATCAAGCTCGTTCGCGATAATCCCGAAGCCTTCGACCAGGGTCTCGCCCTGCGCGGCCTGGAACCGCAATCCTCACAGCTGATCGCCCTGGACACACAGCGCCGCGAAGCCCTGACCAGGCAGCAGGAAGCCGAGACCGAGCGCAATGCGCTGTCCAAGCAGATCGGCAAGGCGAAGGCCTCGGGCGATGAGGACGAGTTCAACCGTCTGCGCAGTGAAGTCGACCGCCTGAAGACCGTGCTGGAAGAGGCCGGTCAGCAGGCGCGCCATTTCGACGAGACGCTGAGCCAGCATCTCGCCGCGCTGCCCAATTTGCCGGAAGAGGGCGTGCCGGCCGGCGAGGACGAGGCCGGCAATGTCGAGCAGCGCCGCTGGGGCGATCCGCGCGAATTCGATTTCGAGCCGAAGGATCACGTCGATCTGGGAGAGGGGCTTGGCCAGATGGATTTCGAGGGCGCGGCCGCCCTGTCCGGCGCGCGCTTCGTGGCGCTCAAGGGCCCGCTGGCGCGGCTCGAGCGTGCACTGGCGCAATTCATGCTCGACCTGCACACATCCGAGCACGGCTATCTGGAAGTCTCGCCGCCCTACATGGTGCGCGATGAGGCGATGTTCGGCACAGGGCAATTGCCCAAATTCGCCGACGACCTCTTCCGCACGACCGACCATCGCTGGCTGATCCCGACGGCTGAAGTGCCGCTGACCAATCTGGCGCGTGAGGCGATCCATCCGGAAAGTGCGCTGCCGATGCGCATGACAGCACATACGCCGTGCTTCAGGGCCGAGGCCGGTTCGGCCGGCCGCGACACGCGCGGCATGATCCGCATGCACCAGTTCCACAAGGTGGAGATGGTGGCGATCACGACGCCCGACGAAAGTGCGGGCGAGCTGGAGCGGATGACGGGCTGTGCGGAAAAAGTGCTGCAGCTGCTGGGCCTGCCCTACCGCGTGATGTTGCTGTGCTCGGGCGATATGGGTTTCTCGGCCAAGCGCACCTATGACCTGGAAGTCTGGGTGCCGAGCCAGAAGAACTACCGCGAGATCTCGTCCTGTTCGAACTGCGGCGACTTCCAGGCGCGGCGCATGAATGCCCGCTTCCGCAAGGAGGGCGAAAAGCGTCCGCTCTTCCTGCACACGCTGAACGGATCCGGTGTGGCAACCGGCCGGGCCCTTCTGGCGGTGATGGAGAACTACCAGAACGCCGATGGTTCGATCACCGTGCCGGACGTGCTGCGCCGGTATATGGGCGGTGTGGAGAGGATCGGCTGATCGTTTTCTTCCCCGCAGCACGTGGGGAAGTGGGCCGATGCGGCGCATCGGGTTGAACGGGGCGCGGCCGAGCCTGATTTAGACATTCCGCCTGCGCTTCGCTCCAGCGGCTCCTCCGTCTCGCCGCTCACGCGGCGATCCACCTCCCCAGCTCACGTTGGGGAGGAAAGGGGATAAGAAGTCTTCCGGGGACGCGTACCGCAGGTACACGTCCCCATGACTTAACGCGTTGCGGTATGCGCCCGTAGCCAGGGCTCCAGCTTCTCGAAGCGGAACTCGCGGCCTTCGTAGAGGCCGAGGATGAAATCGATAGACCCGTCGACGGAAACCGTGATTTCCAGACCATTCAGACCGAGGAAGATGTCGACGGATGAGAAAGCCGTTCGCTTGTTCCCGTCGATAAAGGGATGATTTTGCGAAAGACTTTCCCAAAGCGCGGCGGCTTCCGCGATCACGTCGACGTAGTAGCCCGTCTGTGGGCGCATCAGGCCGACTCAAGCCCCGCTTCGTCCCGGAGGCCGTCGCTGCCGCCAAATATCTCGATCTGACGCCTGTGAATGAACAGGACACTCTGCTTCGTCAGATAGGTGCGGGTCACTCGGCAAGCTTCCGGTAGAGCTTGTCGTATTTCAGTATCGACTGGTCCAGCAGCTCCGCAACGCCGGGCTGAGCTTCCGGCGCGCGCTTCTGGGCCAGCAGCCCGGCAATTGCCTCATCGACCAGCACCCGGAGCTCGCGCCCTTCCGCTTCGGCGAGCGCTTTCAGCTCGGCAAGCTGGGCGGCGTCCAAATCGGCGGAAAAATGTTCGCGGGGCTGGCCCATAGTAAGCTCCTGAATATCTCTGCTTATGATATCACGAAATAAGCGTTCGTGAAACGTTCCGTCTGGCGGGAATGTGATCGCGAAACTGATGCATTGATTGCCGCCTTGCCGGGAACCCCCTAGAAGCGACCGAAAGAAAGCCGAAGGACGCCCAGCCCATGATCCCCGACAATCCGCGTATTCTGCTCACCAATGATGACGGCATCCGGGCCCACGGGCTCAAAGTGCTGGAGAAGATCGCGCGGGACCTGTCGGACGATGTGTGGATTGTGGCGCCGGCCGAGGAGCAGTCCGGCGCCGGGCGTTCGCTGACCCTGCATTCGCCGTTGCGTGTCCGCCAGTATGACGAGCGGCGTTTCTCCGTTTCCGGCACGCCGACCGATTGCGTGCTGATGGGCGTGCAGGACATCATCCCGGGCAAGAAGCCGGACCTCGTGCTGTCCGGCGTCAATCGCGGCCAGAACATTGCGGAAGACGTGACGTTCTCGGGTACGGTGGCCGGGGCGATGCAGGGCATGCAGCTGGGTATTCCCTCGGTCGCGCTGTCGCAGGCCTACGGCTTCAAGAAGGGCGATCCGATCGAATGGGAGACGGCTGAACTCTACGGTGCGCCGATCCTGCGCCGACTGTTCGACCTGAAATGGCCCGAGGACGTGCTGATCAATATCAACTTCCCGGACCGCAAGCCGGAGGATGTGACCGAGGTCGAGGTGACCCGCCAGGGCCGCCGTGACCAGCATATCCTGCACGCCGAGCACCGGACCGACCCGCGCGGCATGGATTACTACTGGCTTGCCTTCAAGGGCATCCTGTCCAATCCGCCGGAAGGCGTGGACCTGAAGGCGGTCTATGACGGCAAGATTTCCGTCACCCCCCTTCACATGGACCTCACGCACGGCGAAACTCTGGGTAACCTGAAGCGGATGCTCGGCGGAGTGCCGCCAAAGAGCTGAGCCGCTTGCGCGCAACCGCACGGCATCGAAGGGACGATCCGATGAACCTGCCCGATCCGCGCATGATCCAGCTGGTCATGAGCCTGCGCGGCGGTGGTGTGACCGACGCGAAGGTGATGGGCGCGCTCGAGCGCACGCCCCGTCACCTTTTCGTGCCCGACCGGTTCGGCGACCAGGCCTATGACGACCGGGCGCTGCCGATCGATTGCGGGCAGACCATCTCCCAGCCGCTGATCGTCGCCCTGATGACCCAGGCGCTAAAGCTGGACGATCGCTGCAAGGTGCTGGAGATCGGGACGGGGTCGGGCTACCAGGCCGCCGTGCTCGCCCGTCTGGCGCGGCGGGTCTACACGGTCGAACGCTATCGCACCCTGTCGCGCGAAGCCGAGGCGCGATTCGAGGCCCTGCGGCTGACCAATATCGTCACTCGCATCGGCGACGGCACGCAGGGCTGGCCGGAGCAGGCACCGTTCGATCGCATCATCCTGACGGCATCCGCGCCGCAGCGCCCGGACGCGATTCTCGAGCAGCTCAAGGATGGCGGCATCGCCGTGGCTCCGGTCGATCGCGACATCAAGCAGGTGCTTGTACGCTATGTGCGCGAGGGCGACACAATCGTCGAGACCGATCTGATGGATGTGCGTTTCGTGCCTTTGGTGAAGGGTGAGGCGAGGGCGCTCTAGGCAGTGGTGGACAGATCGCAGCCGCGCCAGTTTTTTGCCCCATTTTCCGCCCCATTGTCAGGCAAGTCTGGACGCTCGCTGCGGTGCGTCCATAATGGCTGCCGTCAGGGGTTGAACCGGGTCCATGGATAACCGGCGGTTAAACGTTGGCATGGCTTGATAGCGGCGGTTTTCTCATCAGGAGCTGGATTCTCGCGATGCGTCTTTCGACAATGACTTGCCTGATTGCGGCCCTGTGCGCGGGGCTTGCTGCCTGCGCGACGACGCCGCGCGAGCCGGCACGTGTCGAGAACCGTTATCCCAACGCCGGTGCCCGCCCCACGCCCCCGGAACGGGTGACGCCGCGCGATTGCGGCAGCGCCTACACCGTCCAGCGCGGTGACACCCTGTCCGAAATCGCCGTGATGTGCAGCGTTCCGATGGAGGAGCTGGCGGCGGCCAACAGCCTCTATCGGCCCTACACCCTGAATGTCGGCCAGGTTCTGTCGATGCCGCGGCCGCTGATGCATGTCGTGCAGCGTGGCGAGAACCTCTACCGGATCGGCCTGCGCTACGGCATTCCGTTCCAGCAGCTGGCCGCCCACAACGGCATTTCCGCGCCCTATAATCTGGAAGTGGGTCAGCAGATCCGGTTGCCCCAGGGCGCCACCGTAGTCAATCTGGCCAGCCGCGACCCGTCGGCCAGCTCCCGTTCTACGGCGTCTTCGCCACCGCCGGAGCAGCGCCGTCCGCCAGCGACCTCCGGCACGCCCCGTTTCGACTGGCCGGTGCGCGGGTCGGTGCTTTCCAGCTTCGGCAACAAGCCCGATGGCGGCCGCAATGACGGTATCAATATCGCGGCGCGCGCCGGTGAAAGCGTCCGCGCAGCGGCCGCAGGCCAGGTCGTTTATGCGGGCAGTGAACTGGCCGGCTATGGTCAGCTCGTCCTGGTGCGCCATACGGGCGGTTTCGTGACGGCTTATGCCCACAATTCCCGGCTGCTTGTCAGCGAGGGCGACCAGGTCAGCCAGGGGCAGGTGATCGCAGAAGCCGGTTCGACCGGCTCGGTCGACAGGCCGCAGGTGCATTTCGAGATCCGCAACGGCGTCAATCCCGTGGACCCGATGAACTACCTGCAGTGACCGCCGGACAGGCCGGTTACAGTCAGGCCTTGTTGCAACACAGCCCTGCACCGATATAGTCCCGCGCTAATCTTTTCCTGGCGCGGGTGGCCCAGCCGGTCCCCGTCGCCCAGCCATCCGGGGTCTTTGCGTTATCATGGAAGCCTTTCTCGCCTCTCCGATCCCCATGCTCATCCTCATGGGCCTGGTGTTCTATTTCCTTCTCATCCGCCCGCAGCAAAAGCGCGCCAAGGAGCACCGGGAAATGGTGGAAGGCCTCAAACGGGGTGATGAGGTCATCACCCAGGGGGGCCTGATCGGCAAGATCGCCAAGGTCGCTGACGAGGAAGTCACGATCGAGCTGTCTGAAGGCGTCAAGGTGCGCGTGGTTCGCCAGACCATCGCCACGGTGCGCGGACGTCCCGAGCCCAAGCCGGCCAACGACGCCAAGTCCGACTGATCTTCAGACCGTCTAGCTGAAAAGGCCGCGCTGCCATGCTGCATTTCGGGCGCTGGAAACTTATCACCATTCTTCTCGTGGTTCTGGCCGGGGCGCTCTACACCCTGCCGAACCTGGTGCCCGAAACGGTGCGCTACCAGATCAACGAGGCGGACGGCAGTCGCGAACCGCGCGGAATCTGGCGCTACATCCCCAGCAGCACCATCAATCTCGGTCTCGACCTTCAGGGCGGTTCCTACATCGTCTTCGAAGTCGACATGAACGAGGTGCGCACGGCCCAGCTGGAAAGCCTGGCAGCCGATGTCCGCCAGACGCTTCGCAACGATCCGCCGCTGCTGCCGCGCTCTGTCGCGGTGGTGGGCGAGGAAGTCGTCGTCCTGATGATCCGCGAGGAACAGCGTGACGAGGCGTTCGAGCGTCTGCGCGAGCTCAACGGTCCGGTGACCACCGAGCTGGGTCAGCCCGGCCTGGCGCAGATGTACGACATGCAGCGCGATGGTGATGACCCCAGTGCGATCCGCATTTCCGTGACAGACGAACAATTCACCGCGATCCGCCAGCGCACGCTGAGCCAGTCGATCACGGTGATCCGCCGTCGTCTCGACGGCCTTGGCACGACGGACCCGACGATCGCCCGCTCCGGCGCCGATCGCGTCATGGTTCAGGTGCCCGGCGCCGACGATCCGCAGGAAATCATCGATCTTGTGGGCACGCAGGCTGCGTTGAGCTTCCACCTGGTCGACAATACCATCAATCCGGGACCGAACGGTCAGGCGCGCACGCCGCCGGGACGGACGATCTATCCGGTCGCCAATACCCAGCCGGTGCAGTATCTCGCGGTCGAGACACGGCAGCTGCTGACCGGTGAGAACCTCACCCAGTCGAACGTCACGCAGCATCCCAGCTATGTCGGTCCGGTGGTCGGTTTCCGTCTGGACACGCAAGGCGCGCTGATCTTCGGTGATGTGACCCGCAACAATCGCGGCCGCCAGTTCGCGATCGTGCTGGATGACGAGATCATCACAGCGCCGCGGATCAACGAGCCGATCCTGGGCGGTTCCGGAGTGATCGGTGGTGGTTACACCTACGAGACGGCGTCGCAGCTGGTCATCCTGCTCAATGCCGGCGCCCTGCCGGCCACGCTCACGCCTGTGGAGCAGCGTACCGTCAGCGCCAGCCTGGGCCGTGACCAGATCGAGAGCGGCACGCTGGCCATCGTCATCGGCTTTGCAGCCGTGATCGTCTTCATGCTGGCCGCCTATGGCATTTTCGGCGTGTTCTCGACGCTGGCCCTGCTGGTGAATGTGGTGCTGATCCTGGGCGGTCTGTCCGGCCTGGGCATGACGCTCACCTTGCCGGGTATCGCGGGTATCATCCTGACCATCGGTATGGCGGTGGACGCCAACGTGCTGATCTTCGAGCGCATACGCGAGGAGAGCCGGCACGGGCGGACACCGGCCAATGCCATCCAGGCCGGTTATGAGCGAGCCCTGGCGGCCATTCTCGACGCCAACATCACCACCTTCATCGCGGCGGCCGTGCTGTTCATGCTCGGTGCAGGTCCGGTGCGCGGCTTCGCCGTGACGCTCGGCGTCGGCATCGTGACTTCGGTCTTCACCGCCTTCGTGTTCTCCCGCCTGCTGGCGGTTCTCTGGCTTCGGGCATTCAAGCCCAAGTCGCTGCCGCTGTAAGGGAGGCTGAGATGTCGCTTGCTCTGGTCAAATACCTGCCGGTCACCGGCAATGTGCCCTTCATCCGCGTGCGTTTCCTTGCGCTCGGCCTGTCGGCGCTCGTCTTGCTGTTCTCGCTGTTCGAGTTCGCCAATGTCGGCATCAATTTCGGTATCGACTTCCGCGGCGGTATCCAGACCGAGGTCGAAACGGCACCGGAAACCTCGATCGAGGATGTGCGGACTGTTGTGTCGGCGCTGGAGCTTGGTGAACCGCGTATCCAGGAGGCCGGAAATTCGCTGGAGGCCCGTCACACGATCCTGATCGCGCTGCCGCTGCAGCCGGGTGAGGGCGCGGAAGCGGAACGCGCCAACCAGGCCGCCCGCGAGACGCTGGAAGCTGCCATCGCAGAGAACTTCCCCGATGCGACGTTGCGCGGCACGACCGTTATCGGCGGTGCCGTGTCGGGCGAGCTGGTGGTGACAGGCTTCACCGCGATCGGCGTCGCGCTCTTCCTGATGCTGATCTACATCTGGTTCCGCTTCGAATGGCAGTATTCGGTCGGGGCCATCGTGGCCCTGATCCATGACGTCATTGCGACCGTCGGCATGTTCTCGGTCACCCAGATGACCTTCGACCTCGCGACCGTCGCGGCGATCCTGACCATTGTCGGCTACTCGATGAACGACACCGTGGTCGTGTATGACCGGATCCGGGAGAATCTTCGCAAGTACAAGAAAATGCCGCTTCCCGAAGTGCTCAACCTGTCGATCAATGACACGCTGTCGCGCACCATTCTGACCTCGGCGACCACGCTGGTCGCGCTGATCTCGCTCTACCTGATCGGCGGGGCGTCGCTGGAAGGCTTCGCCTTCGCGATGATCTGGGGCATCGTGATCGGTACCTATTCCTCGATCTTCGTGGCGTCGCCGCTCCTGCTCTTCACGCAGGTGCAACGCGACAGCGGCGAGAGCTCCGACCAGTAGAGCATCGTCTCCCGCAGTATTCCGGACACAAACAGGGCCCGCCATCGGCGGGCCCTGTGACATGTCAGGGGGGACATGTGAGCGAGACGGACAGGGGAACAGGGAGGGGCGTCCGTCTCGCCTGTTCAACGCCGCTGTCCGGTGTCTCCGTCGCCCCGGGCTGCTCTTTGTCAGTCAAAGGCGAAGCTCGCATAGACCATCGGACGGAAGACGGCGCTGGTGCGCGGCTCTGCGCGATAAGGACCAGGCTGGATTTGCGTCATGATCACGGCGCTGACATTGGTGGCGGGGCTGATGAAGAAGTCGGTATCGAACATTCCGCCCCAGCTGAAATCGCCGGGAACACCCGCCGGGTCGGCACCCTCGGCCGGCGGCAGGACCACGTCGACACCAAAGCCGTAGCTGCGGCCCTGCCAGCTCTCGCCCAGCTGTTCGGCCGTAACCTGCGGGCTGGCCATGAGGGCGAGGGTTTCAGGCTCCAGGATCCGGACATCGCCGAGGGCACCATCATTGGCGAGCATCATCGCAAAACGGATATAGTCGCTGGCCGTCGAGACCAGGCCGCCGCCACCGGACGCCCAGTCGGGCATGAAGGCCTCTGCGTATTCAACCAGGCTGCCGTCCTCTGCATGCACGTAGAGTGGCGACATGTCGGCTTCGTCGAAGTTCACATCCTCGAAGAAGAAACCGGTCGCGTGCATGCCCAGCGGCTCGAAGATCTCGGTCTCCATGAAGTCCTCGAGTGGCATGCCCGAGGCGACCTCCACCACGCGGCCCAGCACGTCATTGGCGTAGGAATACTGCCAGGTATCGCCGGGATCGTTGTAGAGCGGCAGGGCTGCCAGCTGTTCCATGCGGGCTTCCAGATTGCCTTCGCCGGAATAGAGCGAATTCTCGATATAGAGACGGCCCAGATCGGTCCGGTTCTCGAAGATATAGCCCAGGCCGGACGTGTGCGTGAGAAGGTGGCGGACCGTCATGACGGTCTCGGGAGGCCGCGTCTGGATCTCCCCGGTCTCGTCTGCCATCAGGCTGACGGCGACCTCGATATCCGCGAAGGCCGGAATGTAGTCGCTGACCGGATCATCCAGCCCCACCAGCCCGTCCTCGACCAGCATCATCGTCGCCACAGCCGTCACCGGCTTGCTCATCGAGGCGATGCGGACCGGGCTGTCGACGGTGAAGGGCGCACCGGTCTCGATATTGATGAAGCCGGCTTCGCTGACATGGGCGATACGGTCTCCGCGCGCGATGATCGCGGCATAGCCCGGGCGGGCCTGTTCTGCAGCGAGGGCATCGAGCCGTGCATCCAGAGCTTCGAAGGCGGCGGGGTCAAAACCGAGCGCCCGTGGATCGGGTGTCGCTTCGACAGATTGGGCGTGGGTGGTAAAGCCGCAGGCGGCAAGGGCCAGCGCGGCTGTAGCGGTGCGGAACGCCATTAAAAACTCCCCCTCGGGATGATGATTATCGACCGAGGGGGAGGTTAGGGCGGGGCCGCCGGGTTGGCGACCCCGAATTCGCCGGTAAATGGCGGATCAGGCGGCGGCGAGGTTCTCGGCCGCGAATTCCCAGTTCACCAGGTGATCGAGGAAGGTGGAGATGTAGTCCGGACGGCGGTTCTGGTAGTCCAGATAATAGGCGTGTTCCCAGACATCCATCGTCAGCAGCGGCGTCACACCGGCTTCGGTGAGCGGCGTTTCCGCGTTCAGCGTCTTGCGCACATCCAGCTTGCCGTCCGCCAGCACCAGCCAGGCCCAGCCGGAGCCGAACTGCGTTGCGCCAGCCTTGGCGAAGGCATCCTTGAAGGCGTCGAAGGAGCCGAAATCGCGATCGATCATCTCGGCCAGCTTGCCTGTCGGCGCGCCGCCGCCATTGGGGCGCATGGACTGCCAGTAGAAGGTATGGTTCCAGATCTGGGCAGCATTGTTGAAAATGCCGGCCTTGTCGGCCTTGCCGGCCGTGTCCTGGATGATGTCCTCGAGCGACTTGGAGGCCATGTCGCTCCCCTCGACGAGGCCGTTCAGATTGTTCACATAGGCGTTGTGGTGTTTGCCATGGTGGAAATCCAGCGTCTCAGACGAGATATGGGGAGCCAGCGCATCTTTTGCGTAGGGCAGATCGGGCAGGGTGAAAGCCATGAGAACCTCTCGTTGGACCAGTGGTGGGACACTATGTGGCCTTTTCGGCCGTCTTTCTATGACCGGACATATGGTGAGGCCGGCGGCTCTGTCTACCGGTAAGTCGCATGCAGGACACTGATTTCGACAAAATGCTGCAATCCTCGGACCCGGACCGGCGCCTAGCGGCGCTGTTCGCGCCAGCGGATGTGCGTGCGCGTCTCTTCGCGCTCTACGCCTTCAATCAGGAGATCGGGCGAGTTGCCGAAGCGACCTCGGAAGGCATGATCGGCGAGATGAAGCTGACCTGGTGGCACGACGCGGTCGCCGACCTGTATGCTGACACCCCCAAGGTCCGCCGCCACGCCGTCACGGAGGGGCTGGCTGAGCTGACTGGCATGATTTCCCTTGAGGATCTGCAGGGGCTGATCGATGCCCGTTTCGACGATATCTCCGCGCGGCCCTATGCGTCGCTCGATGCATTGCTCGACTATGTCGACGCAACCGCCGGCCGGCTGATGAGCCTGGCTCTGCGCCTGTGCGAAGCGGAACTGGCGCCCGAAACCCTGCAGGCTGCGGGACGGGCCTGGGGGTTGACCGGGCTGTTGCGGGCCTTCCCCGTCCGGGCGAAAATCGGACGGGCACCGGTCGGTGGCGATGATCTGACTGCTGCCGGCGCGACGCCGGCGATGCTGGCGCAGGGGTTGGGTGAAGAAAAGGTGAGGCGCGCGGTCATGCCGGTTCGACGGGCTGCCGAAAAAGCGCTGGCCGAGCTCAGGGCCGCCGGTCCCCTGCCAGCTGCCGCATTGCCGGCAACCGGCTATGCGTTTCTGGCGCGGGGATATCTGGATGCCTTGCCGGAAAACCCTTACTTCATCGCGCCGGAGCGTTCGCTCCTTGCCCGCCAGTTGCGCCTGACCTGGCTGTCGCTGACGGGACAGTGACATTTCCGGCTGCAGCACTAGAGTTGAAGCGGCGCACGGGATGGCTCATCACGGAGCGCTGAATCGACATCAACGGAGAAGACGACATGTTTCACGCCCTCATCACCGGTGCCAATCGCGGTCTCGGCCTCGAGCACGCCCGGCAATTGCTGGAGCGGGGCTGGCATGTCACGGCAGCGGTGCGCGATCCGGAGGCTGCCAGCGAGCTGAAGGCCCTGCCGCAGGGCGAGGGCAAGCTGGACGTGGTGGCCTATGACGCCACGGACCTTGAGGCGCCGAAGCGCCTGGCCGATGAAATCGACGGTCCGGTCGATCTCCTGTTTGCCAATGCCGGGATGATGTCGCCGGAAACGCGCAGCTTCGGCAGCGCGGCCGGCGAGGCCATGGCGCTGGAATTCCGGGTCAACACCATCGCGCCGCTGGCCCTGGTCGAGGCGTTCGCCGACAAGGTGGCCGCTTCGGAGATGAAAGTGGTCGCCCTGCAATCCTCGCGCATGGGCTCGATTGCCGACAATGGATCCGGCGGGGGCTACGGCTATCGCGGCTCCAAGGCAGCACTGAACGCCATCGGCAAGTCGCTCAGCCAGGATCTCGCCGATCGCGGCATCGTCGTCCTGATCCTGCACCCGGGCTGGGTGCGCACCGATATGGGTGGTCCGAACGGTCAGCTTACGGTGCAGGAAAGTGTGGAAGGCCAACTGGACCTGATCGCCCGCGCCTATGGCAATCCGGCGATGTCCGGCCGGTTCTTCCACGTCTCCGGCCAGGACCTGCCCTGGTAGGGCAGGTCCTGCTGTGGCGGGCTATTCGCCGATATGTTCGGCGAGGAAGCGTTCCATCTGTGTGAAGACGGCCTCGCGTACCTCCGTCTGCATCAGCCAGTGATCGCCATTATCCAGCTCGATCAGTTCCGAGTCGGCGCCGGCTTGCTCCAGCTCTCGCTGCATGATGCGGCTCTGGTCCACCGGCACGACGGAGTCGTCGAGGCCGTGGATCATCAGGATCGGAATGCGGACATTCCCGGCATGGTGTGACGGAGAGACGGCCCGCATGGTTGCGTCCAGTTCTCCCAGATCGTCGCCGGCAAACCGTTCGGCCCAGGACGATACAAACCAGTGATCCCGGCCGTACCGGTCCCGGGTATAGTCAATCATTGCCGGAAGGTCGCTGACACCGGCAATCGCGATCGCACAACTGTAGAGATCGGGCGTGTAAGTCGCACCTGCGAGCGCGGCATAACCGCCATAGCTTGCGCCCACGATGCAGACCCGTTCGGGATCCGCGATGCCGTTCGATACAAGATGCTGAACGGCGTCGGTGAGATCATGTTGCATGACGCCGGTGCCCCAGCCGCCATGGCCGGCCTCGATCCAGGCGTAGCCATAGCCCGCGGACCCGCGGAAGTTTGGTTGGATGACGGCGTACCCGCGCGAGGCAATGAAGTGCGCGAAACTGTCAAAGCCCGCGATATCGCGCGCCTCCGGACCGCCATGGGGGAGGATGACAGTCGGGTAGGGACCGTCGCCTTCCGGCAGGGTGAGGTAGGCCTCCACCTGCACGTCATCGCGGGTTGTATAGGTGATCTTCTCGCGCGGCTGCAGCACGCCGCCGGACAGTTCCGGACGCGATTGCCCGATCGGGTATATGGCTGAAGCGCCGCGATCATAGATCAGGTAGGCCGGCGGTTCGGAGGTGCTTTCCGTCGCAACAAGTATGCGGGCCCGCTCCTCATCCCAGCTCTGGATTTGCGGGTTCTGGCCGGGCAGCGATGCGTCGAGGTCGGCCTGTACCTGGGCAAAGTCGTCGTCGAACCAGCGCGTCTGCAGGAAATCCTCATACCAGCTGACCCCCACAATGGCGTTGGTATAGGGATCAACGACGATCTGGCTGAGGTCGTATTCCTCGTGCAGGAACAGCGTGTCGACGATCTCTCCGCTGTCCAGCGAGACCTCGAACAGCCCGGACCGGTAGTCGTCATCCCCGGCCTGGCGGGTGGTGTCGACGGCGACGCGGCCGTCGGGAAGAAGCCCGTTCAGGGAATAGAGCGGGCGGTTGTTTCCATGCAGCTCGGCGACAGCACGCCAGCTGTGGCCATCGGGCAGGAGCACGGCCTGGTACTGGCGCTGGATATCGAACTCCATACGCGCAAAGACCTCGCTTTCGGAGTCGAGGACCCAGCCGATGGTCGAACGGTCTCCTCGTGCCTCGATGCGCGTGTTTCCGCTGAGCGGATCGACGGACAGCAGATTGTAATCGAAATCCTCGTCATGCACCGGCATGAGGACGCGGCCGGTTTCCCAGTCGATCCCGGCAATCGTGCCGGCATTGAGGGTCCGACCGACCTGCCGGCGGTTTCGCAGCAATTGCCGGGCGTCCATGTCGTCCTCGGTATCGAAGGCGACGACCGCACTGAAGTCCAGCGCGCCGGAAACGCCGAAAACCGATGTGGCCTCGCTCGCTGTCAGCAGGACCACCCGGTTGTCCGCCCAGCGCAACCCGTGTGCACGCATATCCGAGATATCCGCGGCCTGGATGGACCGGTCATCAAGACCGAATACGATCAGGACCTGACCGTCCTGGTTTTCACTGGTGAAGGCCACGCGCCGACCGTCTGGCGACAGCTCTGCATGATGCATGTGCGGCTCGCGAACGAAGCCCTCGATCGGCGCGGGCTGAGCCACCGCAACAGTGCTGATGGCCAGTGCACAGGCAAGTCCGAGACACTGTCGGATCATTGGTATCCCCCCTTGGATCATGACGGTCTTGTAAGGATGATCCCAACGAAACCGGCCGGAATCAAGCATAGTCCCGAAACCCGGCAGGCCTGGCGGAACTCGCTAGTGGCCGATGTGCGCACTCAGGAAAGTCTCTACCGCGCTGTAGACGTCGCGGCGCATCTCCGTGCTTGTCAGCCAGTGATCGCCATCGTCGAGCGTGATCATTTGGATGTTTCCCCCTGCGCGCCGCAACCCACGTTCCATGATCCGGCTCTGGTCGATCGGTACCACGGTGTCATTGCGACCGTGGATCAGCAGAACCGGAGCGGTTATCCGGTCGGCATGGGCAGCCGGTGAAACCGCGCGCAGTGTGGCTTGTGTCTGAGCCTCGTCGCCGTCGGACAGGCGTCGTTCCCAGCTATCGAGAATCCAGTGAGAGGGGCCGTAGCGCTCGCGCACATAGCCCATCATCTCCGGCAGATCGCTGACACCCGCAATGGAGATGCCGCAGGCGTACAGGTCCGGTGTGAAGGCAAGGCCCGCCAGCGCGGCATAGCCGCCATAGCTCGCACCGACAATGCAGACCCGGTCCGGATCGGTAATCCCGGCGCTGACGAGACGGTCAACCGCATCGCTGAGATCGTGCTGCATGACGCCGGTTCCCCATTCGCCGTAGCCGGCTTCCAGCCACCGATAGCCATAACCTGAGGACCCCCTGAAGTTCGGCTGCACCACGGCATAGCCCCGCGAGGCAAGGTAGTGCGCGAAATCGTCATAGCCGCCGCGATCGCGGGCGGCCGGGCCGCCATGCGGCAGAACGACGGTGGGGAAGGGCCCTTCGCCTTCCGGCTGTGTGAGGTAGGCCTCGACAGAGACGCCGTCACGGGCCTCGTAGCGGATATGCTGGCGCGGTTGCAGGACGTCCAGTGTGATACCGGGATAGGCGGCGCCGAGCAGGTCGATGGACTGTGCGTCGACGTCATAGAGATAATAGACCGGCGGCATGTCGCCGGTCTCGGCGACAACAACGAAGCGGGTCCGGTTGCGATCCCAGCTTTGCAGCCGCGCATTCTGGCCGGGCAGGGAGGCGTCTATGACGTCTTGCTGCGCAGCGAGATGCGGATCGAACCAGGTGGTTCGCTCGAAATCCTCGATCCAGGCAACGCCGACAACCAGGTTGGTGTAGGGGTCCATGACGGTGCGCAGATAGTCGTATTGTGCGTGTTCGAACAGGGCCTCGCCCAACTCCCCGGTTTCCAGCGACAGGACGAACAGGCCGCTCCGCCGGTCCGGTGCGTTCTGGCCGGGGACCGGCCGTGTCGACACGGCAAGACGGCCGTCCGGCAGGAAGCCGCGCAGGGAATAGGACGGGCGCTCACGCTCGTCCTGATCGATCGCAGCCCAGCCACCGCCTTCGCCGGGGATGCGCAGGGTCTGGCGGTTCCGGCTGTTGGAATAGTCGATACGCGCTGCCGGCTGGCCGCTCGCATCCACGACCCAATCCCGCGTGTCACGACTGCCGCGGGCTGCAGTCCGGGCTGTCCCTTCTGCGGGATCCACGGAAAGCAGGTTGAGCCGCCGGTCGTCATCGAAGGCCGGGATCATCAGGCGTCCCGTCTGCGTATCGATACCCGCAATGCCGGCGAGGTTCAGGTTGAGACCGAGCCGGTTCGAACGGCGCAACAGCTGGCGATAGGACATGCCGTCGGCTGTGTCGAAGGCCAGCAGGGCGCGATAATCGACCCGGCCCTCCACTCCCCAGATATCGGTCACCTCGCTGGCTGTGAGAAGGAGGATCCGGTCATTCGCCCAGCGCAGGCCATGCGTGCGCAGTCCGTCGATACGGCTGCCCTGGATCTCGCCGCTGGCCAGGTCGCGAACGATCAGAACAGAAACGCCGTCCTGCTCCGTGGTGAAGGCCAGCCGGGTCCCGTCGGGAGACAGCCGGGCATGCCGGAGGTTTGGCGCCTGGATGAAGGCGTCGATACCGGGTGGTTGGGCCTTCACCGGGAGTGGACACGACGCTATGAGGCCAAATACGGCCAGCGCGGCAAGTATACTGAAACGCGACATCTTTCCCCCCGTCCTCGGGGGCATTTAAAGGCGGATAGCCGCAAGGCACAACTTACCGATGTGCCATTATTCCGCTTCGCTGTCGCGGATCCAGCCGGCCAGATCCTCCAGTGCACGGGCGCTGAGCGCCATCTTGCGGGCCGGAGTCTTGGCCTTGCCCTTGATGCGGTTTCCCTCGGCGTCGTGAGTCGGCTGGGCGATGGGCGGGAAGAGGCCGAAATTGACATTCATCGGCTGGAACGAACCCTTGCCGCCGTCCAGGTGACCGCCTGTCACGTGAGCAATGAGTGCGCCCAGCGCGGTGGTCGCAGGTGGTGCGTCGAGCTGACGTCCATGCCTCATAGCGGCAGCATAACGCCCCGCCAGCAGCCCCATAGCGGCACTCTCCACATACCCTTCCACGCCGATCAGCTGGCCGGCGAAGCGCAGGCGCGGCTGCGACTTCAGGCGCAGCTGGCTGTCGAGCAGTTTCGGCGAGTTCAGGAAAGTGTTGCGGTGGATGCCGCCGAGGCGCGCGAACTGGGCCTCTTCCAGACCGGGGATCATGCGGAAGATGTCGGTCTGGGCGCCGTATTTCATCTTGGTCTGGAAGCCGACCATGTTGAACAGCGTGCCCAGGGCGTTGTCCTGGCGCAGCTGCACGATCGCCCAGGGCTTGACGGTGGGATTGTGCGGATTGGTCAGCCCGACCGGTTTCATCGGCCCGTGGCGCAGCGTCTCGCGGCCGCGTTCGGCCATCACCTCGATCGGCAGGCAGCCGTCGAAATAGGGCGTGTCGGCTTCCCATTCCTTGAACTCGGTCTTCGGTGCCGCCAGCAGGGCATCGATAAAGGCCTCGTACTGTTCCTTGTCCATCGGGCAGTTGAGATAGGCCTTGCGTTCTGCCTCCGTCTCCCCCTTGTCGTAGCGCGACTGGAACCAGGCCTTCTCCAGGCTGATGCTCTCGCGGTGGATCACCGGGGCGATGGCGTCGAAGAAGGCCAGCTCGCCCTCGCCGGTCTCCTCCAGGATCGCCTTGGACAGGCTGTCCGAAGTGAGGGGGCCGGTGGCGATGATCACACTGTCCCAGTCTTCCGGCGGCAGGCCGGCAATCTCGCCGCGTTCAATGGTGACCAGCGGATGTTCGCCCAGGCGTTTCGTGACGGCCTGGGAGAAGGCGTCGCGATCGACCGCCAGTGCGCCGCCGGCGGGCAGGCGGTTATTGTCGCCCTCTTCCATGATGATCGAGCCGAGACGCCGCATCTCCTCGTGCAGCAGACCGACCGCATTGGTGCGGTGATCGTCCGAGCGGAAGGAGTTGGAGCAGACCAGTTCGGCCAGCCCGTCGGTCTTGTGGGCGTCGGTTTCCTTCACGCCGCGCATTTCGTGCAGGATGACGGGAACGCCCTGGCGCACGAGCTGCCAGGTGGCTTCGGAGCCGGCCATGCCGCCACCGACGACGTGTACGGGTTTCATCGCTTGATCGGTCATGCGCGGCATATCGAGTGCGCACCCCGGGGAGTCAATGGGGCGAGATCAGCGCTCCGGCTGGTCAGCACTGTCGGCTTCGGCCCGTGGCTGCTTATTCTCCGGCCTTAACACATCGCCGATACGGTCGCGGACGCGCTCTATCGGGGTGTCGCCGGGGATGGGGCCTTCTGAGCAGACGGCCTGGAGCGCGGCCCATTCGGTCTCGTTGAGCGCCGGCTCGCCGGACCAGCCGATCTGTTCGGCGGCGGCGCGGGCCCGTTCGGCGCGGGCGCGGGTGTCGGGATGGGTGCGCAGCACGCTGCTCAGCCAGCGCTCCTTGCTGCCGTGACCTGCTTCTGCGGAGGGCTCTGAAACATCCTCGACCGGCAGGTCGGTGCTGGCGCCCGTGTCCTCGCCCGCATCCTCACTTTCGGCCACTGCGTCGTTGCCCTCGGCCTCGGTCTCGCCTTCCAGCACCGCCTGCATGCGCTCGAAGAAATCGGCGAGACCGTGCGGGTTCATGTCGGCGGCGACGAGGTATTGCAGCGCATAATCGTCGGCTTCGCTTTCCGCGCCGCGGGTATGGCGCAGGCTTTCCAGCGTGGCACCGGTGCGGGCGATTTCCTGGCCGGCGCCCGAACCGCCGCCGATCAGGAGTTCCAGCAGCACGCCGAACCCCATCTCGCGCAATTGTGCCGCCATGACGTGGCGCTGGGCGACATGGGCGGCCTCGTGGGCCAGCACGCCGGCCAGCTCGTCCGGGCTTTCCATCTCGTCGATCAGCTCGTCGGTGACCAGGATGCGGCCGCCGGGCAGGGCAAAGGCGTTGGGGAAGCCGGCATCGACGATGCGCAGGCGAAATTCGAAGGGCGAGTCGGAGACGGCATGGAGCCGGGAGCCGAGGCTGTCGAGCGCGGCGCGGGCTTCCTCGCCGGTTTCGCATTCGTCGGTGAACCAGGTGACCATCTGGTTGGTCTGCTCGCCCATGCGGCGTTCCACATCCAGCGGCACGGCGTGGGCGAGGGGGCGCGACAGGAGGGGCAGGCCGACAAACAGGAAGGCCAGGCTGGCAACGGCAATGCCGGTGAGCGCCGCGCCCAGGATCAGCGTGCCGCGCCGCGTCCGGCCAGGCGCGAAGAGCCGCGGGAACCAGGTCCGCAGCACATCCCGGTCGCTCGCGCCGATCCACAGCCGGGCATCGGACCCCTTTTGGCTGATGACGGCGGCACCGTCCGGCCGGTCGGGCAGGCGACGGAGTTTCGCCACCTGCCAGCGCACGGCAATACCCTCGCCGTCAAGGGCGAGGGTATTGCCATCCAGCGTCACCGTTACAGCATGAAGACGGGCGCTCTCGCCGTCGGCATAGGTGCCGGCCAGGGCCGGGCGGGCGGTTGTGTGCGTACTAGATGACATTGCCGATATCGAATGCGTCCGCCAGTCCTTCGCCGGCCTTGGGTCCGCGATCGGCATTCTGGCGCACGGCCTCGATGTCGATCTCGCCCTCGGCGTCCAAGCGTTTGAAGATATAGCGCCACAGGCGCAGCTGGGCGACGGGCAGGCCGAAGCCCAGGGTGAGGGCAATGATCAGGAAATTGGTGACATAGATCCAGCCCAGGCTGAGCGATCTGGCATCGAGGCGGAAGGTCAGGCCTTCCAGCCCGAGGATCTGCGCCTTGCGTCGAAGCAGCGCGGCGGCATAGGGCAGGCTCGCCAGGCCGACGAAGAGGGCATAGACCAGTGCCAGGCCGTAGATCTTGGCGATCATCATGGCATCGGGAATGGGCGGCGTGTCGCCGATATTCTCGAAGCCGCCGAACAGCAGATAAATATAGGCCCAGATGAAGCCCACATAGCCGGCGACGCCGGCAATCCAGGCTAGCGCGAAGGCGGGGTAGAGCGGTCCGGCCAGACCCTCGTCTTCCTGCAGGATCCGGAACTGGCGGTCGCCGTAGAAGGTCTCGCGCCACAGGCGGCGGGTCAGGCGCATCTCGGCCGCCGGGGCGTACCAGCCCAGCGTGATCCCGCTCAGCAGGCCATACCCCACCGAGGCCCAGGCATAGGTATTCGCCGAGCCGGCCTGGCCGAAGCGTATGCCGCGCCAGGTGGTGCGGCTCAGCCGGTAGCGGCGTGCGATCCAGACAGCGAGGCCGAGCAGCCAGGAAAAGAAGATCAGGATGGGGATGTAGGCGAGGCCGAAGACCAGCATCACGGTTTCCGGCGGCAGCAGAAGCTGGGCCGCGAAGAACACGCCGTAGATGGGCAGGAAGACGAGCACCATCACCACGATGAAGGAGCGGAACAGCTCCCAGCCCGAGCCGGTATATTCCATCGGCGTGCCGTTGATCGTGGTGGTCGACCAGAGATAACGCCGCACCCGTGTGCGGCCCCAGAAGCGCCACAGGGTCAGGGTGACGATGTTCAGGAGCGCGTTCAGGAGGGTGATCGGCAGGATGCCGCCGATCGTGCCGCTCTGGGCAAAGACCAGGCGTTCGCCGCCGCTTCCGGCCGGTGCGCTGGCAGGTGTCGCCGGTTCAGCGGGCCCGTTCTCATCGGGCACATTGCTGCCGCTGGCGGGCGTGGGCTCGTCTGTCATGGAAATTCCCCCTGGATCGATCGGAAAATCGCGGTCCCCGGCGGGAGGGTATCCGGCGGGTATGACGCGTCAATGTCAAAATGGGTGAGGGCCTGAAACAACTTGACGTGGCGCCGGGTTTCCCAATGATCGGGCGGCCGGTTCGTGAAGCCTGTCGCCGGCATCGAAGCTGAATGAGGGATAGGATGCGGCTGGCAACCCTGATTGCGTGGATCTGCTTTTCAGCGGCAACGGCAGCGCAGGACGATCCCCTGCCTGAGGACGTGTCGAACGCCTATATCGCCTATGAACGCGCTATCGAGGCCGGCGACAGCGCGGCGGCCATGGCCGCGGCCGAAACGGCCTGGCGCCAGGCCGACGCTCACGATATCGATCCCGAGCTGATCGGTGTTCTTGCCGCCAATTACGCCGAACTGGCGATGGCGCGGGGCGAGAGCGAAAGCGCGCTCAGGGCCTGGCTGGCTGCCGCTGCGATTGCCGAGCGGGTCTTCCCGGAAGGCGCGCCGCAGCGAACACATCGCTGGTACATGGCCTCGCTGAGCGCGACACTGGCCGGCGAGGGAGGCGATGCGCGGGATTATGCGATGCGGGCTGTCCAGAATTTCGAGCGCGACCCCTCCCGCGTGCCGGCCTATCTGCGGGCGCAATCGCACTATGTCCTGGCGCGATCGAGCGTGGAAATCGGCCGCTGGGCCCGGATCGAGAACAATGCCCTGGCGGCGATCGCCGCCTTCGAGGAGGCCGGGATCGACAGCGGCCGCACACTTGCTGACAGCTATTACCTGCTCGGGCTGGGCCGCTATTTCTGGCGTGACCCGGAAGGCAGCGCCTTGCCGTTTCACATCGCCAGCCATCTCTTCGCCGCCCTGGGCGACGCGCATGCCGAGGAGACGATGTCGACCCTCTACTGGACCAGCCTGGTACGCTGGGATCTGGACGAGGAGACGCTGGCCGAGATCGATGACGATATTGCGGAATCGCGCTTCCCCGACGTGCTGAGCGTTTCGGATTTCCGCGATGAAGCCGATGTCGAATTCGATCCGGACGCAGCGCCGATCGATCGTGAACATCCCGATTATCCGGACAATGCGGCCTGGGCTGACGTTCAGGGCATTATCATGGTCCGGTTCGATGTGAATGAACGCGGCCGCACAGAAAACGCCGAGGTCATTGCCGCGGCGCCTGCGGGTATTTTCAACGAGGCCGCGCTGGATGCGATATCGCGCTGGCGTTACACACCGGCCCGGCTGAACGGCGAAGCGGTCGTCCGTCCTGGTGTCCTGACACGGTTCCACTTCAACCTGTGCACGCCGGGCGAACGCGATTGCAATCGGCGTGAGCATATTCGCGATCGCCGGGCGCGTGAACGTGCTGAGCAGGAGGACGGCTGAGCAGGCATGCACGCTTGAACCTGTGACCGGGACGGGTATGTCTGGACAGACCTTTCCGGAGCCCTGCATGAAACCGTCTCCCGTTCCCGTCCTGCGCAGCGTGTTTGCCGCCTATGCCTTCTTTCTGGTGCACTGGCGCAAGATCCTGATTGCGGCGATCCCCTACACCGCAGCCTATGCGGCGCACCTCGCCCTGATGCCGATGACGGCGGCGAGCAGCGAACCGTCGGCGCTGGACCTGGTCGTGGCACTTCTGTCGCTGGCGACCGTCGTGGCAAGCGTGGCGCTTTCGGCAGCGTCGCTGCGCCTGGCGGTGCGCGGCGAGATGCCCGGCTGGCTGGGCCTGCAGCTGGGGCGCGAGGAATTGCGCCTGTTCGCGGTCTATCTGCTGACCGGTTTTCTCGTCTTGATCGTTTTCGTGCTGGTCTTCCTGTTCTGGGGCACGCTGTTCGGTACGGTGACGATGGGCGCACTGGAGCGCGCAGGGATCGATCCGGAAGCCTCCGGCTTCGATGTCGCCGGCGCGGCGCAATACATGGGCGCGTCGGACTGGGCGGTCGTCGTTGCGGCCGGCCTTGCCGGTCTCGCCATCGTCACCTGGCTGTCGGCACGCCTGGTGCTCGCCCTGCCGGCGACGATCGCATCAAGGCGCATCCAGGTGATGAAGGCCTGGCCGCTGAGCGATGGCAATGGCTGGCGGATCGCGGCGGCCCTGCTGCTCGCCGGCCTGCCGCTGACCCTGTGCGAAGCGGCCCTTTACGAGATCCTCAGCACCGTGCTGGGCCATCGCCTGATCGACGTGTCGGCGTCGATTCCGCCGGAGATGTCCGGTACGCCGGGGCTGGCCCGGGTGCGCGAGTACGGGCTGTGGTTCGGCCTGTTCGCCGGGCTGAACTATCCGGTGATGTCGGGCCTCTACGCCTATCTCTACCAGAAGCGCACCCGCACGCCGGCCGCTTAGAGCCATCGTGTGATCAGCCCCGCCGGGACACGGGCGGGCGTTTTCCCTCTGGCCTGTTCCCTGCGATCCGTCATGATGGCAACGGACAGGGAAGCGGCCAGCAGGGGGCCTTCATGACCGTACGCTCATTCGATATCGGCAATGCCATCTTCCATTTCTTCAAGCGCTTCGGCGAGAATCCCGGCGGCGCGCTGTGGATCATGGTCTGCCAGACCGTGCTGGTGGGGCTGCTGGCGGCGGCGGGCGTCGCCCTGTTCCTTCCGGTCTGGGACAATCTCTCCCAGATCGTCATTCTCGAAGACGCCGGACAGCTGAGCGACGAGGAGGCCGTGCGCCGCGTCTTCGGCATGCTGATGCCGGTCATGGGCTTCATGCCCTTTATCACGCTGGCCGGCATTGCCGTCGCGCTGATGAGCCAGGCGGCCTGGCTGCGTTTTCTCACCCGCGGCGAGGTCAAGCCGGGCCTGCCCTTCCGTCTGGGCGGTGACGAGTTCCGTCTGCTGGGCGTGAACATCCTCTACTGGGTCCTGGGCGTGGTGGTCTATTTCGGCTTCGCGACGGTCTTTGCGATATCGGTTGTCGGGGCCGGCGTAGCGGCCGGCGGCCGGGATGCGAACGTCTTCACCGGCGCCGCCGGCGGTCTGATCGTCGCGCTGGCAGTGCTTGCATTGCTGATCGCCGTGCTGGTGATCGCGGTGCGCATGGCCTGTGCCCCGGCGCTGACCGTGCACCAGTCGCGCTTCCGCTTCTTCGAGAGCTGGACGGCGACGCGCGGTGTCTTCTGGCACATGCTGGTCTCCTATATTGCGGTGGCGGTGATGGTGCTGATCCTGTCTTCCATCATCGGCGGCTTCATCCAGCTGGCCTTTCTGGGAGCGCTTTTTCCGGTGCTGATGGAATTCATCACGCTCGAGGCGTCGGGCGCCAAGGCCGATCCGCAGCAGGTGATCGACGCAATCTCCAATGTCTTTGCCAATCCCGTCACGATCGGCATGCTCGGGTTGGGCTTTGTGCTCAGCTATCTGATGCAGATCGTCTGGGAAGGCATGTGGCACGGCGTCGCTGCCTACAATGCCCAGCGTGTCGGCGAGGAGGGCAGTGCGGACGACCGCACCGTGCTGGACCAGGATCACCCGATGGGCGCCTCGCCCCGCGAGGGCTAGCGGCAAAGGGGTTGCGCTGACAGATTGTTTTCCGGATCATCTCCCGCACAGGATGTCCGGAGCTGACAGCGTGACCTCGAAGGCCTTCAACCCGTTTGCCGCCGCTTTCCACGGCCCCTTGCAGATGGTGCGCCGACCCGTAGCGGCGGCCCTTCTGTTCCTGGCCAGTGCTCTGCTCGCAACGCTGCTGGCGGGCGCGGTATTCACCGTCTACGGCGCATCCGGCCTCGCAGAATCCGGCCTCCCACGGCGGATGGAAGACCTGCGTGTGGCCGATACCGCCATCGCGCTGTGCCTGCTCCTGGCTGTGTGGGCGGGCTATATCTCGATCAGCGCGGCCTGGCTGCGGTTTCTGGTTCGCGGAGAGATCCACGCCTTTCCCTTCCGGCTGGGCGCCGATGAAGGGCGGCTGACGCTGAGCCTGATTGTCCACGCGCTGATCCTGGTGATCGTCCTGATCGGTGCCGCTCTGTCGGTGTGGGCAATGATCTCTCTGGTCGAGTTCACATCGGGCATTGCGCTTCCTGACGAGGCCGCCAGTGCGGTCCTGCTGGCCGTGCTCGCCTGGGTGAGTGTCAGGCTGTGGGCCCTGCCGGCGCTCACCATCCGTGACAGGCGTGTCTGGGGGACAGACGTCTGGCCGGTAACGCGGGGCATCTTCTGGCCTGCTTTGCTGGCGCTGCTGATTGTCGCCGCCGTGACCGAGCTGGCGCCGTTCAGCAGCGTCACCAAGCGGTTCGAGCTGATCGGACCGAGCGATCTGGGCGCGGTCACTGCGCTCTGGCTGTCGCCGGATGCGGCCGGCATGCTGCGATGGGCCCTGATGATCGTCCTCGCGCTCGCCGCCAGCATCGTCTCATATGGCTATTCCGCCTACATCGCGCGTTGGGATGCGCTGCAGGTGCGCGAGCCCGTGGCTGATGACGCGCTCTTGCGTATGCGCGACGTCGCGGCATCCTGACCCCGGCCGCCGCGCGCGGCCCGGCAGCAGGATGCAAGGCGAGGCGGAATGACAGACACGGAACAATCCGGCTCTTCCGGCAGGACGGCCGGCGATGATGCGGACAGTCCACAGAAGCTGGAAGCCCTGTTCAACGAACTCGCGGCCGAAGCCGACGGCTCCTCCATCACGCTGGGCGAAATCCTCGATGCCCTGGAGAAGCGCTCCTTCGGGCCGCTCCTCCTCCTGCCGACCCTGGTCTCGATCATGCCCGTCATCGGCATGCTGCCGGGCGTCACCTGGGCGATGTCCGGGCTGACCCTGCTGATCTCGCTCCACTTCCTCGCCAATTCCCGCCGGCTCTGGCTGCCGCAGCGTGTCCGGCGGTTCGAGGTCTCCGCCGACGCCTTCCGGCGCGGCGTCGACTGGGTGCGGCCCTGGCTGCGCCGGGTCGACCAGGTGATCGAGCCGCGCTTTCACATCCTGTTCGACTGGCCCTGGACGATGGGGGTGGCCGCGCTGTGCGTGGTGATGTCGCTGGCCATGTTCGCCGCCTCGATCGTGCCGGGTGGCGTGGTCATACCCGCCCTGGGTATTGTCATCATGGCCGCCGGCCTGACCGTGCGCGACGGACTGGTCCTGATGCTGGGCGCCATCGCTTCGGCCAGCGCCCTGTGGGCGGTCTGGCTGATCGTGGGGTAGGGCGGGGCGGGCTGCGCCTATCCCGCCTTTGCCCGCAATTCCTTGTCGCGTTCCAGCATCGGGGCGAGATAGCGGCCGGTCCAGCTGGCTTCGACCCTGGCGACATCTTCCGGCGTGCCCTGGGCGACGATCTGGCCACCGCCATCGCCGCCTTCCGGGCCCAGATCGAGCAGCCAGTCGGCGGTCTTGATGACGTCGAGATTGTGCTCGATCACCACAACGGAATTGCCGGCATCGACGAGTTCGTGGAGCACTTCGAGCAGTTTGCGGACATCCTCGAAATGCAGGCCCGTGGTGGGCTCGTCTAGAATGTAGAGCGTCTTGCCGGTGGCGCGCTTGGAGAGCTCCTTGGAGAGTTTGACCCGCTGGGCCTCGCCGCCGGAGAGCTGGGTGGCCGGCTGGCCGATCTTCACATAGCCCAGACCGACGCGTTTCAGCGTTTCCATCTTGTCGCGCACGGCGGGTACGGCCTTGAAGAAGTCGGCGCCTTCCTCGACCGTCATGTCCAGCACGTCGGCGATCGACTTGCCCTTGAACTGTACCTCCAGCGTCTCGCGATTGAAGCGCTTGCCGTGGCACACATCGCAGGGGACGAAGACGTCGGGCAGGAAGTGCATCTCGATCTTCACCACGCCATCGCCCTGGCAGGCCTCGCAGCGGCCGCCCTTCACATTGAAGGAGAAACGGCCGGGCTTGTAGCCGCGGGTCTTGGCTTCGGGCAGTTGCGCGAACCATTCCCGGATCGGGGTGAAGGCGCCGGTATAGGTCGCCGGATTGGAGCGCGGCGTGCGGCCGATCGGCGACTGGTCGATATCGATCACCTTGTCGAGCCGGTCGAGCCCCTCGACGCGGTCGTGCGGGGCGGGAACCTGCTGGGCTTTCTGAAGCTTGCGGGCCGCCGCCTTGTAGAAGGTCTCGATGGTGAGGGTGGACTTGCCGCCGCCGGATACGCCGGTGACGCAGGTCATCACGCCGAGCGGGAATTCCGCATCCACGCCCTTGAGATTATTGCCCGTCGCGCCGACGACTTTCACCGTGCGCTTCTTGTCGATCTTGCGGCGCTTTTCCGGCACTTCGATACGGCGCGTGCCGGCGAGATACTGGCCGGTCAGGCTTTTCGGATTGGCCATGACTTCCCGGGGCGTGCCCTCGGCGACGACTTCGCCGCCATGCACACCGGCCGCGGGACCCAGATCGACGACATAGTCGGCGGTCAGGATGGCTTCCTCGTCATGCTCGACGATGATGACCGTATTGCCCAGATCGCGCAGCCCCTGCAGGCTTTCCAAGAGGCGGGTATTGTCGCGCTGATGCAGACCGATGGAGGGCTCGTCGAGCACGTAGAGCACGCCGGTCAGGCCCGAGCCGATCTGGCTGGCCAGGCGGATGCGCTGGCTTTCCCCGCCGGAGAGCGTGCCCGAGGCACGGTCGAGGGTGAGATAGTCCAGACCCACATCGACCAGGAATTTCAGCCGTTCGCGGATCTCCTTGAGGATGCGCTCGGCGATCTGCTTGTCCTTCGGCGACAGCGTCTCATAGACCGCGGTGAACCATGCCTCGGCCTTGCGGATGGAGAGTTTCGAGGCGTCGGAAATGTCCTGGCCGTCGATCTTCACGCTCAGCGCTTCCGGCTTCAGGCGCCGGCCGCCACAGGTCTCGCAGGGCTGGGAGGACTGGAAGCGGGCCAGGTCTTCGCGCACCCAGCTTGAGTCCGTCTCGCGCCAGCGCCGCTGCAGGTTGGGGATCACGCCTTCGAAGGGCTTCTGCGTCTCGAATTTTCGCAGCCCGTCTTCATAGACGAAGGTGACCTTCTCCTTGGTGCCCCACAGCACGACCTTGCGGAAATCCTCCGGCAGGGAGCGCCAGGGCTGGAACATGTCGCCGCCGAAATGCTCGGCCAGCGCCTGCAGGGTCTGCTGATAGAGTTTCGAGGTGGCCCGGCTCCAGGGCGCAATAGCGCCGTCGGAGAGCGGCTTGTCGCCGTCCGGCACGACCAGGTTCTCGTCGAATTCCAGCGACTGGCCGAGACCGTCACAGGCCGGGCAGGCGCCGACCGGATTGTTGAAGGAGAAGAGGCGCGGCTCGATTTCCTCGATGGTGAAACCGGAGACCGGGCAGGCGAACTTCTCCGAGAAGATCATCCGCTCGGCCTTGCCCTTCTCGTCGGTACGGCCGGCGAACTCGGCCACGGCAATGCCGTCGGCCAGGCGCAGCGCCGTTTCCAGACTGTCGGCGAGGCGGCTTTCAAGGCCTTCCTTGATCACCACGCGGTCCACCACGACGTCGATATCGTGCTTGAATTTCTTGTCGAGGGCGGGGACGTCCTCGAGCGTGTAGAACTCGCCATCCACCTTCACGCGCTGGAAGCCGGCCTTCAGCCATTCGGCGAATTCCTTGCGGTATTCGCCCTTGCGGCCGCGCACGACGGGCGCCAGCAGGTAGAGGCGGCTGCCCTCGTCCAGCGCCATCAGCCGGTCGACCATCTGGCTCACCGTCTGGCTCTCGATCGGCAGGCCGGTGGCGGGCGAATAGGGCACGCCCACGCGCGCCCACAACAGGCGCATATAGTCGTAGATCTCGGTGACCGTGCCGACGGTGGAGCGCGGATTCTTAGAGGTCGTCTTCTGCTCGATGGAAATGGCCGGGGAGAGACCCTCGATCGAGTCCATGTCCGGCTTGGCCATCAGCTCCAGGAATTGGCGCGCATAGGCCGACAGGCTTTCCACATAGCGCCGCTGGCCCTCGGCATAGATCGTGTCGAAGGCGAGCGAGGACTTGCCCGACCCGGACAGGCCCGTGAACACGATCAGGCTGTCACGCGGCAGCTCGACGGAAACATTCTTCAGATTGTGCTCGCGTGCACCCTGCACGCGGATTTTGTCGAGCGCCATTCAGCGAAGTCCCCGGAGAAGTCAGAAGCGAAGTCAGAAGCGTTGAACAATTAGAGAACGCGTGAGGCGGCGTCCAGTTCGGCGCGGCAGCCTCCTGACAGTACGTAGGCAGGAGGGTCGGTCTGGCAAGGGGTGGATGCTTGCCTTCGGTGGCAGTCTTGCAGCCGCGTTGCGATCCACCGGAAGCGTGTTATATTTCTGGAGCGGGGATGAGCCTCTCGGCCCACCCCCTGTCCTTAGACTATGAACAGGACCCGGATTCGTACTTGCCAGCCGATCCGGGTCTTTTTCATGTCCAGGGCGATGATAAGCGGAAAAAATCCCATACCATCGTCTCCAGTTTGAAAACAAAGCCGTTGCTACGGTCAGGGTGGCTCATCCTCCCTGATGCGCCGCTGGCCCGGCGCTGCTGCTTTCGCCTTCAAAACCGTTTGCGCTCATCCGCGATGGCCGGCGTCACGATCGGCTGCGTCTGCGCTTCCGACCTCTCTGGACTCTCGCCAGCCCCTCCTTTCAAATCGGCGCGACTCGTGGGCCGCGTTGACCTGCGGAACATAATGTGAACAAATAGGCTGTCCGTAAAGGGCGGCCGCGACAAGACGGAGCAAGGGCGATGGCGGGAAGCGTCAACAAGGTAATCCTGGTGGGCAATCTGGGCCGCGACCCGGAAGTGCGCCGCATGAATAACGGCGACCCGGTGGTGAACCTCTCGGTCGCCACGTCCGAACAGTGGCGTGACAAGAATTCCGGCGAGCGCCGCGAGAAGACCGAATGGCACCGTGTCGTGATCTTCAACGACCAGCTGGCCAAGGTCGCCGAGAACTATCTGAAGAAGGGCATGAAGGTTTACATCGAAGGCCAGCTTCAGACCCGCAAGTGGACCGACCAGAACGGCCAGGAAAAATACTCCACCGAAGTCGTGCTGCAGCGTTTCCGCGGCGAGCTGCAGATGCTCGACGGCAAGGGCGAGGGCGGTGGCTCCTTCCAGGGTTCGTCCAGCGGCGGCTATGATAACAGTTTCGGCTCCTCAGGCGGCGGTTCGCGCCCGATGGAAGGCCCGAAGGAAGACTTCTCCAACGCCGACCTGGACGATGAAATCCCGTTCTAGTCATCCGCTGGCGGGCCGTGACAGCTCGCATGCAGGCCGAGACGTCTCGCCCCGGTGTCATGCGGTGCCGGGGCGATATGTTTTCGAGGGAGGCGGCTAAGGTTCGTTGTGCGCCGGAGCGGTCGCGGGAAGACCGAAATCCGGCGGTCCGTCCTCGGCGACAGGCAGGCCCAGCAGCCAGTCCAGCATCCCGGTCTCGAGGGCGGTTTGCTGATCGGCAGGCAGGCTTCTCCAGCCATGCCGCATCCCGGGGATTTCCCAGTATTCGAAGGCGTCATTGCCGGCCGATTCCAGCTCGGAGACCAGAACCCGGGCGCTTTCGACGGGCGTCTTGTCGTGATCCTCGGCACCGTGAACGATGAGGACTGGCGTCGTGTTGTCCTGCAATAGATGGGTCAGTCTGGAGCGTAGCCGTGTCGGCCAGACCCGCCAGGAATTGGCCTCACCGGACCAGGTCTGCGTCCAGGTCGGATTGTCTTCCATCTCGGTGAATTGAGCTCTCAGATCGGCCAGGCAGGCATCGCGGCTGTCGGCGCTCTCAAACTGTCCGGGCGGGCAAATCCAGAAGTCCTCGAAATGCTCGGCCATGGTGAAGCCGCCGCCCATGGCGCCGAGGACGGCGCGTGTTACGTCCGGATAATAGGCGATCAGCTGGGTGGCGACATCTCCGCCATCCGACCAGCCCCAGACCAGCAGTTCGCCATTCCACCAGTCCGCATCGCTGCGCAGATGCTGCAACACACGCAAATGGTCGATGACGCGCTGATCGATCGTGTAATACTTCAGGAAATCCGCCGAGCACGCTGCGCCGTGGCCGGCGTCGGCTTCGACGCCAGGTTTTTCCACCATCAGCCGGGCATAGGGCAGGGGACGATCCGGCCCGGGGCGGTAGTGGTAGCGGCTGCCCGGGCGTAGCTGCCCGACGCACCCCGATCCGTCGACCATAATGAGAAGCGGGACACGTGTGCCCTCGCCAGGGCGGTCAAGATAGTAGACGAGTTCGCGCTCATCGACCGTCGGGATGACGATGCGCTCTTCATAGGTCCAGCCTTCATACCCGGCAGGTGCCTGGATGAGCAAAGCGAGGATCGAAACGGCAATCTGCATGGCGGTTCCCGGATTATGACGGGGTTGAACACAACAGGCAGTGTAAATCTGGCCTATTGTTCACCAATTTAATTCCGTTCCGCAAACAGGTGCGGGACGCGCCCAGCGCCAATCCCGCTTCCGTTTGCAGTCCATAACTAATTTTTTAGTTGAACGTACCGCCGGCCGGGATAGGTTGGCTCTATCAACTAAGGAATTCGTAGATGGCTCGTCCTGCCTCTCCCCAGCTTACCGATGCCGAGCAGCGCATCATGGCGGTCCTGTGGGATCGCGATGAAGCCAGCGTGCGCGAGATCACCGATGTGCTCGCACCCGATCACGGCCTGGCCTACACCACGGTCCTGACGACGGTGCGCATCATGGCCGACAAGGGCTATGTCGGTTTCCGCAAGGATGGCCGCGCCCACATTTATCATGCGCTGCTGTCGCGCGAGGGCGCCCGGGCCTCGGCGCTGGGATCGCTGGTGAAATCCCTGTTCGGCGGATCGGCGCAGAGCCTGGCACAGCACCTGGTGAAGGACGACCAGCTGACGCTGGAAGACATCGAGGCACTGCGCGCCGAAATGCTGCGCAAGAGCGGCGGGGAGGGCGAGCCATGATCGCGGCCCTGATCCAGTCCGCCGGTTTCGCGCTGACCGCCGCGGCAGTACTGGCGGCCGGTATTGCCGTCTTCGACCGGTTCGCCCCGCAGGCCTGGCTGCGCGAGCGCCACGATCTGGCGCTGGCCGCCATCCTGACCGTCCCCCTGGTCTTTCTTGTCGCGGTGCTGCCGCGGCCCGAGGCGTCGCAGGAGGTCCTGCCGGTCTATATCGAAACGCCGGTTGCGGCCGATATCGCGGACACGCCCGCCAAGACCCATGAGCGCCTGCCCGAACTGCCTGACATCGAAACGGCCGGCCTGTTCGAACGCTTGCCCGTCTCGGCGGAGCTGATTGCGGGCATCGGGCTGGCGAGCTGGGCCGCGATCACTCTGGCCATGCTGCTGCGCCTGGCCGCCGATCTGGTCGCGCTGCAGCGTCTCAAGGCGCGGGCGCGCCGCACGGCGCCGCCGGCTGAACTGGCGATGTCGTTTGCCCTGCCGGTGGCCGAAAGCGATGAGGTGAACTGTCCCATGGTGGCCGGCTTCACCGCGCCGCTGATCCTGGTGCCGCGCGGCTTTGCCCTGGACGCCGCGGCCCGGCCCGTGATCGAGCACGAGATTGCCCATGTGCGCCGCGGCGATACCTGGGCCGCGCTGGGCGTGCGGGCGGTGATGGCAGTGTTCTGGTGGGCGCTGCCGCTGCGCTGGGTCCTGCCGGTGCTCGACCGCTCCCGCGAAGCCCTGTGCGACCGCCAGGCGGCCCGGATCACCGGTCAACCCCGCGCCCTGGCCATAGCCCTGCTCGATAGTGCGGCAGCGGCCGTGAAAACGCCCTCCCTGGCTCTTGCGGCCGCGCCGACCCGCAGCGGTCTGGCCCGCCGTATCGGCCATCTCACAGCGCCCGGTGCGCTCGATCGAAAGGACAGTGTCATGCGTTTTGCCCTCATCCTCCCCGTGCTGGCTGCCGGAAGCCTCATCCTGACGCCGAGCGTCGGTGCCACCCTGGACGCGCCCGCCGCGGCGCCACGCTCGCTGGACGAGGCGCTCGATCGCGATGCCCGCCTTTTCCACGCCGCCCGCCGCGGCCGGACCGGCGAAGTCTCCGCCCTGCTGGCCGACGGTGCCAATGCGGACGTGCGCTTTTCCGGCGATGGTACGGCACTGACAGCCGCCGTGCGCAATGGCGAGCGCGAGACAGCCCGCATCCTGCTGGCCGCCGGTGCCGATCCGGACCTCGGCGTGCGCGGTGACGGCAATCCGCTGATCGCGGCGGCCGCACGCGGCGATCATGAGATGGTGGAGATGCTGCTGTCCTATGGCGCCGATGTGAACGAGGCCTATTCCGGTGACGGCAATGCCCTGATCGCCGCGGCGCTTCGCGGGCGGGTCGATGTTGTCGATCTGCTGCTGGAAGCCGGTGCCGATCCCAATGCCTATGTCCGTGGCGACGAGACCCCGCTGATCAATGCGGCCCAGGGCGGCCATGTCGATGTCGCCGAACGCCTGGCCGAGGCCGGAGCCGACCTGTCGCTGACCGTGCTCGCCAATATCCGGGACGGCCGCGAGGAATACCGCTCGCCGCTCAGCGAGGCGCGCCGCAACGGCCATCGCGACATGGTGCGCTGGCTTGAAGCAAATGGTGCCACGCATCAGGCCCCGTCCGGCCGCTAGCCGCAGCTGACATACCCCGCCGCCAGTCATTCAGGGCGCGGCGGCGGGGCTCGATTTTCTGGAGACATCAATGACGGAATCCTCTTTCGCCAGCTTGGCGAAACCCTTTGTGCTGGGCGCCTGTCTGGCCGTTGCGGCCACCACCACGATCGTTCTGACAGCCCAGGCCCAGAGCCCGGATCAGGACCCGGATCAGCGCGCCGCCGGCTTTGCCGATCATCTGCGGCCGCGCATCCAGCAGGCCGGAGCGCCGCAAAGCTGGACGCTGGAAGAGCGCATGGCGCACTACGCCGTGCCTGGCGTCGCCGTTGCGGTGATCGATGATGGCGCGGTGGTCTATGAAGCCGGCTTCGGCGTGCTGCAGGCCGGCGGTGACACGCCGGTCGATGCGCACACCGTGTTTTCCGCCGGCTCGGTCAGCAAGGTCGTCACGGCGACACTGATCCTGCGGCTGGCGGATACCGGCTATCTCGATCTGGACGCCGACGTGCTGGACACGGTCTCGTCCTGGCAGCTGCCGGCCGAACGCGATGCCTTTGCCGGTGAGCCGGTCAATCTGCGGGCCATTCTCTCGCACACGTCCGGCTTCAACATTCACGGCTTTGCCGATTTCCAGCCGGGCGAGGCCCTGCCGGATGTGATCGCGACGCTGAACGGTGCGGCCCCGGCCAGCGGCGAGCCGCTGGCGCGCGAATTCCGCACGGGGAGCGGCTATCAGTATTCCGGCGGCGGTTACACGCTGGCGCAATTGCTGGTCAGCGATGTGATGGGCGCGCCCTTCGAAACCGTGGCGCGCGATCAGCTGTTCGCGCCGCTGGGACTGACGCGCAGCACCTATACCAATCCGCTGCCGCCCGAGCATGGCAATATCGCGCACGCCCACAATGGCGGCGGTGAACCGGTTGCCCTGCCGCGCGGTTATGAGGCCATGCCGGAGATGGCGGCGTCGGGTCTGTGGACCAGCGCCCATGATCTGGGTGCGCTGGTGGCCGGGCTGATCGACAGCTATCGCGGCGAGGCGGGGCCGCTCTCGCAATCCGGCGCCATCGCCATGATGACCCGCGTCGCACCGGGCGAGCACGGGCTGGGGCCGCGGGTGACGGGCAGCGGCGAGCGTTTTGTCTTCCACCATGGCGGCACGAACAATTCCTACCGCGCCTGGATCGAAGGCCATCCGGCCACGGGCGATGGCCTGGTCATTCTGACCAATGGCGCCCGGGGGCGGTCCCTGATCGACGAGATCCGCAATGCGGTTGCCGACACGATGGGCTGGCCCGTCAATGCGCCGGTCGTGGCACCGGAGCTGAGTCTCGATCCGGCCGTACTGGCGGATTTTTCGGGCACCTACGCGGTCGATGCCGGCTTCCCGGTGGATCTGCGTGAACAGATGAGCGGCGGGTTTTTCGAACTGCCGCTGGCGGTGCGTGTCCAGGACGGCCAGCTGGAAATCGGCCGGGCCGGCGGCGATCGCTACAGCCCGCTCACCCCGCTCTCGCCGACGCGCTTTGTTCTTGCTGACATGGCCGACACGATGGGTATCTGGGAGATCGAATTCCATCGCAATGCCCTGGGCGAGGCGACCGGCCTGACCCTGCGGCTGGAAAACGCCCTGTCGCACTACCGGCGCCAGGACTGATCTTCCGGCGGCGCCCCTGCGCTGTAGACTGGCTGCAGATTCGGCCGGAGGGGCGCCGCCTTGAAGATACTCATTGCCGGGGCGTCCGGCTTTATCGGTTCCCATATCGCGGCGCATCTTCATGCTGCCGGACACAGTGTCATCGCCGCGGCGCGCGGCGTCGGCACCGCCCGGCAGCGTGCGCCCTGGCTCGACTGGATGGCCTGCGATTTCCGGCATGACCGCACTGAAGACTGGGCAGAGCGCCTGGCGGGTGTCGATGCGGTGGTGAACTGTGTCGGCGTGCTGCAGGACGGGCTTGGCGATGACAGCCGGGCGGTCCATGTCGCGGGGGCGGATGCCCTGTTCGAGGCGTGCGAGCAGGCCGGTGTCCGGCGTGTGCTGCACATCTCGGCGGTCGGGGTCGATGCGGCGGCCGGGTCCAGCTATGCGCGGGACAAGCTGGCGGGGGAGACGGCGCTGAAGGCCCGCGATCTCGACTGGCTGATCCTGCGCCCCTCGCTGGTGATCGCCCGCAATGTCTATGGCGGCACCGCCCTGCTGCGCGCGCTGTGCGGTATTCCCTGGATCACGCCCCTGGTCGGCGGGCAGCAGGTCTTCCGGCCCATCGGCATGGATGATCTGTGTGCCGCGGTCGCCGATCTGGTGCGGCCGGATGCGCCGTGCCGGCAGAGCTTCGACCTGGCGGGTCCGGAACGGGTCAGCCTGGCCGATGCCGCGCGCGGCTATCGCCGCTGGCTCGGCTTTGGCGAGACCCGCATCTGGCCGGTACCGCGCTGGCTGGCCGCGCCGGCCTTTCGGGCCGGGGACCTTCTGGGCTGGCTGGGCGTGCGCACGCCCTTGCGCAGCAATGCTCTCAAACAGCTCGACTTCGATGTCGAGGGCGATCCGGCGCCCTGGATCGCGGCCACGGGCGCCCGGCCGTGCGGCTTTCACGACTGGCTCGCAGCCCATCCCGCCGGTGTGCAGGATCGCTGGCAGGCACGGCTGGGCTTTGCGCGGCCGCTGGCGCGCTGGGTGCTGGGCCTGTTCTGGCTGGTGACGGGGCTTCTGACGCTGACCGTCGCCCGGTCCGGTGCGATGGATGTGCTGGCGTCGGCGGGACTGACCGGCACGGCCGGCACGCTCGTTTTCTGGCTCACCTCGCTGTTCGACATCGCGGTAGGTCTTGCCATGCTCGCCAAATGGCGCGTGCGAAGTGCGGCGGCGCTGATGATTGCGGGCACGCTTGGCTATGTCGCCGGGATCAGCTGGCTGGCGCCGGACCTGTGGGCCGATCCGCTGGGCCCGGTGATCAAGGTCTTCCCCGCGATGGCGCTGGCGCTGCTGGTGGCGGCGACGGAGGATGAACGCTGATGGACCTCTATGTGCTCGCCCGGCTCGTCCATATCCTCTCGGCCTGCGTCCTGTTCGGATCCGGCGCCGCGATTGCTTTCTTCATGCTGATGGCCTGGCGGTCTGGCGACCGGGCCGGCTTTGCGCTCGCATCGCGCCACGTCGTGCTCGCCGACTGGCTGTTCACGGCGAGTGCGGTGGTCATCCAGCCCCTGTCCGGCATCGCCCTGGCGCATCTGGCCGGATGGCCGCTGACGGCGCCCTGGCTGCTGGCCAGCTACGGGCTCTACGGCTTTATCGGGGCCTGCTGGCTGCCGGTGGTGTGGATCCAGTATCGCGTGCGCGACCGGCTCGCGGCGGCAGAGGGTGAGGCCGTCCCGCCGGAAGTTCACCGGCTGATGCGGATCTGGTTCGTACTGGGCTGGCCGGCCTTTGCCGCGCTCATCGCGATCTTCGTCCTGATGATCACGAAACCGGGCTTCTGACGCCTATTCGACCGCAATCGCGCCGCAGGCGATGCGCGTACCGGCGCCGCCGATCGGCTGGGAGTGGTGGTCGTCCGGCCCGGCATGGATGACGATGGCCGAGCCGTCGCTGTCGAGCAGGGAGACCCGGCCCGGTGCGTCCGTGACGGTGATGCCGGTGGCGTAGAGCTCGGCGTGGATATTCCCGGCGGCATCGGCCCAGATATTCGGCAGGTCGGCCGGGGCGGGGCCCATGGGGTTAAGCAGGCCGTGCGCAACGCTGTCCGGATTGATGTGGCTGCCTGACGCCGTGAAGCCGCGGCCGGAGCAGTCGGCTGTCTCGTGCAGATGCACGGCATGCCACTGGCCGCGCGCCTGGACCGGCAGATCGTTGACGCGCAGCCGGATCAGAACGCCCTGCGGGCCCTCGGTAAAGACGGCCAGTCCGGACAGGGGGGCGCCGTTATGCCCGCTGAGCGGCACACGGACCGTTGCCGGTGCACTTTCAGATGACGCATCCGGTGTCTGGGCCATGGCGGTGGGCGCCAAGGAGATGAGGGCAAACGCGAGGACACTTCGGATCAGCATGGGAGGCTCCGGCCGGCTACCGCCTCTAGTTAGGAACCTGGGGCGTACACTTCCACCCCGCCGGTCGTTCCCCGGGCACTCGGGCCGGTCGCGCCGGCAATGGCGAAGATGCGGTTCTCGATGGCGACACCGCCCAGCCCGTGGCGCGGTGTGCGCATGCGCGGACCGGCCTGCCAGGCATCGGCAGCCGGGTCGTAGATCCACATGTCCGGATAGACACCGCCGCCATCATCGCCGAACCACTCGCCGCCAAAAGCGTGGATCCGGCCATGGGCAACAGCCGCCGCGAGCCCGCCCTGGCCCTGCGGCAGCGGGGCGAGCGTGTGCCAGGTGTCGGTCTGCGGATCATAGGCCTCGTGCCGGGTCTCATTGCCGGCGCCGACACGACGGCCGCCGATCACGTGGAAGCGGCCGTCCAGGGCGACACCGGCGGCCGAGTTGCGCGGGTTCGGATTGGGGGCGGCCCGGCGCCAGCGATCCTCTGCGGCGTCGTAGACGAAATGCACGCCGCTGTCGGTGTGGTCGGGCCAGTTGGCATTGGCCTCGCCTGCGGGCTGACGGCCGGTGGCGACATGAATGCCCGACGGCAGCGAGACTGCGCAGGTCTCGGCAAAGGGCTCCGGCAGGGGCGCGACCTCCTGCCAGGTGTCGGCATCGGGATCGTAGCGCGTGTTGGTGGAGAGCATGTGCCAGGCCCCGCCCCGGGCTGCATGAAAGCCGCCGATCGCGAAGACGGCGTCGGCATGTCCGACCAGATTGGGGTGATGGCGCGGTTCGGGCAGGGCGGCGATCTCGGCCCAGCTGCCGCCGGCGTGCGGACCCGGTGACCAGCAGAAGACCCGGTCGAGAATACCCATGCCGCCCTGCGTCACCTCGGCATCGGGCGACAGCCCGCCGGCCAGGTAGATGCGCCCGTGCAGCACGGCCGGATAGATTTCCTGGGTGCGCACCGGCAGCGATGTGGCCGGTATCCACGCGGATGTCTCTGCAGATGACTGTGCGAAGGCCGGCGGGACGAGCCCGGCGGCGAGGCTGGCGGAAACAAATCCGCGTCGTGTCAGCGTGTTCATGTATCTCTCCCGACGGGCCGGAGAAGTGAACCGGATACGACGCGGATTGACCAGTCCCCTGCGTGTTACCCGGCGGGGCAGTTGCCGCCGGTAATGCGGGCGATCTCGGCCGGATCGCCATCGGTTTGTGCCGGTTCGATGTCCAGGGCACAGGCGATGATGCCGTACACATTGACGTTCTCGAATGCCGTCGGACGGGTGCCCTGCGGGAAGACCGGCCCGGCGCCGATGAAGGTCGCGCCCATGCTTTCCGCGCGGTTGTCATAGCCGTGCATGCCGTGCAGCGAGGTGTGATAGGGATTGCTCAGATCGGTGCTCGACGACGTGATCAGCCAGTCCGGCTGGGCCAGGATGAAGAGGTCGGGACCGCGGTCCGGGTGGTCGAAATGCCAGTGATCCGGATAGTCCTGGCGGCGATAGGCCATGATGCGCGGATCGGCGCCCTGCAGCGCCTGGTAGACGCGATTGACGTCTTCCTCGCTGCCATAGCCCATCAGGAAGGGCTCCAGCCCCATGCCGTAGGCGCCCATGCCCTCCTCGAACAGGATGCCGTCGAGATCGGCCAGTTCGTCGATGCGGATGACCCGCTCGGTCGAGACGGCCGACATGCCGTGGTCCGACACGATGATGATATTGGTCCGGTCCAGCAGGCCGCGTTCTTCGAGACCGTCGACGATCTCGCCGACCAGGCGGTCGACTTCGGCAACGGCTTCACCTTCTTCCGGCGTGAACGGGCCGGCGCGGTGGGTGACCGTGTCGACATGGTCGAAATAGACGGCGGCAAAGCGCGGCTGTTCGTCAGCCGGGGCGTCGAACCAGGCGAGGACCTCGTCGACCCGCTCGTCATAGGGTTTGTTGTGCTCATAAGGATGCCAGACGCTGGCCATGTCGCCATCGACCGGGCTTTCCGAACCCAGCCAGAACATGATGTGGCTGCGCACATCCTGGCGCTCGGCCGTGATCCAGATCGGCTCGCCCTGCCACCAGAACGGATCCTGCGGGCTGCCTTCGGCTGCGGAGAAGTGACGGCGGGCGGCCGTATCCCAGGGCGAGTTGGAAATCATGCCGTGATGCTCGGGATAGAGGCCTGTCGCGATCGAGTAGAAATTCACGAAGGTCTTCGACGGCATGACGGGAATCATGCGTTCCGGCCGCGTGCCGCGATCGGCGAGCGCCTGCAGGTTCGGCGCGTCCCAACGGTCGATCGCATCATAGCGCAGGCCGTCCAGGCCGATCATCAGCACGATCGGATCGTCCTGCGGCGCCTGTGACGGAACGTGGCTGCAGGCGGCCAGGAGGGCCGTGGCGGCGAGGGTGGCAAAGGCGGCAAGACGCATATCGGGTTCCCCAACACAAGATGAAGCTGGCACGGGTGTAAGCGGGGATTGTCACAAACGGAAGACAGCGCCTGTCAATTGCGCCGCGGCCAACCGACGCCGGTGTTTGCGCCAGCCCCCCCCGATTGTTAAGACTTGGCGACAGGCCTGCCGCCTGATTCACGCGCTTTTCCGGCTTTTGCCGCAAGCCGCGTGACGGCGGCGTTTTTCGTGGATGCCGGCCGGGCGGCCGGAACCCGCGAAACCAGCACATGAGGACCGCCTTGAGCGATCACGACGACGAGCTTCCGCCGGTTGGCGACAATGCCGGCCTTCCCGACGGTATCGGCAATATCTCGATCGAGGAGGAGATGCGCTCCTCCTATCTCGACTATGCGATGAGCGTCATCGTCAGCCGCGCGATCCCGGACGCGCGCGACGGGCTCAAGCCGGTGCACCGGCGCATCCTCTACACGATGCACGAGAATGGCCAGACGCACGAGAAATCCTACCGCAAGTGCGCCACCGCCGTCGGTGACGTGATGGGCCGCTATCACCCGCACGGCGACCAGGCGGTCTATGACGCCCTTGTCCGCCTGGCCCAGCACTGGTCGATGCGCGTGCCGCTGATCGACGGCCAGGGCAATTTCGGTTCCATTGATGGTGACCCGCCGGCCGCCTATCGTTACACCGAGAGCCGGATGGAAAAGGTCGCGCAGTCGCTGCTGGCCGATATCGACAAGGATACGGTGGATTTCGTCGAGAACTACTCCGCCGAGCGCCAGGAACCGACCGTCCTGCCGGCCCGTTTCCCGAACCTGCTGGTCAATGGTGCCAATGGTATCGCCGTGGGCATGGCGACGAATATCCCGCCGCACAATCCCGGTGAGGTGATCGACGCCTCGCTGGCCCTGTTGGACAATCCGGACCTGTCGGAAGAGGAATTCCTCGACATCCTGCCGGGACCGGACTTCCCGACCGGCGGTCTGATCCTTGGTCGCGCCGGTGCGCGCAGCGCCATCCAGACCGGCCGTGGCTCCATCGTCATGCGTGCCA
>JAZAHA010000049.1:0-202132 GCA_036231565.1 Pseudomonadota bacterium
GTCCGCCGTGCATCCCGCACCCCTCTCATATCTCCAGGGTTCTGCCCGTGGAGGGTTTTGTGCTGTTTCCTCCCCATTTCATGGGGAGGTGGATCGCCGCCAGGCGGCGAGACGGAGGGGCGCCGCGTCAGCGGCGTTATGTTGATGCCAAGCTCTACCGCCCCGGCGCTGACGCGCCGGCCCCTTCGACCCCTCCTTCGCCAAGGCTATGGAGGGCCCACTTCCCCACATTGTGGGGAAGAAAGAGAGCGTGGCGCTTTCCCCGGACTTGTTCCGGGGCCTGCCGGCGTTTCAGGAGGAGGCTCCTCCTGGCCCCGGCACAAGGCCGGGGGAAACAGAGGAGGAGAGGAAAAGAGAAAGTGCGGCGTGCGTCAGCGCGACGGCACGGCGAACTTCGCGAAGGCGGTCGCGACCTGTTCGTAGACGTCGCGTTTCCAGGGGATGATCAGGTCGGGGATTTCGTCGAGACTGCCCCAGCGCCAGGCGTCGAATTCGACCTCACCATGCTGTTCCAGGTCGATATCGGCGTCCGAGCCGGCAAAGCGCAGGGCGAACCAGCGCTGTTTCTGGCCGAGATGACGTTTCTTGTGAAACTTCGGATCCTCGCGCACGTCGGGCGGATAGTCATAGGCCAGCCAGCCGGGAATCTCGCCGATGATGGAAACGCTGGCGGCGGAAATACCGGTCTCTTCCTCAAGCTCGCGCAGGGCAGCTGTTTCGGGCGCTTCGCCGGGATCGATCCCGCCCTGCGGCAATTGCCAGTTCCAGGGCGGCGGTGTGCCTTCGCGGCGGCCCAGCCAGACCTGGCCGGCGGCATTGAAGAGCGCGATACCGACATTGGCGCGGTGATGGGGCCAGATATCGTCCGCGCCGGCCATCAGTGATGCCCGCTGGAGGCAGCGGGGGCGTGATCCTCGGCGCTCGCCGTGCGGCGCGGGGCGGCCGATGGCGGCGGAGTTGCGGGCTGCGACTCGGCGGCGAGGCGGGCTTCCAGGCGCCGCCGCGCCATCACGGCAGACGGCGGTGCGAGCTGGTAGCCGCGCATGTCCAGATTGGCTGCCCAGTCGCGCAATTGCTCGACGGTGGCCGGATAGGCGAAACCGGTGCCCAGGGCCGCGCCGTTCTGGATCGCCAGGGCTTCGAGCGCGAGCAGGCGTTCATCGATCGAGGCCGGGCTGGGATCCTCGTCGAGAATACGGTCGGCGATGGCGTACTCGATATCGGTCGCATTGGCGGCGGCCTCGATCGTCGAGCGGCGTCCGGCGCCGTCATGCAGGAAGGCGATGCCGCGCTGTTCCAGCGTGCCGAAGACCTGGCGCAGGGCGTCCTGGGAGGCCGAGAAGCGGGCGCCAAGATAATTGGTCACACCGAAATAGCCGGTCGTGCGGCTGAGCAGCCAGGCGAGGCGGCGGCCATTCTCCTCGGCGGCCCCGTCGGCCAGCAGGGTGTGCGGACCGGGATCATTGTTGGGATAGTCGAACGGCTCCATCGGCGCCTCGATCAGCACTTCATGGCCGGCGGCGCGGGCCCGGTCGATCCAGGCCTGGAGGTTCTCGGTATAGGGCGCGAAGCTGAGGGCGACCTCGGGCGGCAGCTCGTCGATCGCGGCCTGGGTGACGGCGCGGTTCAGCCCCATGCCGCCGACGACAATCGCGATGGTCGGGGCGGCCGGATCGCCGTGGAAGGGGCGGGCATAGGCGCGCGAGGGGCGCGTGCCGTCGGGACCGATCACGGGCAGCAGTCCGCCCGGGCCCGGCTCGGTCAGTCCGGCAATCGGCGCGGCGCGCAGGGCATCCGGATCGGTCCGGCCGGACGACGCAGCGTGACGGGCCTCGGCATCGGCCGGATCAGACCCCGCATGCGCGGATGGCGTGGTGTGGCCGGAGGCCGACGCACCGCCGGGCGATCCACCGAAACCGTCCCGCACACCGGCGAGGCTCGCATCGGCGTGATCTTCCGGTTCCAGGAAGCGGATCGGCCGCGCGTCGGCGCCCTGGTCACTGCGCAGGCTGTCATGACCGGCCTCGGCCGTGTGCTGGGGCGGGGTGACCGGCTCGAATCCGCCCCGGGCTGCCGGCGGTGCCGTATCGGCCTCCCCGAACAGGGCGACACCGGCGATGACCAGCGAGAACAGGCCGGCCGTTGCCAGTCCCGCGATCAGAGGCGCGCGGAGGGTCAGCAGCGGCTGGGCGTGGCGAAGAACGGCGGTCGGCATGGCATTGGGCCTGTCAGGCAATTCCACAAGGGTCCGGCAGGGCACGGACGCATTCGCCGCCTATGTGACCGATTCGGCCGTAAAAAACGGTTAACGGCGCCCCCCTTCAGGAAGGCGCCGCCAACAATTTCCGGCATTTCAGGCGGCAGAGCCGCTATTGCAGCGAGGCCTGCTGGCTTTCCATCGTGCCGCGCAGGATCTCCAGCGCCCGGTGGAGCTGGTAGTCCTCGTCTTCGGGCCAGTCGGCCGGCGGCTGTTCGACAGAGGCGATATCGGTCTCGGCCCGGTGATCGCCATTCTCGTTCTCCAGCGCGCCCGGCAGGTCGGCCTCGGAGGCGATTTCCGGCACTTCGTGCTCTTCATCTTCTTCCAGCGCCCAGGCGGAAATCTGGGTGTCCGGGATGATGCCGGTGGCCTGGATCGAGCGGCCGGCCGGTGTGTAGTAGCGGCCCGTGGTGAGGCGCAGGGCGCCGTCTCGGCCGCCGCGCAGCGGAATGATGGTCTGCACCGAGCCCTTGCCGAAACTGGTCATGCCGACGAGTTCGGCGCGTTCGCGGTCCTGCAGGGCGCCGGCGACGATCTCCGCCGCGCTGGCCGAGCCCTCATTGATCAGCACCACGATCGGTGCGCCGTTCAGCCGGTCGCCCGGGCGGGCATTATAACGCTGGGTGTCGCGCGGATCGCGGGTGCGGGTGGAGACCACTTCGCCGCCGTCCAGGAAGACGTCGGTCACGCCGATCGCCTGGTCCAGCAGGCCGCCCGGATTGTAGCGCATGTCCAGGATCAGGCCCGGCAGCGGTGCACCATATTCGTCCTCGAGCTCGGAGATGCCCTCCTGCACCATTTCCGTGGTGCGCTCGTTGAAGCCGGCGATGCGCATATAGGGCACGCCTTCTTCCAGACGGGTCGCGACGGTGCGCAGCGGGATGGTGTCGCGCACCAGGGTGACGTCGAACGGGTCCTCGTCCTCGCGGGCGACGGTGATGGTGACCGGCTCGCCGACAGCGCCGCGCATCAGGGCGACCGCATCGTCGACCGAGATGCCGACAATGCTCTCGCCATCGACGGCGATGATCTTGTCATTGGTGCGCAGGCCGGCGCGTTCGGCCGGCGTGTCGGAGATCGGCGAGACGATGGTGATGAAATCGTCGCGGCGCATCACTTCCATGCCCAGACCGCCATATTCTCCGCGGGTCGAGACGCGCAGATCCTCGTAGCTGTCGGGATTGTGATAGGTCGAGTGCGGATCGAGTGATGTCAGCATGCCTTCGATGGCGGCCTCGATCAGCTGGGCCTGGTCGGTGTCGGAGACATAGTCCGACTCCACCCGGCTGAGCACATCGCCGAAGAGTTCCAGCTGGCGGAAGGTTTCCGCACGATTGTCCTGGCTGCCCTCGGCCGAGACCGCGATGGCCACCGCGCCTACAGCGAAGGCAACCATCGAAGCGAAGACATTGATACGCATGCGAGCTCGCGTCCTTTGAGCGCGATAGTCCTGTACTGGCGAGGTCACCGGCTCCGCAGCCACGGGGCCGGGTCGATCGCCACTCCGTCACGTCGCAGCTCCAGATACAAATCCGGTGCCGGTTGGGACTGGTCGGGCATTGCGCCGACGGGTTCGCCCGCCAGGACACTCTGACCCACGCTGGCATAGGTCACCGCCATGCCAGCCAGTACGATATAGTAGTCATCGCCGACATTGAGTATCAAGAGACCGCCGTATGTGTTGAACGGTCCCGCGAACTCCACACGGGCGTCGAAGGGCGAGATTACCTGCGCCCGCGGCCGGGTCCGAATGAAAATTCCTTCAGACGCTGTGCCATCTTCGCTCACCTGGCCGAAGCCGCGTTCGATCTCGCCGGCGGCGGGCGGTCGCAACCGGCCGCGCGCATCGGCAAAGCGCAACGTTTCCAGCGGCGTCACGGGAACCCGGGCCGAGACCAGTTCACGCGGCGGCCGGATGCGCGGTTCGGGAACGGCGTCCTCGATCTCGCGCCGGCGCGGGCTGACCGTGGGAACCACCTCCGCCATGCGCGACAGCTCGCCGATCAGGCTGCGGATCGAGCGGGCGCGCTCCCCGGCGGAACTCGAGGCTTCCAGCAGGGCCACGGCTTCATTGCGGCGCCGGGCTTCCAGCGCGCGGCGTTCGGCAATCAGGGCCTGCAGTTCCAGACGCTGGTCGGCCAGCGTATCCTCGGTCAGGGCAAGCGCGGTCTGCTCGCTTTCAATGTCCTCTCGAAGGGCGCGCAATTCCTCCAGCTGGGCCGACAGCGCCGCAGCCCGGTCCTGCAGGGCGGGCGCCACCTCCGCCATCAGCGCCGCTGCGCGGGCCGCATCCGCCGCATCGTCGGGGGCCGCCAGCACGGCCGGCGGGGTCTGGCTCTCGATGCGCTGGATCGCCGCCAGCAGGCCGATCAGGGCGTCCCGGTTCTCGCCGAGCCGGGCCAGAAGATCGGTCTCGCGAGCCTGCAGATCGTCGAGCGACGCCTGGGCTTCCAGCGCCGCCTGCTCGCTGGCCCCGACACGCTGGCCCAGCTCGACCAGCTGGCGCTGCATCAGCGCGACTTCGGTGGCCAGTTCCTCGGCCTGTTGCTGCATGGCTTCCGCACGGGCGGCGGCTTCGCGCTCCTCTTCTTCCAGACGCGCAGCTTCCTCCGGATCCGGCGGGACATCGCCGGTCTGGGTCTGCATCAGGACAAGGGCAGCAATGAAGCTCAGCATGATGCCGGACGCGGGTCAGGGGTCATCGGTTCAGTCGCGGTGATAGGGCGTCCCGGCCAGGATCGAGACGGCCCGGTAGATCTGTTCGGCCAGCATCACACGGACCAGCTTGTGCGGCCAGACGGCAGGACCGAAAGCGAGCATCAGATCGGGTTGCGGCAATTGTGTGCGGTCATGGCCGTCCGCACCGCCGATGCAGAACACGGCTTCACGCACGCCTTCATCGCGCCAGCGGGCCAGCGTGCGGGCGAAATCGCGGGAGGTCATGGCCTTGCCGCGCTCGTCCAGCAGCACCAGCTTGCAGCCGGCGGGCAGGGCCGCGGCGAGCGCACGGCTCTCGTCGCTGGCCGATGTCAGGGACCGGTTGTCGATTTCCTGTTCGCCAGCAGGCCCCAGGCCGATCGCCCGGCCGGTCGCGCTCGCCCGCTCGATATAGGTATCGACGAGTTCGCGTTCGGGCCCGGCCTTCATGCGGCCGAGCGCTGCGATCGTGAGTTTCACCTACTGGGCCGTGGCTTCCGGCGATGCGGTGGCGTCGGGTTCGACGGACCACATCTTTTCCAGATTGTAGAAGCTGCGCACTTCCGGCCGGAACAGGTGGACAATGACGTCGCCGACATCGATCAGCACCCAGTCGCAGGTCTGCAGACCCTCGACCCGGGCCTTGCCCTGACCGTGCTCCTTGAGCTTGCGCACAAGATGATCGGCCAGCGCGTTGACATGGCGCGCCGACCGCCCGGAGGCGACGATCATGATATCGGTGACGGAAGATTTGCCACGCAGGTCGATAGCCACGACCTCTTCGGCCTTGTCGTCTTCCAGCGAGTCGAGAATGAGCGTCTCGAGTGCGTCGACATGCGCATCGTCGCCGGTGACGCGAACTGCAGCGGCCGTTTCTTGCTCTTTACGGCGCGATAATTCCGTAGACAGGGCTGGTGTCCTCTCTGACATCCAAAACAAACACGTCACCCATAGCACGCTTTGCCGCCGCGTTCGAGACGCCAATCCGCGCTGAATCAGGCCTTCCGCTTGCTCCGGTGCCGCAACGCGGTGGAGGAGTGCGGATGATAGGGTTCGGTCAGATAGGTCCAGGCCGGCGCCGCGCAATCGGCTAGATGGCGGGCCTGGTCCTCATTGAGCCGGTCGCGGGCATGGATCTGCACGGCCGGTGACAGGCGGGCGCGTACCGCATCGGTCGGACGGGACACGACGGCGATCGGATAGCTCGCGAAAATCTCGCGCCAATGACCCCAGCGGTGAATGCTGGACAGGTTGTCGGCGCCCATGATCCAGACGAAGCGCACATCCGGATACCGGCGTTTCAGCGCGCGCATCAGGTCGACGGTCCGGTTGATCCCGAGCCGCGCCTCGATATCGCTGACCACCATGCGCGGTTCGTTGGCCAGTTCGGCAACAGCATCCATCCGCCGGGCGAGATCGCCGGCCTGGCGTTGCTTGAGCGGATTCTGCGGTGAGACCAGCCACCAGACCCGATGCAGGTTGAGGCGGCGTATGGCCGTACGCGCCACATGCAGATGCCCGGCATGGGGCGGATCGAACGTACCGCCGAACAGGCCGACCCGCATGCCCGGGGCCAGGAGTTCGGACCTCAGTGGCGCAGAGGTCATGACGTCCCCCGCTCGAGCACCAGGTCGTCGACATGAATGAGCGCGGCCGCCCGGCGATAGCCCAGCCGGGTCTCGATCTCCTCGGTGCGGCAGCCTGCAATCAGCCGCGCATCGGCGGCGCTGTAGGCACACACGCCACGACCCACCAGCAAGCCCCCAGGGCCGAGAATGCGCACCGTCTCGCCGCGCTCGAACCGTCCGCCGACCGATACGACGCCGACCGGCAAGAGCGACTTGCCCGCCCGCAGCGCGGCTGCGGCACCGGCATCGACATGGATTTCCCCGGTCGGGCTTTCCGCCCCGGCGATCCAGCTTTCACGGGCGCTCGATGCCGTCCGGGCCGGATGGAACCAGCTGCCATGGGTGGCGTCGCGCAGGCTGACCAGCGGATGTGGTGCCGTGCCCAGCGCAATCGCCGTGGCGCAGCCGGAGCGGCCTGCCAGCTCGGCTGCGAGAATTTTCGTGCGCATGCCGCCCGTGCCGACCGCAGCCTGGGCATTGGCCTCGCCGGCCATCGCCCGGATACGGTCGTCGATCACGGGGATGTCGTGCAGGCAGACGGCGCCAGGGTGCTTGCGCGGATCGGCCTCGTACAGACCGTCGATATCGGACAGAAGGACCAGAAGATCCGCGCCGATCAGCTGGGCAACGCGGGCGGCCAGACGGTCGTTATCGCCATAGCGGATCTCGTCGGTCGCGATCGTGTCATTCTCGTTGACCACCGGCACCGCGTTCAGCTCGACCAGCGTGTTGAGCGTCGCCCGGGCATTGAGCCAGGAGCGCCGGTTCTCGGTGACGTCCAGCGTCATCAGGGCCTGGGCGGCGGTCAGCCCGTGGGGTTCGAGCGCCGTGTCCCAGGCAGCCAGCAGACGCGGTTGGCCGGCGGCCGCGGCGGCCTGTTTCTGCTCAAGCGACAGGACGGGCTGGGTGAGGCCGAGGCGGGACCGGCCCAGCGCGACAGCGCCGGACGACACGATCACCACGCGGCAGCCCCGGGCATGCAATCGAGCGATGTCGTCTGCGATCGCGGCCAGGACGGCAGGCCCGCCCTGCAGCAATGAAGAGCCGACCTTGACGACCAGCCTGCCAACAGCGTCGAACGCGGGCCGTGTCACGGCGCCCAGCCGTCCTCGCCGGCTGCGGCTTCGCGGGCGGCTTCGTTGCGGCGGTCTTCCAGGACGACATCCCAGGCCTTGCCGCAAATTTCCTTGATGCCGGTTCCGGCAACGCCGGATATCCGCATCACCTTGCTACCACTGACCGCTTCGAGCGCGGCGACCTTCTCCGCGATATCCTCCTCGCTCATCGCGTCGATCTTGTTGAGCGCGAGGATTTCGGTCTTCGTGTCCAGCCCGGCGCCGTAGGCCTCCAGCTCGCCACGGACCGTATTATAGGCCGCCGCGACATCCTCCTGGGTGCCGTCGACCAGATGGATCAGCGAGGCGCAGCGCTCGATATGACCCAGGAAACGGTCGCCGATACCGGCGCCTTCATGGGCGCCCTCGATCAGGCCGGGAATGTCGGCGACGATAAAGCGCGAGCCCGGACCCAGATCGACCACGCCCAGATGCGGGTAGAGCGTGGTGAAGGGATAGGCCGCAATCTTGGGATGGGCGCGGGAGACGACCGACAGGAAGGTCGACTTGCCGGCATTGGGCAGGCCGACCAGGCCGACATCGGCGATCAGCTTCAGCCGCAGCCACACCCAGCGCTCCTCGCCGGGAAAGCCCGGGGTCGACTTGCGCGGTGCCTGGTTGGTCGAGGATTTGTAGCGGGTATTGCCCTTGCCGCCATCGCCGCCGCGCGCCAGCAGAACGCGCTGACCCACCTCGGTGAGGTCGGCGAGAATCTCTTCCTTGTCCTCATCCAGGATCTGCGTGCCCGCCGGCACCTGCAGCACCACGTCCTCGCCGCCGGCACCGGTGCGGTTCTTGCCCATGCCGTGCTGACCGGTGTCGGCCTTGAAGTGCTGCTTGTAGCGATAGTCGATCAGCGTGTTCAGGCCGTCCACGGCCTCCACCCACACATCGCCGCCCTTGCCGCCATCGCCGCCATCGGGACCGCCATATTCCACATAGGCCTCGCGCCGGAAGGACACGCATCCCGCGCCCCCGTTTCCGGAGCGGACATAGACTTTGGCCTGGTCGAGGAATTTCATGATGAAGGCTTCTTGGCTGCAGCGTCAGTTTGAACCGGATGTCCATATAGGAAAACCCGGCGAAGATCAGTGGCTTTGTGCGGCGGCGGCTAGACGGCCGCCTCGCGCACCATGTTGAGACTGTTCGCCCTGGCCATTCGGGCCACGGCGAACAGGTGTTCCGCCTTGCCTGTATAGACAAAGCCCAGCTTTTCCAGCACGCGGCCCGAGGCCGGGTTGTCGTCGTAGTGGCCGGCAATGAGACGGGATGCGCCCAGCGTCTGCGTGCCCAGCTCGACCAGGGCCCCGCCGATCTCGGTGGCAAATCCCTGACCCCACCACGGACGGCCGATCCAGTAACCGATCTCCCAGTCGGCGTTCGGCGTACGCCGGAACACGCCGCCGCCGCCGATCACCTCACCCGCATGTTCGACCGTGAGCGACTGGTTGCCTTGTGCTGTCCAGGCCGCGCGGGTGATCAGCACCCACATCTCCGCGCCCAGCGAGGGGTAGGGGTGGGGGATGCGGGCGGTGTTCTTGGCCACATCGTATTCGCCGCAATAGCGGGATATGGCGGGGGCATCGTCCAGCTCGGGCAATCTGAGCAGACATCTGGCCGTTTCGATCCGGGGTCCCATGGCCGGCGTCTCCGGGGGAAAGAAAAAGGGGAGGCGGTGGCCCGTCTCCCCTTTTTGCGCGTCTGGCGCTTCCGGACCCCGCTTTACGCGGTCGGCCCGGCTATGTCCCGGACCGCCTTACTCGGCTGCGTCGGCAATCGGTTCAACCGATACGAAAGCCTTGCCGCCGGATTTCTTGGCGAACTTCACGCGGCCTTCGGTAAGGGCGAAAAGGGTGTGGTCCTTGCCCATGCCGACATTGGCACCCGGATTCACCTTGGTGCCGCGCTGGCGCACGATGATGTTGCCCGGAATGACCGTCTGGCCACCGAACTTCTTGACGCCAAGGCGCCGGCCTTCTGAGTCGCGACCGTTACGGGACGAGCCGCCTGCCTTTTTGTGAGCCATGGAATAGCCCTCCTATAACGTTACGCGAGCGACTTGGCCGCTTCGATCCAGTTGTTAGCTTCAGCCTTGGCCTTCAGACCGGAAACGGTCTCGTTCAGGCTGTCCAGGTCGGCTTCGGTCCACGCCGCGATCTGGGCGAAGGACGTCACGCCGGCTTCGTTGAGCTTCTTGGCGAAAGCCGGGCCGACACCGTCCAGCTGGGTCAGGTCGTCATTGCCGGCCTTGGCAGCCGCCTTCTTCGGAGCCGCCTTGGGCGCTTCGGTCTTGGCTTCAGCCTTCGGAGCCGCAGCTTTCTTGGCTTCGGTCTTCTTCGGCGCAGCCTTGGCTTTGGGAGCCGCTTCGGCCTTGCCGGCCGTCTTCGGCGCAGCCGTGGTCGACTTCAGCTTCGTCTTGGCGGTTTCGCCCGGTGCCACGATTTCCGCGATGCGCACGAGGGAGCCCCACTGACGGTGGCCCTTGGTGCGGCGGTAGTTCTGGCGGCGGCGCTTCTTGAAGACGAGAACCTTGCGGGCGCGGTTGGTGTCCAGCAGCTCGCCGATCACCTGGGCGCCGTCGACGAGCGGCGAACCGACCGTGACACCCTTGTCCGAGCCGAGCATCAGCACATCGCCCAGCGCCATCGTGTCGCCGGCAGCGCCGTCGATCTTCTCGATGCGAATTTCGTCTCCGGCGGCGACGCGGTACTGCTTACCGCCGGTCTTGATCACTGCAAACATGATCTCTCGATCCTTTTCTGCGACACGTCCGGCCCTTGTCTGGCGGGTCCGGCGGGTCCTTTTTCTTCACTCCGTATGCCCGGAGCGTTGTTCACTGTTTATGGGCCCGCACAGACGGGTCCGTGCGAGCAGGAGCGGGCGTTATACGCATGCGCAGCCAAGAGTCAATGAAATGAGCAGTCACAGCATGCGGACCGCGGTGTGGCGGGGCCTGCAGTGCTGCCCTCTTGATTTTGTCGGTCCGCTCAGTCAAAACCCCGCTCCCCGTGCGGAGAGGTGCCGGAGTGGTCGCCCTCGCGCTGGTATTTGCCAGCGCTCTCCTCTTGATTTTGTTCGACCACTCAGTCACAACCCCGCATCCCCGCGGAGAGGTGCCGGAGTGGTCGAACGGGGCGGTCTCGAAAACCGTTGTGCCTTTACGGGTACCGAGGGTTCGAATCCCTCCCTCTCCGCCATATTTCCCTGGCCTTGCGAAGACTGACAGACGGCGCGGCAGTTCCTGCCGCGTTTCCGCGACGTAGGCGTATTCCCGCTTTCAGAGACCGCGCGTCTCCCGCCAATTTCCCGCTATTTCGCCGCCGTGTCTCACGGCGCCAATTGAGGCAGGTCCGGTATCGCTTTTTCCCTGATACCCCCGCAAAAACAGGGATAAATCGCAGAATAACAGGGTGCGATGGTTCTAGGGGTCGGTTTCGGTGCGACTTTTCAGAGAGATAGAGGCGGTTTCCCTAAACATCCCATCAGGGAATTCTCCTTCCCTGCTCGGGAATAAAACAGGGAAGTTTCCGCGCACATCAGGGATGCGGGTAATCAGATGACGTCGGTAAACCCCAACACCGCGACCTGGCGATCCCAGTCCAGGGGGATGGGGGTCTGCAGGAGTTTGTGGAGGGTCAGTTCCGGCGGCTGGCGCCCCTCCAGAATGGCCGCGGTGATCGCGGGCGAGAGGAGCGCCAGACGGACGCGCTGCTTGATCGGGCTGTTCGTCCAGCCGTGCCGTCGGCCGATCGCGCCCATGGATGTGCCCTGCCGGATTTCACCGAGCCACTGATGCGCCTTTGCGATGGCGTTGATCAGGGTTTTGTCCGGCGCCCACTCGACCGCACCGGTGACGATCTTCACCTCCACCCCACGCCGGCGCAGCGCGAACCCGGTCTCGACCAGAAGGGCTTCGTCGGCGAGGGCATCTGGTCCCAGACCCAGCATCCTGGCCAGCGCGGCCCGACCGAGCCGGATGTTCAACCGCTCCGGCGCCACCGTGATCCGCTCGACCAGGGCCTGCATCGCGTCGCCGTCCTGTGCCGCCAGCCGGGCGTGGACCCGGCGCAGGGCGTCCTGGGCGGTGTAAAGCGTGATGGGATCGGGGTCGTGGAAGAGTCGCTCTCCCGCCTCGGCCAGATGGTGGGCGATGGCCCCGCACACGGCACGCTCCAGCGGGAGGGCGGGCAGGCGCCAGCCGGAGGGATCGTCCCTGGCGCCCTTGAGGAGACGCCGGGAGACATAATAGCGGATGCGCCGGGTCCCGTGCTTCGTGGTGCGCTTTGAGTGGGAGGGGGTGAGGCGGTCGCCCGTCTCGTCGAACAGCATGCCGGCCAGGGGTGATTTTGCCTCGGGCTGTTTGAGCTTCTGGGTGGCGCGGTCGCGCACGCGGGGCCGGGCGGCATGGGCCTGGAGTTTGTCCTGGACACGGACCCACAGGGCGTCATCGATGATGGCTGCGTGCAGACCCTCATGGACCTGATGTTTGTGACGGATACGGCCGGCATAGACCGGGTTGGTCAGAATGGCATGGATGGCGCCATGGGAGAGCACGGCCCCGCCCCAACGCACACCGCTTTTGAAGGTGCGTCGTTTCGAGCGGATGCCACGGTCCTTGGCTTTCTGCGCGACGGTGGCGAGGCATTCGTGTTCGTCGTAGAGCGCGAAGATGGTGCGGATGTGTTCCGCCTCGCCGGTGTTGATCACCAGACCGCGCTGATTGTCCTGGCGTTCGACGTCATAACCCAGCGGGGTCACCCCGCCCATCCACATCCCCTTCTTCTTGGACGCCGCGATCTTGTCGCGAATGCGCTCGGATGTAACCTCGCGCTCGAACTGGGCGAAGGAGAGCAGGACATTCAGCGTCAGCCGGCCCATCGAGGTGGAGGTGTTGAAGGCCTGGGTGACCGAGACGAAGGAACAGTTCGCCGCATCGAGCCGGTCGACCAGGCGCGCAAAATCGGCGAGCGACCGGGTCAGCCGGTCGATCTTGTAGACCACGATCATGTCGATACGGCCGGCATCGACATCACCCATCAGGCGCTGGATGGCCGGTCGCTCCAGCGTGCCGCCGGAGATGCCGCCATCATCATAGCGCTCGGGCACCAGCCTCCAGCCTTCCGCCTTCTGACTGGCGATGAAGGCTGCGCAGGCCTCGAACTGGGCATCCAGCGAGTTGAAGTCCTGATCGAGACCTTCCTCGGAGGATTTGCGGGTGTAGATGGCGCAGCGAAGGGTGCGGCGCCCGGATGACGGCGCGGCGCTCATCTCGCCTTGCTCCGCGAAGCCAGGCCGAAGAAGCGCGGGCCGGACCAGTGGGCGCCGGTGATGCGCTTGGCGATCGCGGAGAGCGAGCGGTAGACATCGCCGCGATAGCGATAGCCGTCTTCCACCACATCGACCCGGTGGGTCACACCATTCCAGGTGCGCAGGAGCTGGGCGCCGGGTCTGAGCTGCGGAGCGGCGGGCCGGGGTGTGTCACCGTCAGCCATCGCCTGGAGCCTTTTGACGAGGCGCGGGCTGAGCCCGCCCCGCGCCTGGACCTGGAGGTCGTAGGCGAGCAGGCGGGCCAGGAAGGCCTGGCTGAGACCACGCGGCGGCTGTTCGTCGAAGGCCTCGCGCCAGAGCTCCACCAGCGCGCTGCGCGGCTGATCGACCAGGCCGTCCAGATCGATATCGACCGATCGTTTGCCACGCGCCATCAGGCGGGCTCCACGAGCTTGTAGCGCGAGGACCGGCTGCCCTGGAATGGCGGTAGTTTGTCGATCGTGTGCCCCGCCTTCTTGAGCCCCGTGAGCGCGGCCCTTGTGGTGTGCGGTTGCCAGCCCAGGGCGGCGGCGATGTCCGGCACGGTGGCGCCCGCCTCGGCCTGAAGCAGGGCGATCAGCTGGTCCTTCTTGCGGGGTTTTTTCGCGGCGGGTTGGCTCGGGTCTGCCGGCGTCGGGGATGGAGCCTCGGCTTGCGTTTTGGCTGGAGCCTCGGGCGGGGCCAGGGCGGCGCGGCCGATATCGGTGAGGTTGATGCCGTCCTCGCCCGAGACAAGCAGGCCCTGTTCGGCAAGGTGGGCGATCTGTTTGTCGCGGACCTTGCCTTTTACGGGCAGGGCACCGAGGGCGTCGGTGTGAACCGGCCCGTCGGCCTGGCTCAGGGCCTCGAGGATGGCGATATGGGTTTTTGTGAGTTGGGGCATGGTGGGTCTCCGGTTCGTCGGCCCTGCGGGATGCGGGGCCTGGCACCGGGACAAGCCCGGCGCACAAGGCCGGGCGGGTCTCTCCATGCACGCTTGGGCGGGCGCTGAAGTCCAGTCCCAGGGGTAGTTTATTCGATCCGGTAGGTGGATCGGCGATCGCCGCTTCGGCGATACCGGGTCAGGCGATAGCCATCGCGCCGCAGGCCGGAGAGAACGGCGGAGAGGGCGCCCGCCGACCAGCCGAACGCGGTCTCGATCTCCTCGGCGGTGGCCCCGCCGGGCTGTTGCAGCCAGGCGATCAGCGCGGCGCGTTTGGTGCCCGGTGTGATCGCGGCCGTTCGCAGGGGCGGGGCGATGGCGCGGGCCTGCTCGATCAGCGCTTCCAGCCCGGCCAGACGTCCGCGCAGGGCGGGCGCATCGATCTCATCTTCCAGTTCGCGCGCCAACCGCAGGGCCTCCCCCAGCATGTCGGATAGTCGATCGCTCATACCTGGTCTCCCGATCCAGCGGATCGGCATGACCGCTTGGGCGGCAGGCGAAGTCCACCGGGAAGCCGGACAGGGTGTGCAAACCGTGTCGGCCGCGACGAACGGCGTGCATCCATGCCTACCAGTCGAACCGGTCGAGAGGCACGACCTCGCAAAACGTTGCGATGCCGTGGTCACGGGAGGCTCGTTCCGTCCAGGCCATGAGCTGGCTGAGCGCATCGACCTGGTCATCATGCGAGGTAGTGGGGAAGGCGGCGAGCTCGTGCAGGAAGGCGGCCCGCCACGGTGCCTTCGCCGGCAGCATGACATCGCCCGCTTCCAGCCGGCTCGTCTGGACCGAAAGACGTTCAAGCTTCGATCCCTTGACCGGAACGCCGATCGGCGTGGGCACGCCGGCCGCATCCAGCTGTCGAAGATCGTCCAGGAGCGCGGTCCCGTTGGCGGCCTTCTCGACGAGCACGACATCGGCCTGCCAGTCCCGGGCCAGTGCGATCAGCTTTTTCTTCTGGGCGGGATAGTTGATCCGGTCGCGATAGACATCGAGCACCCAGATGCGTTTGCCGCGCACGTGCGCGGTTATGCAGACCGAATAGTCCGCGCCGGTGCTGTCGCTGACGGCCAGATCCCAGCTTTGCACGATGCGCGCGCGGGGCCCCGTCTCGCTCTCCTCGGGAAGCCGGTCATAGGGGGTCAGCCACTCGGGACGGACCAGATTGCCGTCCAGCGGAACCGGGCGCTGCAGATACTGTGCGGAAAAATCATACGCGCTCATATTGCGGCGGATTTCCCCAAGGGTATCCAGCGGCTCGCGGTCCGGCTGGAGCGCCTCGCCGGCCTTGCGTTCATGAAAACGACCCGCGCCGATCTCGATGCGTTCATCGCTCTGGGCGATGGCGGGCAGGTCGAGATGATCCCAGCCGCCTTGCGCGAGGAGGTGGGCGGCCAGATCATCGTCATGCAGGCGCTGCATGACAACGATCACGGCGCCGGTGCGTTTGTCATTGAGACGGGTCAGCGCGGTGTTCGAGAACCAGTCATTGACCGCCTTGCGGCGCGTATCCGACAGCGCATCGCCGGCCTTGATGGGATCGTCGATGATCAGGATATCCCCGCCCCGCCCGGTCATCGCCCCGCCGACCGTGGTCGACAATCGGCCGCCATGGCGCGTGGTCTGGAAATCATGTTCGGCAGCGCGGTTGCGCGCGATGCGCGTGCCGGAAAACACCCGGCGATACCAGGGTGACTGCATGACCGTGCGGCAATCGCGGGCATGCTTGCCGGACAGATCCTCGCCATAGGAGGCGGTGATCACGCGGCAGGTCGGGTCGTGGCCAAGCAGATAGGCGGGAAAGGCCACCGAGACCGTCATGGATTTGAGCGAACGCGGCGGCATGGTGATCAAGAGGCGCTTGATCTTGCCCTGGCGAACCTGTTCCAGCTTCCAGGCGATCGCGTCGAGATGCCAGCCCGGCGACAGTTCGCCGCCCGGCTCCAGCTCGCGGAACGTCCTTTGAAGAAAGCTCGCAAAGTCCGTGCGCAATGCCGCGTCGAAGGCGTCGATGTCGTGGATCATGTCGAACTCCGCCGCTTGATGAAGTTGTCCAGGATCGCCGCGTCATCCGCGCTCAGGGCCGGCTCGTCCGGGGCGTCTTCCGGCAGGCCGAGATGCTGGCCGATCAGGCGCACCAGCGTGTCCGCCGCCCGCGCATCGCCCTTGAGGGCTTTTGCCGTGATGGATTTGAGCAGCAGGCGCTGCTTGGACAACACCACCGGCTTGCCGTTCTCGCGCACCTCGATCGTTTCGGTAAGCTCCTCCATGAGGTCGGTGCGGAAATTCTTCACGCCTTTCGGCCGCCCCCTGGGATTTCCCGATTGCCCCTTCGTGAACCGGGTATGCCGGGGCGGCTTGCCATAGCCGACCTCGTAGTCCTTGTCCTTGCTCATTCCTGGTCCTCCTCGATGGCGCGCCGCCAGTGCGCGTCCTCGATTGTCTCCCCGGTGTTCGTCAGCACGGCCTTGTCACCCGTCGCCTCTTGGAAGCGCCGGACGATCAGATCGACATAGCGTGGGTCGAGCTCGGCCAGCGCGGCGCGCCGGCCCGTCTCCTCGGCCGCCAGTAGCGTGGCGCCGGATCCACCGAAGGGATCGAGCACGAGATCGCCATGGGCGGTCACGTCGCGGATCGCATCGGCGACCATGGCGGTCGGCTTCACGGTCGGATGAAGTTTGAGATCGGCCCGGCGCGCATGAACGCCGGGATAGGCCCACACATTGCTGCGATGGCGTCCCTGGCGTCCCAGCTGGACATTGTTGCGATGCGGCGCCTTGCCATGGCGGAAGACGGCGACCAGCTCGTGCTGGGAGCGATAGAGCGATCCCATGCCGGCGGCCTGCTTGTCCCAGACGCACAGATTTTTCATAGGCCCGAGCCCGGCCTCGCCGGCTTGCACGAGATCGGCGATATGCCGCCAGTCCATGCACACGAAGGCGATGGCGCCGGGCCGGCTGACCTCCTTGAGGCGCACGAACATCGTATCCAGAAAGCTGCGGAACTCGGCCGCGCTCATCTCACCGGACGCCATCACGAACTCGTCGTGGTGGACCGAACCCAGCCCGCAGACATGGCCGGCGATGGGGACGTTGTAGGGCGGGTCGGTGAAGACGGCATCGGCCGTCTCCTCGCCCAGCAGGGTGGCATAGGTGTCCGCGTCCAGGGCATCGCCGCATGTCAGACGATGGCGGCCCAGTTGCCAGACATCGCCGATACGGCTGACCGGCGGGCCGGGGTCCGGCTCGGGCACGGTTTCCGCGGGCGCGCCTTCATCATCCTCCTGCAGCAGGACATCGATCTCGCCGGTCTCGAACCCGATCGCCTCGATCTGAAAGTCCAGCTCCATCTCCAGGAGAGCACCGATCTCCAGGCGCAGAAGGTCCTCGTCCCAGCCGGCCGTCTCGGCGAGGCGATTATCGGCGATGACATAGGCGCGCTTCTGGGCCTCGCTCATGTCCGCCAGACGCATCACCGGCACCTCGGTCAGACCGAGCGTCCTGGCGGCTTCCAGCCGGCCATGGCCGGCGATCACGCCATAATCGCCATCGACCAGGATGGGGTTTGTCCAGCCGAACGTCCTGATGCTCTCGGCGATCTGTTCGATCTGCCGCTTCGAGTGCGTGCGCGGATTGTTGGCATAGGGGCGAAGCGCCGAGACCTTGACGGTCTCGACGCTCAAGTCGCGGATCGGCGCGGTCACAGGCGCCTCCCCAGGCGCGTGCCCTTTTTGTCGCAGATCAGCTCGTAGCGTGGCGAGCGCAGGATCAAGGGCGTGCCGGTGATGTCGTGCTTGTAGAAATAGGCCCATTGCACCGTGCCCGGCGTTGTATTCGGGTCCAGCAGCATCTGGGTTGTGCAGTGCGTATAGCCTTGCAGAGGCAGGGCTGGCGGCGGTGAAACAAGGTTCTTCATGAGACTTTCCTTTCGTGTATGGAAAGGAAATCGATGTCTCGTATCTCCGAGCTGGAGTCGTCCGCCGAATTCGTACCGCTCGGCCTATTTCTTCTTTTTTCGTTTGATATAGCGTCTCAGGGCCGTGCTGACGTAGCTGTCGAAGCTCTTGGGTTTGTCGGGTTTTTCGACGACGATGACTTTGACGCACGCCGTGATGAATTGCCCGGCCGGTGTGGCCGACCGCGAGGAATATTCGCCGGGCGCGGGCCGGTTGTGATGCGTGACCTCTTTCTGTGTGGCGTCGGTGTAGAGCGCGGCAAGTTTATCGATCAGCCAGTCGACTTCGCGATCCTTATCGGCGCCGCCTTTTGCTTCCATCTTTTTGCGAAGGCCGCGCGCCGTCTCACGCAGGACCTCATCCGAAAACGTATCAGCCGCCAGCCTCTTGATCACACCGCCCCTGGGGTATCTTGCCCACAACGCGTCGATCATCGCGACTTCGGCCCGTCCGTTGAGACGCATTATGTCCGGCCCAGTGATCCGGTCGAGTTTGACAAGCTCTTCGAGCGCGGCTCCTGCTTCGCCCCGGGTAAACCTCTTCGGCCCCCGGCCGTCCCAGTTGCGATAGCGCGCGGCAATGTTGGTGAGTTGGTGGCGGAGGCCGGCGATCGTGTCGGCATCGGTCCGGCCGAGGTGTTCGGCGATCTCTTTGAGCGCCGCGTCGGACACCTCCAGGGGCTCGACGTCGTGGAAGCCATCATCGCCATGGTGGGGATCTTTGCGTGGGGGCATGTCCGGGCTCCTTTGTTCAAGGTGAGCCTCGATCACATCCCATCAGACTGTCCCGGATCAACTATTACTTCGGCCGCACGGGCCAGCCGTTCGGCCTCCGCGATCCGCGCCAGTAGCGGGCCAATATCCTCTGGCAGGACACCCGCCTGGTTCTGCGCGGCCAGGGCCGCAGCGGCTTCCAGACAGGCGGTGATCTCCGCCATCAGGTGGTGGAAGAGGTCGGTGCGATCCTCTTCCGCCGGCATCAGCGGTCCAGCCGCTCGATGAGGGCCTGCGCGATGGCGCGCATGCTGGTGAGCCGGTAGCGCGCATACTTGTCATCGCTGGCATGGCGCGGATTGGGCCGCAGGGACATCTTGTCCCTGGCCGCCTGGGCGATGTCGGGAACCTCCGCGGAGGGCACCAGCCAGGCGGTTTCCAGTTGGCCTGTCGTGCCGTCGATGGCAACGGCCAGCAGCGCCAGGTCCGGACTGTCGCGCCAGGTTTTCTGCCGGATATCGAACTGGACCGTGCGGGGCCGGTCCGTGTCCAGGAAGGTCCAGCTCTTGATCTGAAGCCCGATCGTGGCGTGGCTGACCTTGTCGTGGATCATCACGTCGATCGCGTCATCATCGACCAGCGGGACATAGCCGGAAAACCGGCCGTTCGAGGCGAGCATCAACTGGGTGGCGACCATGATCTCGGCAGCGGCGCCGAGCTGGCCGCCGGTGGGGCGGGGTGGTGTGTGCGTCCGGGTCATCATGGGGACTACACACGCTTGGATAGCGGGGTGAGTCAACCAGAAAAGAGACTCATGGGCTGTAGATCAATCGGATGCATCACTATCGGATATCCGGATGGATATTCGTCATCGGCTTTCGGCCAACATGAAGCGCCTGCGCAAGGCAAAATCCTGGTCCCAGGAGGAGCTGGCCGATCAGGCCGGCCTGCACCGCACCTATATCTCCGGCGTGGAGCGCTGCGTACGCAATCCCACCATCACCGTGGTCGAGAAGATCGCGGTCGCGCTGGGTGCAGGATATGACGAGCTATTGGGGTGAGGCGCCGGTCTGGTTTTCCGGCCTAGTCATCCGGCGTGTGAAAGGCGCACATGCGGTCCCCGTCGCAGGCTTCCAGCCGGGTGCGCATCATCGCATTCATCCGCTCGGAGTGGTTGCGCGCCGTCTCATAGTCCCTGAATCGGCACGGGGGTCCGATGTCGCGCGGATAGCCGGGTACATCGGCCGGCCAGTCAACGCCGGGCAGATCGGTAAAATCATCCTCCCAGAAATGGCAGACCAATTCGCCATTGCGATGGGCCTCGATCGCGGCCTCCAGGCTCTGCGCCTGATCAAACGCATTGGCCTGGATGCCATAACCCTCCGGGCGCGGCTGGTCGAAGGCGGGGCAGGCCTCCCGTCCGGCCTCCATCCCATCCAGAAGCTCAATGTCGACGATCTCCACATCCCAGCCTGGAAACGGATCCTGCGGTCCCGCTGGCACGCGGTCCGCGGCGATCCGGGCGCTGAAGGCCATCGGGTGGAGCGTCGTGTCGTCGGAGGTCAGATGGACATTGAGCGTGCCGCAGACCTGGCGGGCGGACTGCGGCAGGAGGGTGATCTGGCTACCCAGTGAGGCCGTGATCGGCGGTCCCCCATCAGCGGGCTCGGCGGGCAGGCTGGCATTGATATGGTCGATCACCGCCGGGGTAAGCGTGTCTTCCACCGAGGCGATGTGCTGTGCCGGCGCCCATGCGTGTTCCGGCGTCATCAGCTGCGCAAAATCACCCGACGCCGCCAGGCTCGGGCACCAGGCCGCAACATCCTGCGGGGACGCATCGGCGTTGATGATGGTCACGGGAAGCACCAGTTCGCGATCGCTCTGCGGCGCAAAGGCATCGATGCGGATGGTCATCCAGTGCGGGCTCCAGGCGCGTGCCTGCGGCGTGGAGCGCTGATAGGCGATGCAATAATGATCCCCCTCGCGAAAGCCCGGCCGGCCCATATGCGTGTGGACCGTGCCTTCGGGACGTTCGGGCATGACGCGTAGAAGGCTCCTGTGCATCATGAAACGCTGGCGCCCCTCCAGCATGCCGACCCCGTCCGGATCGAAGTGCGGCAGATCGGCCCGCAGCCGGGCATAGGGATCGAGGATCCCGGCGCGCACATCATCGGGCAGGTTGGGGCAGTACTGGTCGAGGTCCGCCGCCGTGGCCTCGTGTGTGATGAGGTCGACGGGAAGCGCCCGCGGGGCGTCCGGATCGCCCAGGTCGGTGGTCTCCAGGCGGGCGACGAGGCCGTCATAGCGCTGATCGAAGTTGCCCGTCCCGCCGAACCGGTAGACGCCGCACACATGCATGCCGTCGAGAAAACGCGGTTCGACCAGCGCGATCGATCGCGTGTCCTCCCGGTCGGGCCTGGTCACCAGTGCGCGCTGAACGCCGTAGGTCAGTTGCCGCCAGGCCTGAAGATCATCGGTGGTCTCCGGATCGGACGGCCAGCGGCCGACATACTCTCCAAAGGGCGAAGCGGCCTGCAGACCCAGCAGCGTGGTTCCAGCCATCAGAGCGAGAAGCGTGTGAGGTGTCATGCCCACAACACACGCTTAGGTGAGGGCGTGTGTCAACTGAAAAATGAGACTGATCGTCTACTTTTTGGGTGAACAAGTGCGTCTGCCTCGGCGCAGAAACGGACGTCGAGGGCCATGGTGGCCGCCGCTTTCGGGATAGTGCCATCGGATTAAACACCCAATTCAGGGAACCAGTGTCAATAGACGTGTAGCGAGCATGTACAATTACTAGTAAGAAAAATAGAGCTACAACTTACTAGGCGTGGGGATAAATCGGATGCTGATTGCGCGTTACGCGAAACACGTCCAAGAATCTGACCAGTTCAAAGAACGTCCTCTAGAAGAGCGGCGGCGAATAGCGATCTACGGCTTGGTATCCGAGGTCGGGTCGGTGATCTCCGCGGTGAAAAAGCAGATTCTCGGTGAGGGCGGTCGGCGTGACACCACCGAAGGTCTGTTAACCCGCCATGAACTGAAAGAGGAACTGGGCGATGTTATCTGGTACTGCTTCGCTCTAGCCGACCTAGAGGAAGGCGTCGAAGACGACATTCTCGCTCAGCAGCTTCGAAGCCTGCGCGGTCGGCTACAGGGCAGCGATGCCCGGACAGCGCTGTTTAGAGAACTTCTTGATGTTAAGCGGATCGAAGAATTTTGCACGCAGGCTGCCGCATTTCCAGACAAGAAGCAGCGGAAGTTCAGGGATTTTCAGAACATTGCATACCTGACAGCGCGCACCAATTCACACGAACTTGTTGAAGTAAGCATCGCTGTCCTCACGCAACTCAGCGGACAATTGATGCGGCACCTGATTTCTGACGATGAGCGGCTGCTTCACGATCAAATTAGAGATCGTGAAATAGTTGATCTACTAGGGGAAATCGCCTGGCATTTGGCGGCGATCGCTTCCGTTTACGAGCTATCGCTAGATGAGATTGTTACAGAGAATGTCGAGAAAGCACAATTAAGGCGCCCGACTTCCAAGCCGACACCGCTTCACGATGGAGAACGTCCAAAGCCACAGCAGTTTCCAAGGCAGTTCGAGATTCAGTTCCTCACTGTGGCGGCCGGCCGTTCCAGGATGTACATGGGCGGCCGCCAGCTGGGAGACGATCTGACGGACAACTCCTACGACCCCGACGGGTATCGTTTTCACGATGCGCTTCATTTGGCCAACGTCGCGCACCTAGGTTGGTCGCCTGTTTTCCGCAGTCTCATGAAGCGAAAGCGAAAAGATGACGAGAATCCGCTGATAGATGAAGTGGAGGACGGCGCCCGCGCTAAGATTATCGAAGAAGCCGTTCTGAAGGTCATCCACTCGGAAGGCGTCGCGATAGCCAAGATCGCCCATTCAGCTGATGGGACCAACGGTATCCCGCTGTTCTCCGATGACGTGGATATACCTCTTTCCTTTTTCAAACTCATTAGAAGATACGTGAGCGGACTTGAGGTTGAAAAGAACTCCTTCGAGGAGTGGAAAGCTTCTATTAGAGACGGTTACAAGATCTTCCAAGCGTTGACTGAGCACGGTCAAGGTACCGTCACGGTGCATCTAGATAAGCGCGAAATTAGCTTCAGACCGGAGGTTTACGTAGATCTTGTTGGAGCGGTTGGCGGCATTGGCTCCTTCAGTGTTTCTTTGCCTGATTTTGGGAGTAGTGAGCAGCTAGAAGCTAGAAGCTCGTTGACGGACGCGGAGAGCAAACGCCTTCAGGCATCAGACGAAGTAGCATTGGCATCTCACTACGCTGCAAAGAACGCGATCATGCAGTCGCTCGGAATTGAGAGGGCGTCTGCGGAGCAATTTGCGGCCTTGGATTTGACGGAGGTTCAGCCGGGGAAGTTTAGCGCGGATGTGTGGTCACCATTACGAGAAACTATGTGGCGTCGCGGCGTCGTCGCATTCAAGACGTCAATCTCACGCGATCAAAGCAGTGTGTACTGCACGGCATTGGCTTGTTCCGATGTCGGCAGTGCCTGACTGCACGACATGTGGACTTGATCGTTTATTCCCCAATCGGGAGGGTACCAAGGTCTTGGCGGGCGTCCACTTGGCGCGAATTTCTGCTTTATGCGGGTTCTTCCGGCGACACCTTGAACCTCTGGGAATGCCGCTCGGGCGTACTTGGAAATCTCGCAGAATAGGTTCTGGCAATCAATCAGTTGAAGCGGCCGACCCCAAAGCGACGGGAACTCGATATCGAGCTGGTCAAACCATTCATCCTGTTTGGCCGCCATATATTCGATCACAGCCACGGGATCGAGATTACTGCTATTGGCAAAGCACTTGCTAATTCCATCAAGAGCCCCAGGCCCTGGGACCACAAACTCCATTTCGCTGAAGGATGTCAGGGGGCTGTAATTCAAATCGGTAACAAATTGGTACGCGAGAAACGGACCAATCGATGGCGCAGAAACCATCAATTCGAACGCGTCGGACATCTTGGAGGCTTGAGCGATTCTCTCGGGGAACCGCTCTGCGAGCATAAATTCGACTAGTTTTAAATGGTTCTGGTGCTTATAGCGCTGCCCAAAAGCGCGCCCGGCAGAAGGCATTATGTATGCGGCAGAATAGATCCTCTCGCCTGACTCGAGGGCCCGCGTGAGGACGCTGTCAAACGCCGTGTAGGCATACGTCTCCAGAGAGACTTCACCCAGCTCCCGCTCTAGGAGCGTCCAAGTCTCGATCTTATTGAATAGCTTAAACAGGATTATTCGGAAAAATAGATCCTCGTCGGATGAGTGTTCGTAGCCACCATAAATCACGTTCTTGATAAGAAATTGGCTGACTCGATCGGAGGCTCTGTAGGCGTTGGTGAACTTAAACAGCCGTAGAACGCTGTCATCGGTGAGAGCGGGGCTGTTTGAGCCTAGCATACGTCGAAAGAAGATTTTTTGACGCTCTGCTGCGAACTTCCAGTACCCGAAAAAGACAGGTGAGAGTTCTGCTTGGACGCCAGAAATTTCGGCAGTATTTCGATGATTGCGCATACGCGTTCTTGGGATGTGATTGCAGATCCAGCTGGCAGGATGTGGACGAATCAATTCCTAGGTGAGTTCGGTCGTGATTGGAATCCACTTTCAAGCCTAGTTCAAAGCGGGCGTCACGCGGTCGCGCGCTTGTGGTTGTGTGCCAACTTACCTGTATGGTGAATGGATGAGCCTGTATGACCTTCTCGTCCTGGGATGTCCCGAACGAGAGACGCGCGATCTATTCATCGGCGTCCTACGGGGCCTGCTTGCTGAGGGCGATGTTCCTGAAAGCGAAGTCAGGCTGATTACTGATCCCGCTGATTATCTCAGCAATCGAAACCCCCGCGTCCCGACGGTCGTCGCCTGCTTCTCTGATCTTTCGGCTAATGAGCTCACTACTATATCCGCCCTGATCACCGCTCGAGTCCCAGTCATCCCGGTCGCTATGAATGAGCAACGCTTCGAAACGTTTCCAGAGCCGCTACAGTCTCTGAATGGAACGGTGCTCTCTCCGAACATGGAAGGGTGGACTTCAGCAGGGGCCGCCATACTCGAGAGCGTCGGCCTCCTGCGGATGCAACGCCGCCTGTTTATTAGCTATAGGCGCACCGAGGCTCGGGAGGCTGCGGTTCAGCTGCATGATCAGATGGCAGCACGTGGATTCCAAGTTTTCTTGGATACGCACTCTATACGCCCTGGTCGGGTCTTTCAGGATGACCTATGGCAAAGCCTCACCGATTCAGACGTGATGGTGATGCTGGATACGGCCACCTATTTCGAGAGCAAATGGACGCGTGAGGAGTTTGGGCGTGCTCAAAGCATGGGCATCAGTATTCTCAGGCTTGTCTGGCCCGGAATAACGCCAGAAGAAACCGCAGAGCTGTCTGAGCAAAGGCCGTTGACCCATAGTGACTTTGACGGGCCTCTCTTGAAGGCAGATGTCCTGCAGGACATCGTAGAAAAAACTGAAAGACTGAGAGCGCGCAGTCTCGCAGCACGCCACACCGAAATCACCGGCAAACTGAAGGCGGGTGCCGAGGCGGCGGGCGCGAAAATCAGAGGAGCTGGCGCGTTCCGTAGCATTTCGATCGAGCTGCAATCAGGCGACGACGCTTGGGCCTATCCGGTTATCGGAGTGCCAACAGCCAACATGATGTACGATATCGCGTTGCGAGCCGCGGCGGCTGATCACGCCCGGCCCTTCTTGGTATACGACCACACCGGGATAACCACCGATTGGTTGTCCCACCTCGGTTGGCTGGATGAGTCGATTGGTGAGGTGGATTTTATGCGCGTCGCAGATGCCGCCGATGTGCTCGCCCGGAGGGCGTCCGGATGACGGGGAAAGCGGTATTTCTTTCGGCGGGTCTGCCTGACCCGAGCAAGCCTCATTTTGTCGCGGCCTCAGACCCAGTTGATGTGGCTGCAGCTGTGAAAGCTCTGGTGTTTGTGGTGCTCGGGCGCCGCCGTCTGATCTGGGGCGGTCAGCCGGCGATAACGCCTATTGTTTGGTCCGTGGCGCAGAGCTTGGGGGTCAACTACGGCGATTGGGTCACGCTTTACCAATCTGAATACTTCGCCGACCGCTATCCGGAGGATAACGCACGGTTTGAGAACACGCGTTATGTACCGGCGGCGCCTGAAATTGCGGGACAATCGGAAGACGAAAGAAGGCGTGCAAGCCTTCTCTCTATGCGCACCGCTATGCTAACAGAAAACGCCTTTGAGACTGCCGTATTTGTTGGTGGTATGTTGGGTATCGTCGATGAGTTCGAGTTGGTCGGCGAACTGTGTCCCAACATCCGGCGTATCCCGGTGCTGTCCACCGGTGGCGCAACAACGCTTCTCGGAGAGCGATTAGGGCCGAATGCCGCGAATCTGGATCGCCTACGTAGCGACGTCGATTACGTACCGCTCTTCTTTGAGCTTTGCGAGATCGACCCTAAGGAGCCACGGGGATAGTTCCCTAGGCGGTCGCGTTGAAACAAAAGCGGAACAACGCGCTTGATGAGGTGTGCTGCGTAACCCATACTACTTGGAATCGAATCGCCCTGGTGTGGAGTTTAAAGTGCCGGCCAAGAACGTTTTTATTAGCCATCACCACCGCGATGATGCGCGGGTGGACCAGTTCACCAACATGTTGGGACGCGGCGACTATCAGGTGCGCAATTCGTCCGTCCGCATGAAACCTGCAAACGAGCGGCGGGTGGAGCAAGGCATGGTGAAAGACGCGACGATCAAGCGCCTTCTCCGAATGAAGATGCGGTGGGCGTCAACAGTGGTAGTGTTGATCGGACCTCAAACACATACGCGTCGGTGGGTAAATTGGGAGATCGAGCAAGCGAAACTCCTGGGTAAGCGCATCGTTGGTGTCTACCTTCACGGCGGTACTGAGGCCAACGTCCCAAAAGCGCTCGATGACTATGGGCATTCCATTGTGAACTGGCACCCGAAAAGCGTTGTTGACGCTATTGAAGGCAAGGACAACCGGTTCGAAAAGCCGGGTGGCGACCTTCGAGAGCCGGTGCATGAAGGAACAACCTCGTCCTGCTAGCTATGGCTTCTCGACCACCACGGGCGTACATATACGTAGTCGATCGTGATTTTGGCTTTGCCCCAAATCCTTTTCATGGATTCTGCACGCTCGCATGCTGCAAGTACCGTATTCGATCAACGGCTCGACCTGGAGACTGGGTATTTGGCGTTGGCGGAGGAAGCTTGAAAGCAACTGGCCAATGCATTTTTGCGATGCGAGTCAGCGAAACCCTCTCATTCGACGAGTATTGGTTGGATCCTCGCTTCCGGGACAAGCGGCCCGTGCGAAATGGGAGCCGCGCAATGATGTTGGGTGATAACATCTATCATCGCGACAATCCGAATGAGCCCTGGGCTCAAGAAAACTCGCACCACAGCCGTCCTGATGGAACACCGGATCAATCCAACATCGATACGGATACACGAACCAACAGGGTGCTGATCTCCGACCATTTCGTATATTTTGGCAAGGAGGCACCCGAGGTTCCGGACGGTGTCTTAGATGCAATGGGATACACAAATGGACGAAATCATCGAGTCTTTAGCCTCGATCAAGCGCGAGCCCTGCTATGCTGGTTCGATGAGGTGTCCAAAAACCAAATCGGCTCGGTTGTTGGTGACCCTTTTCAGTTCCGCGATAGCAATGCCAGGTACTCCGCCGGATCCAATAAGATTATCAAAGAGGTCGTGAACCCCGTCGAGATCGAGGCGATTATTGGTGTGATGCCTGGAGATCCACAGGGTTAAGGGGCGTTCGGGTTGTTGGGCCGGAACCAGACATTTGGGCATGACGGGTGGCATTGTTGCTGGCGTGTAAAATAGAGAAGTCCGGCCGTTCAATTTTCCTGTATTGCTGGCTCCCACGTGGTGCTTTCGCAGCGTCTGTCTCCGTATCGACAGACACTCGAAATAAACGGGGAGCCGGAGGGCCTCAGGTCAGGTCTGGCATGTCCGTTTCCGGGAGTGGCTGTGTGAAAACGGCAAATCAGTTCAAGGTATATGCTCTGCAATGGGGGTTTGCCATGAGACGGTTTGTCGAAGGCGAAGATCGCGCGCAGCAGGTTCTATTGCCACCCAGTCTTGAGGACTATGTCGGCGAGGATAATCCGGTCCAGGTGATTGACGCCTATGTCGCAGAACTTGATTTGGGGGCGCTGGGCTTTGATCGGATGCGTCCCAAGGCCACGGGGCGCCCAGCCTATCATCCATCGACCCTGCTGAAGATCTACCTCTACGGCTATCTCAACCGCATCCAGTCGAGCCGCCGGCTTGAGCGCGAGGCGGGGCGGAATATCGAGCTGATGTGGCTGACGGGGCGGCTGGCGCCGGACTTCAAGACGATCGCGGATTTTCGCAAGAACAACGGCCCTGCGATCCAGGCCGTCTGCGCGCAGTTCATCGTTTTATGCCGCGAGCTGGGTCTGTTCGCGAAGGCCGTGGCCGCCATCGACGGCGCGAAGTTCAAGGCCGTCAATGCGCGGGATAAAAACTTCACGCGCGGCAAGTTGAAGCGGCGGATTGGCCAGGTCGAAAAGAGCATCGCGCGCTATCTGCAATCGCTGGATGCCGCCGATGCCCAGGACGGCGACGTGGCCGAGGCGAAGGCGACACGTTTGCGCGAAAAAATCGACGCGATGAAGGCGAAGCTGAAAGCGCTGAAGGTCCGGGAAGCCGAGGTCTTGGCTGCGCCGGATAAGCAGATATCGCTAACCGATCCGGACGCACGCGCCATGTCCACAAGCCTGAAGGCGTCCGGCGTGGTCGGCTACAACGTGCAGACCGCAGTCGATACCGATCATCATCTCATTGTCGCGCATGAGGTGACGAATGCCGTCAACGACAAGGCCCTGCTCGCGCCCATGGCAAAGAAAGCCAAGACGGCGATGGGCGTGGAAAGCATCGATGTGCTGGCCGATCGGGGTTATTTCAACGGCGAGGAGATTCTTGCTTGCGAAGATATCGGCGCGCGGCCCCTGGTGCCGAAGCCCTATACGTCAGGCGCGAAGGCCGCCGGCCGGTATGGCAAGAATGACTTCTCCTACGATCCCGAGGAGAACGTCTACCGCTGCCCCGCGGGCGAAACACTCACGTATCGGTTCACCACTGTCGAAAAGGGCCAGACGCTTCACGCCTATTGGACGACGAAGTGCCAGGCCTGCACGCTCAAAGCCCGCTGCACGACAGGGCCGTTCCGGCGGATCAAGCGCTGGGAGCATGAAAGCGTCATCGACGCCATGCTTCAGCGCCTCGAGGACACGCCCGACGCCATGAACATCCGAAGGCGGACTGTCGAGCACCCATTCGGCACGTTGAAGTCCTGGATGGGAGCCACCCCCTTCCTGACCAAAGGTCTCAAGCGGGTCAATACCGAGATGAGCTTGAGCGTTCTTGCCTACAATCTGAAGCGGATGATCGCGATCTTCGGCGTGAAACCGCTCATCACCGCGATCCGGGCATGACAGGCTCGTTCGTCTCGATCTGCGATCTTGCCGGAGCGGGACAAAATCCGCCACACCACCAAAATCAGCCGATCTGCTCGTGAGTTTTTACACAGCCACGGGATGAAGCCGACGCAGAATATCACCCACAGGTAACATTTCGCGCATAAGCGGCGGTATGCGGACGTCCTCCGAAGATTTAATGGCGTGACATGACAATTAAAGGATATGGCGTTATTCTTTAATAATGCCGAGTCGCTATTAAAGGTTGGAAATGCCGTCCGATCAAAATCCGCGCGTAGGAAGTTTTGTCGATACCCTTGTGGGGGGTGATCGAGCCAGGGCCTATATACCACAGCCGTTACCGCCTGAACCAGGCCTCGATCTGGGCGCGCTGATGGTCCTCTACGACAGAGCCAGCGCCGCCGTCGGACGATTGGACGGTGTCACAACCATTTTGCCGTCCACACCATTGTTTCTGTACATGTATGTTCGCAAGGAGGCGCTTCTTTCCTCCCAGATCGAGGGGACACAATCATCGCTTTCGGACCTGCTTTTATTCGAAAGCGATGAAATTCCGCACGTTCCGATCGACGATGTGACCGAGGTGTCAAACTATGTTGCCGCGGTGGAGCATGGTGTGAGGCGGTTGCGGGACGGCTTCCCGCTCTCCCTTCGACTGATCCGCGAAATGCACGCGATCCTGCTCAAGTCGGGTCGTGGCGCCTCCAAGCAGCCAGGCGCGTTCCGCAGATCGCAAAACTGGATTGGCGGGACGCGCCCGGGCAATGCGTTGTTCGTGCCCCCACCGCCGGATCGTGTGGCAGACCTTCTGGGTGACCTTGAGCGCTTTATGCATACGTCCGATCCGGGTATCCCACCCCTGATCAAAGCGGGACTGGTTCATGTGCAATTCGAAACGATCCACCCGTTCCTCGATGGCAATGGCCGCATAGGGCGGTTGCTCATTCCGCTTCTCCTTCATGAAGCCGGCGTTTTGCAGGAACCGAGCCTTTATCTCAGCCTCTTCCTGAAATCGCGGCGGGACGACTATTACCGTCTTCTCCAGGAAGTGCGCCGGGAAGGAGCCTGGGAGACCTGGCTGGAATTCTTTTTGACGGGGGTCGCGGAAACCGCGGAACAGGCGGCCGAATCCGCGCGGGAGATTCTGGCCTTGTTCGACCAGGACCGTCAGCAACTCAGTGGCGTTGGCCGCGCGTCGTCGTCGATACTGCGCGTTCACGAGGTTCTGCAGAGCCGCCCGGTCATTTCGATCAAGGCGGCATCGAGCTTGTCGGGCCTGTCATTCCCGACCGTCGACAAGGCCTTCGCAAAAATGGAAGAGATGGGCCTCGTGCGCGAAAGCACCGGGCGCCAGCGCGGCCGGGTGTACGCCTATGCCGCATATCTCGATCTGCTTGATCGCGGAACAGATCCGCTCCCTCAATAGCCCGGTCATGCCGCAAACAAGGGCGAAATGCGCCAAAGAAAGACGGGCACGGACATCAGGTCTTATTGATTCCGGCTCGTCTGGTGGCGATGCCGTATAGATCGTTCACTTTGACGGAATGGGCATCCAGGGTGTTCTCTTCCACAAATGGATCAACGTCGCGGGAGGCCCCAATGAGCTCACATGGCAACCCCCATGCCGGCCACATGCCGTCGAGCGGTCCTGGCATGGCGATTTCGGCATGGCTTACGGGAATCTATTTCCTGATAGAGATGGGCATCGGCCTCTGGACCGGGTCGATCGCCGTGATCTCGGATGCGTTTCACACGTTTTCCGCTGTGGGCGGCGTTCTGGTGGCGATCATGGCTGCACGCCTGGCCAGGCGCCCGGCGGACGGGAATTTCAGTTTCGGATGGTATCGTTCGGAGATCATCGGCGCGCTCGTCAATGGCGGATTCCTGGCGGGTATGGCGCTCATTGTGATCTATATGGCGGCCATGCGGCTTGGCTCGCCCATCGATCTCCCGACGGGACCCATGCTGATCGCGGCTGCCGGCGGTCTTGTGACCGAGGTGATCTCGCTCGGGCTGATCTGGAAACAGAGCAGGAGCGATCTCAATGTGCGCGGCGCGCTCTGGCACATCATCCAGACCTTTGTCGGCAGTCTGCTGATCATCGTTACGGCGCTGGTCATCAAGTTTACCGGCTTTCTGCTGATCGATCCCATCCTCGGCATGGCTTTCGGCTTCGTCCTGTTGTGGGCGAGCTGGGGAATCCTGCGCGACTCGGCACGCCTTCTCATGGAGGGCACGCCTGCCGAGATCGATCTGCACGCCGTGACCGAGGCGCTCCGGGCGATGGACGGCGTGCGCGACGTTCATCATGTCCATGCCTGGGCCCTGACCAGCGGCCGCAATGTGTTTTCGGGACATGTGCGTGTGGTGGACGGGACCGACACCCGCGAGGTTCTCGAGCGGGCGCATGCGTTGCTGAAGTCGGACTTCGGGTTTTTCTTCGTCACGCTGCAGGTCGAAACGAGATGTCTGGACGAAAGCGGGGCCGAGACGATCGACGTGACGCGCAGCGGCCTCAACCGGACGACTGTAAAATAATACGCGGGGTGTGAGGGAGGTGGCGCTATTCTGCGTAATACCCCGAAACGGGAACCCGAGGGCCGGATGCAGCGCATCGTTATGACAACGCCATCCTTCCAGACCAGGCTGGTCGGCCTGGTCGCGGTTCTGATTGCGGCTGTCTCTTTGCTGGTCGCACCGGCCCACGCCGACAGGCCCGACATGGCGTGTCCGTCCGAGGCCACCCCGACCTGCTGTGCCGACATGGACGGTGCAGAGATGCCGGAAGCGGTCTCTGCATCCGAAAACCTTCCGGCCGGCCCGTCCGGTCATTGTGCGGATACCGACTGCCCGGTCATGACAGCCTGCGCAACGCCGTCACTGGCCGTATTGGCCACCGCCGGCCTGTCGCCGCAGTCTCATCCGATCCGGCACGCGGGCCCAGTTGATGCGTCCCGCGCGCCCAGCGCGCCGCCTGCCCCGCCCGAACAGCCCCCGCGCGTCTGAACCTTCGACGCAGCCGGTCTCTACCGGCTGCGCCTTGTGTCGATTGGTTCCAGACCCGTGGAGTTTTCATGTCCTTGTTCATACTGCCGGCTGCTTTTGCAGCCGTCCTGGCGTCCGGCGCGATGCAGCCGGAGGCCGATGCGCCGCCGCTGAGTCTGGCGGAAGCCGTTTTCATCGCTGAAAGCCGGGCGGAGCCCGGCATCGAGACCTGGCGAGCGCGGGCCGAAGCGCTCGAAACGCGCGGCGAGGCCGAGAGCGCCCTGCCGGACCCGTCGGTCCGTGTCGGGGTTGCCAGCGTGCCGTTGAGCGATTTCGACCTCGAGCGCGAGGCGATGACGCAGGCACAGGTCTCGGTGCGGCAGATGTTCCCGCGCGGCGAGACGCGACAATTGCGGCGCGCCCGGCGCGAGGCCGAGGCCGAGGGTGCGCGGGCCGGCATGGCATTGGAGGCGCGCGAAATAAGACGCACGGTCCGCCAGCGCTGGCTGGAACTTTATTACTGGGAGCGCGCCCGCGATCTCACGCTCCGCCGGCGCGAGGAAATGGACCGGTTGGGCGAGGTGGCGACGGCCGTTTTCGCCAGCGGCCGGGCCAACAGCCATGACGTGATCCGCGTCGATCTGGAAACCGCCATGCTGGGAACGCGGCTCGTCGATATCGAGCGCCAGTCGGAAACCATAAGGGCCGATCTCGCGCGCTATCTCGGTGCTGATGCCGATCGCCCGCTCACGGCGCAGATGCCGGTTCTCCCGGCGCTCCCGGACGGGACGGACGCTGTCGCCGCGCTTGCTGCCCATCCCGGCATCCGGGCGCACAATGCCCGGATCGAGGCGAGTGAGCGCGAACTGGATATCGCCCGTCAGGCCTTCCGCCCCGCCTGGGCTCTCGATGCGGGCTATGGCCTGCGTGGCAGCCGGTCCGATGTCGCCAGCGTCGGCGTGAGTGTGGAAGTCCCCCTGTTCAACCGGACCGGCCGGGAGGCCGGCGTGAGTGCGGCCCGGCAGGCGCGCAGCGCGGAAGAACTGGCGCGCCAGGCAAGCCTGCTCGATCTGCGCCGCCAGCTCGACCGTGCTGTCCGCCAGCACCGCTGGCTCGACGACACGATCGCGCTGCATGAACGTGAAGTCCTGCCGCGGGCCCGCGAAACGGTGGAAGCGGTACTGGCGGCCTACGAGAACGAACAGGCCGACTTCGCGGAACTCGTCCGCGCCGAACTGGCGCTGCTCGATGCGGAACTCGCCCTGGTGCGCATGCAGGTCGACGCCCGCCGGGCCCAGGCCGATATCCTCTTTCTCGTGGGAGACGTGCAATGAACCGCACAAGCCTCATCATTGCCGCCCTTGCCCTTCTTGCAGGCGCGGCCGCGGGCATCGCCGGCACGTCGCTGCTTCGCGGGGATAGCACCTCGTCCGGTACAGCCGGAGAGCGGGAAATTCTCTATTGGGTCGCACCGATGGATTCGAGCTACCGGCGGGACGAGCCGGGCAAATCGCCCATGGGTATGGACCTGGTTCCCGTCTATGCGGGCGAGGAACCGGCGGGCGGCGATGCCGGTACGGTACGTATCGACCCTGCGGTGGAGAACAATATCGGTGTGCGCACGGCGCGTGTGCGCCGGGAGGCCTTCCACCGGCATGTCGATACGGTCGGCTATGTCCGTCCGGTCGATGCGCTGACATCGGCTGTGGACGTGCGCAGCGAAGGCTGGATTGAGGATCTACGCGTCTCCACGATGGGCGAGCTCGTAGAAGCGGGCGATCTGCTCTTCCGCATGTATTCGCCCGAACTCGTTGCGGCCCAGTCCGAATATCTTCAGGCGCGGCGGATCGGCCGCAGTGAACTCGTCGATGCGGCCCGGGCGCGCCTGATCGCGCTTGGCATGACGTCCGGCCAGATCGCGTCGGTCGGCCGGAGCGGGCAGCCGGCACGGCTGGTCGATGTGCATGCGGCGCGCAGTGGAACCGTCATCGACCTGTCGGTCCGTGAGGGTGAACATGTGCATCCCAGCGCCACGCTGATGACTATCGCCGATCTGTCTTCGGTCTGGGTGGTGGCGGACGTGTTCGAGGACGAGGCCCAGGCCGTAACCGCCGGCCTCGCTGTCGAAATGCGGTCGCCGGCCCATCCGGGGCGCGTCTGGGACGGCACGGTGGAATACGTCTATCCCACGGTCGATCCGCAGAGCCGGTCAGTGCCGGTGCGCATGCGCTTCGACAATGCCGAGGGCGATCTCAGGCCGGGCAGCTTCGTCAATGTCGTCATAATGGCGCAGCCGCGTTCGGACGTTCTGACCGTTCCGCGCGAGGCCGTCATCCGCTCCGGCCGATCCGACCGGGTGATCTTGGCCGAGGGCGAGGGGCGTTATCGCCCGGCGCGCGTCGTGCCGGGAACGCTTTCGGAGGACCGGATCGAGATCCTCGAAGGCCTGGCCGAAGGCGAGCGCGTGGTCGTGTCCAGCCAGTTCCTGATCGATTCCGAGGCGAGCCTGCAGGGCGCCATGCTGCGCATGAGTCCGCCGGGCCCGGTGCAAACCGGCGCAGAGGCCGCGCCCCGTGAAGCCGATGGCATTGGAACCGTGGCGTCAGTGATGGTCGGTCACGGCATGATCGATCTCGACCATGACCCCATCCCCGAAATCGGCTGGCCCGCCATGACGATGTCCTTCCGCACGGTCGACGGTATCGACCTCTCCGGCCTGGCCGCCGGTGACAATGTCACCTTCACCTTGCGCGAGACGGAGGGCGGAGATTGGCTGATCTCGGACATCGAGCCGGCCGGGGCCATGTCCGCTCACGACATGCACGATATGGACGACATGCCAGCCGCAGAGCCGGACGACATGGATGACATGCCGGACATGGAAGAGACCGACCATTCCGGCCATGCCGATCCGCACGGAGGGCACCGCCCATGATCGCGTCCATCATCCGCTGGTCGGTCGGCAACCGGCTGATCGTCCTCATTCTTGCTGCGTTGCTGGGGGCCTACGGCACGTGGTCGCTGGCCCGCACACCACTGGACGCCATTCCGGACCTGTCCGACGTGCAGGTGATCATCAAGACCACCTATCCGGGCCAGGCACCTCAGGTCGTCGAGGACCAGGTCACCTATCCGCTCACCACCGCGATGCTGGCGGTGCCGGGTGCGGTGACGGTGCGGGGCTATTCCTTCTTCAACGACAGCTATGTCTACATCATCTTCGAGGACGGGACCGACCTCTACTGGGCCCGCTCGCGGGTGCTGGAATACCTCTCCCAGGTTGCCCCGACCCTGCCGGACAATGCCTCGCCGGCGCTCGGGCCGGATGCGACGGGCGTCGGCTGGATCTACCAGTACGCCCTGGTCGACCGGACCGGCGGGCACGACCTGGCCGAACTGCGTTCGATCCAGGACTGGTTCCTGAAATACGAGCTGCAGACGGTCGAGGGTGTGTCCGAGGTCGCCACGATCGGCGGCATGGTGCGGCAATACCAGGTCGTTGCCGATCCGGACCGGCTGCGCGCCTTTTCCATTCCGCTCTCCCGTGTCCGCGAAGCCATCGAGCGCGGCAACCAGGAAAGCGGCGGCCGCGTGATCGAGATGGCCGAGGCGGAGTACATGGTCCGCGCCTCCGGCTATATCGAAGGCATCGACGATCTCGAGGCGATCCCGGTCGGTGTAACCGATACCGGCACGCCCATTCTCCTGTCCGATGTGGCCGACATCCGCACGGGCCCCGAGCTGCGGCGCGGCATCGGCGAACTCAACGGCGAGGGCGAGGCGGTCGGCGGGGTGATCGTCATGCGCTATGGCGAGAACGCGCTGGCCACGATCGAGCGGGTCGAGGCGCGACTGCACGAACTCGCCGAATCGCTGCCTGAAGGCGTCGAGGTCGTCACGACCTACAATCGTGCGGGACTGATCGAGCGGGCAGTGGATTCCCTGAAGGAAAAGCTGATCGAGGAATTCATTGTCGTCGCCCTGATCTGCGCGATCTTTCTCTTCCATCTGCGCTCCTCGCTGGTGATCGTGCTCAGTCTTCCCCTTGGCGTGCTGGCCGCCTTTGCGGTGATGAACGCCCAGGGCATCAATGCCAACATCATGTCGCTGGGCGGGATCGCGATTGCCATCGGTGCGATGGTGGATGCGGCGATCGTGATGATCGAGAATCTTCACAAGCATATCGAGCGCGAGGAGGTGAACCGGGAGAACCGCTGGGAGATCGTCACGCGGGCGGCGACAGAAGTCGGGCCGGCCCTGTTCTTCTCGTTGCTGATCATCACCTTCTCCTTCGTGCCGATCTTCGCGCTTGAGGCTCAGGAAGGCCGGCTCTTCCATCCGCTGGCCTTCACCAAAACCTATGCGATGGCCGCCGCGGCGGGCCTGTCGGTGACGTTGGTGCCCGTGCTGATGGGCTATTTCATCCGCGGCCGGGTGACGCCGGAACACAAGAACCCGGTCAACCGTCTCCTGATCGCCGGATACCGGCCCTTCATCCGGCTGGTGCTGGCCCATCCCTGGGCGGTGATCGGGGTGTCGGTCCTGATCCTGGCGAGTGCGACCGTGCCGCTGTCGCGCATGGGCAGCGAATTCATGCCGGATCTGGACGAGGGCGACCTTTTGTACATGCCGTCCGCCTATCCGGCCGTCTCCGCCGGCAAGATGGCGGAGATCCTGCAGCAGACCAACCGGCTGATCATGACCGTGCCGGAGGTGGAGACCGCCTATGGCAAGGCCGGCCGCGCCGAAACCGCGACCGATCCGGCGCCGTTGACCATGGTCGAGACCACGATCCAGCTGCGTCCGCGTGAAGAATGGCGGCCCGGCGTGACGATGGATGACATCCGCGCCGAACTTGACGCGCTGGTCGACGTGCCCAGTCTCACCGATGTCTGGATCATGCCGATCCGCAACCGGATCGACATGCTGGCTACCGGCATCAAGACGCCCGTGGGTATCAAGGTTGCCGGCCCCGATCTGGACGTCATCGCCGGGATCGGCGAGCAGATCGAGGATGTGATCGGCGCGGTGCCCGGCACGGCGTCGGTCTATGCTGAACGCGTCACCGGCGGCCGGTTCGTCGATATCGATATCGACCGGCGAGAGGCGGCCCGCTTCGGGCTCAACGTCGCCGACGTGCACGACGTGGTGCGCACCGCCATCGGCGGCATGACCATCACCGAGAGTGTGGAGGGGCTGGAGCGCTATCCCGTCAATCTGCGCTATCCGCGCGACTATCGCGGCTCGGTCGAGGAATTGCGTGCGCTGCCGCTGATTACGCCGACCGGCGCAGAAATCCCGCTCGGCCGGGTCGCGGAGATCTCCATCTCCGACGGGCCCGGCGTGATCCGCAGCGAGAATGCCCGGCTTAACGGCTGGATCTATGTCGACATCACAGGCGTGGATATCGGCTCCTATGTTGCCGAGGCGCAGCAGGCCATCGCCGAGCAGATCGATCTGCCCGCGGGCTATTCGCTCTCCTGGTCGGGCCAGTACGAGTACATGGAGCGGGCGAAGGAGCGGCTCAGCGTGGTCGTTCCGGTCACTCTGGCGATTATCGTGCTGCTGCTCTTCCTCAACTTCCGGCGTCTGGTCCCGGTTCTTCTGATCATGGGCACGTTGCCGCTGGCGCTCGTCGGCGGGCTGTGGCTGCTCGACATGCTCGGCTACAACATGTCCGTCGCGGTCGGGGTGGGTTTCATCGCTCTCGCCGGTGTCGCGGTGGAGATCGGCGTGCTGATGATCGTCTATCTTGAACAGGCGCTGAAGGACCGACAGGAACAGGCTGCGGCGGAGAATCGTCACCTTACGCCAGAGGACCTCCGGGAGGCCGTGGTGAAGGGGGCACTCCTGCGTGTGCGCCCCATCATGATGACCGTCGCGGTCGTTATCGCCGGCCTCTTGCCAATCATGTTCGGCTCGGGCACCGGGTCGGAAGTGATGCGTCGCATCGCAGCCCCCATGGTTGGCGGCATGACAAGCGCGACGGTGCTTACCCTGCTCGTCTTGCCTGCGGCTTTCCTGATCTGGCAGCGCTGGCGGCTGCGGAGCGGGCCGGAGGGCGATGAACGATGACCCGTCCGCGCGTGTATGACCCGTGTGCCCCGCGTGCGGACAACGGTCCGGACAGGCTTGACTCTCCAGTTGCTGGAAAGTGCAGATATCTAGTGTCAGCGGTGAAAGGAGTCCGGCATGACATCTGACCAGGCACACGCACAGGGGTGTTGCAGCCAGCATGCGCAGGCGGATCCCGGCGGTCACGACGGCGATACGGTGAAGGATCCGGTCTGTGGCATGGATGTCCGGCTTGGCGCCGGAAAGCCCTCCTTCGAGCGTCAGGGCCAGACCTGGCACTTCTGCTCGCAATCTTGCCACGACAAGTTCGCCGCCGATCCGGAGCACTATCTCTCCGGCGCGCACCGCCAGGCGTATGAGGACATGCCGGCAGGCACGCAATACACCTGTCCCATGCATCCGGAGATCATCCGCGACAAGCCGGAGGACTGTCCGATCTGCGGCATGGCCCTGGAGCCCATGGGTGTGCCGGCTGCGGATCAGGGCCCCAATCCGGAGCTTGTCGATTTCCGGCGGCGCTTCTGGATCGGGGCGGTGCTGACCGTACCGCTTCTGATCCTGTCGATGGGCCCCTTTGTGGGACTCGGATTCGTCCGGGACGCGCTCGGCGAGCGTCTGGCCGTATGGACCGAGCTGGTCCTGGCCACACCGGTCGTGCTCTGGTCGGGCTGGCCCTTCTTCGTGCGCGGCGTCAAATCCGTCCTGAGCGGCAATCTCAACATGTTCACCCTCATCGCCATGGGCGTCGGGGCGGCCTACCTGTTCAGCGTGACCGCGACGCTGGCGCCGGGCATTTTCCCGGCCGGTTTCCGGGATGAAGGCGGCCATGTCGCCGTCTATTTCGAGGCCGGTGCCGTGATCACCGTCCTCGTCCTGCTCGGCCAGCTGATGGAGCTGGGCGCTCGCGAACGCACCGGCTCGGCGATCCGCGCCCTGATGGACCTTGCCGCGAAGACGGCCCGCATCGTCCGTGCAGACGGCCGCGAAGAGGAAATCGCGCTCGAGGACGTCAGCGTCGGCGACCGGCTGCGCGTGCGGCCGGGCGAGAAGATCCCGGTCGATGGCGATGTGGTCGAGGGACGGTCCTCGGTGGACGAGTCGATGATTTCCGGCGAACCCGTGCCGGTGGAAAAGACGGCCGGCGACACCGTCACCGGCGCGACGATCAACGGGACCGGTTCGCTGGTGATCGAGGCGAAACGCGTGGGCAGCGATACGGTGCTCAGCCAGATCGTGGAAATGGTCGCGGCGGCCCAGCGCAGCCGGGCCCCGATCCAGAAGCTCGCCGACGTGATCTCCGGACGCTTCGTTCCGGCCGTGATCGGGGTCGCCATCCTCGCTTTCATCGGTTGGTCGGTGTGGGGGCCGGAGCCGTCCATGGCCTATGCCCTTGTGGCCGCCGTCTCGGTTCTGATCATCGCCTGTCCCTGCGCGCTGGGGCTGGCCACGCCGATGTCGATCATGACGGCGACGGGCCGCGGCGCCCAGGCCGGTGTTCTTATCAAGAATGCCGAGGCGCTGGAGCGGTTCGCGAAGGTCGATACGCTGATCGTCGACAAGACGGGCACGCTGACCGAAGGCCGGCCGAAGCTTCAAAGCGTTTTGCCCCAGACGGGTTTCGGCGCCGACACCGTGCTCCGCCTCGCCGCGGGCCTGGAGAATGGGTCCGAACACCCGCTCGCCGAAGCGATCGTTGCGGGCGCGCGGGACAAGGATCTGGAGCCCGGCAAGGCCGAGGATTTCGAGGCGGTCACCGGCCAGGGCGTCACGGGCCGGGTCGAAGGACGTGATGTCGCCCTGGGCAATGTGAGACTGATGAAGGGGCTCAGCCTCGATCCTGCGCCGCTTTTGGCGGATGCGGACCGCCACCGCGACGAGGGCGAGACCGTCATGTTCGTGGCCATCGACGGGCGGATCGCCGGTCTGGTCTGTGTTGCCGACCCCGTGAAGGAGGCTACGCCCGACGCACTGATGCGTCTGCACGAGCAGGGCTTCCGTATCATCATGGCGACCGGCGATAACGAGCGTACCGCCAAAGCTGTCGCTGCACGGCTGGGCATCGACGATATCCGGGCCGACGTTCTGCCGGAAGACAAGGCGCGCATCATCCGCGAACTCCAGGCTGACGGCGCTCGCGTCGCCATGGCGGGCGACGGCGTCAACGATGCGCCCGCCCTGGCCCAGGCCGATGTCGGCATCGCCATGGGGACCGGAGCGGATGTTGCCATCGAGAGCGCGGGCTTTACGCTGGTGAAGGGCGATCTGACGGGCATTGTACGGGCGCGCAGGCTATCGACGGCGACGATGCGCAACATCCGCCAGAACCTGTTCTTCGCCCTGGTCTACAATGCCGCCGGAGTGCCGATCGCGGCGGGTGTGCTCTACCCGGTCCTGGGCATGCTGATCTCGCCCATGTTCGCGGCGGCGGCGATGAGCCTGTCCTCGGTCTCGGTGATCACCAATGCGCTGCGGCTGAGATCGGTCAAACTCTAGTCCCAGCAGGAGGAGAGTGTGGAACAGGACTACAGGTCGGGCAGTCTCACCCTGGCCGGAACCGTGGCCATGGGGACGGGCGTGATGATCGGCGCCGGCATTTTCGCGCTGACCGGACAGGTCGCCGAGTTTGCCGGTCCGCTGTTCCCGCTGGCCTTCGTGCTGGCGGCCCTGATCAGCGCGCTCAGCGCCTACACCTACATCAAGGTGTCGGGCAAATACCCCTCGGCCGGCGGGATCGCGATGATCCTGGAAAAGGCCTATGGCCCGGTTACGGTGACCGGCGGAGCGGCGCTGCTGATGGCGTTCTCCATGGTGATCAATGAAAGCCTGGTGGCGCGGACTTTTGCCACCTACACGCTGCAGCTTTTCGACGCCGAGGGTATGGACTGGCTGGTTCCGGCACTGTCGATCGGACTGATCGTGGCGGCCTTCCTGGTCAATATCGCCGGGAACGAGGTGATCGGCACACTGTCCAAGGTGGCGGCCGTTGCCAAGGTGGGCGGCATTCTCGTCTTTGCGGCCATCGCCCTGTGGGCGTCCGGGTTCGAATACGCGGCAACCGGTTCCGGCGGCGATGACGGGGCGATCGGTACGGCCGGCGGTTTCCTGGCCGGCACTGCGCTGGCGATCCTTGCCTACAAGGGCTTCACCACCATCACCAATTCCGGCAGCGAAGTGATCGACCCGAAACGGAATGTCGGGCGTGCAATCATGATCTCGCTGGGCATATGCCTGGTCATCTACCTGCTCGTCAGCCTGGCCGTCGGCTCGGCGTTGACCGTCGAGGAAATCTCCGCGGCGCGGGACTACTCCCTGGCCGAAGCCGCGCGCCCGGCCCTGGGCAATGCCGGCGTCTGGTTTACGGTGGTTCTCGCCATCATCGCGACGGCCTCCGGCGTGATCGCCAGCATATTCGCAGTGTCGCGCATGCTGGCCATGCTGACCGACATGAAACTGATCCCGCACCGCCATTTCGGCATGCCGGGCGGCATCCAGAGCCACACACTTGTCTATACCGTGGTGCTGGCGGGCCTACTGGCCGCCCTGTTCGATCTGGGACGGATCGCTTCGCTGGGCGCGATCTTCTATCTGGTCATGGACATCATCATCCATTGGGGCGTGTTGCGGCGGATGCGCGAGGATATCGGCGCGAACCCGGTTGTCCTCGTGTCGGCGATCGTTCTGGACCTGCTCGCTCTGGGGGCTTTCATGACCCTAAAGGCAATGCAGGATCCCTGGATCATCGTGATCGCGGTGGGTGGTATAGCCGCAACCTTCGGGCTCGAACGGCTATACCTGTCGCGCTGGCGCAAGCACGATCCAGGGCCCGGCCCCTTGCCCGACGAGGCGCGCTCACAAGCGGGGCGGTCCGATGAACCGGACTGAGTACAGACGGCACAAACGGGCGCTGCAGATCCAGCTGGTGGCGCTGCAGCGCCACCTCATCGCGCACGACCAGCGGCTTGTCGTCATCCTGGAAGGCCGCGATGCGGCCGGCAAGGATGGCACGATCAAGCGGATCACCCAGCATATGAGCCCGCGCGAGACGCGGGTGGTCGCCCTGGGCAGGCCGAGCGACCGGGATCGCGCCTCCTGGTATTTCCAGCGCTTCGTGCCGCACCTGCCCGCCGATGGCGAAATCGTCCTGTTCAACAGGTCCTGGTACAACCGGGCCGGTGTCGAACGGGTGATGGAGTTCTGTTCGGAGGAGGAATACGAGGCCTTTTATCGCGACGTGCTGGCCTTCGAGCGCTTGATCGCCGCCGCCGGCACGACCGTGCTGAAATTCTATCTCGACATTTCGCGGCACGAACAGGCTCGGCGCCTCGCCGAACGCCGGACCAGCCCGCTGACCGCCTGGAAGTCCAGCCCGATCGATGCCGTAGCGCTCGACAAGTGGGATGCGTATTCGCAGGCTCGCAACCGCATGCTCGCCGAGACCGATCCTGACGACCTGCCCTGGCGTGTCGTCGCGGCCGACGACAAGCGCCGTGCCCGCCTGACGGTCATGGCCGAAATTCTGGGCGCAGTGGAATGCGAATGGATCGACCCGCCGGCGCTCGAGGCGTTCGGCGGACGGCTCCGCTACGGTCAGGACGCGCTGGCGGAGCCCGGCTTCCTCGCGCTCTGAGACTGCCGGTCCCCCGGACCGTTAGAGCGAGGGCCCTCACAATTGCTGCCACGCCCAAGAGGGATTGCGGAATACGATGCGTAGACTCCATGTCGGTATTCGGGAGCAGCGCGTGACGGGTCTACACATATTGCGGTTTATCGCCGGTCTTTTTCTTGTCCTCGCCGTTTGGGCTCCATCGGCACAGGCTCATCCACCGGCCGAGCATCCTGCCGAAGCGGTGCATGACGAGATGACCGCCCCTGAACAACAGGTGGAAGGCACGGTTGACCATGGGGCAACTCATGATCATGCCGGTCCGGACCGGGAGCCGGGCGCTCCCCATGAGGATCAGCACGATCACGGCGCCCCCGCCGGGGCAACGGAATCGGGACATGCCCATTGGGGCGACAACGGACCGCAAACGGCTTTCGAACGGGCAATGGCGCGTCTGGGCGTGCTGCACAGTGTTTCGGTTCATTTCCCCATCGCCTTGCTCATGGCGGCGGCGCTGGCCCAGATCCTGACGCAGGCCGGCCTTCCCGGCGGCAATCTCCAGACAGTCCGCTTCCTGGTCTGGACCGGAGCACTGGGTGGCGTCGCAGCCGGGTTTCTCGGCTGGGCACATGCCGGTCCGATGACGTCCAGCGAAGACGGTGTCATGCTTGCCCACCGGGTGCTGGGCACGACATTGGCCGTGGGCCTGACCGGCCTTGTCGGACTGGTCGAGTGGAGCGCCCGCCGGCCCGGACGGATTGTCGGCCTGCTGACACCATTGGCGATTTATCTTGCGGGCCTCGGGGCAGCGATCAACGGCTTTCTGGGCGGGAGCCTGGCCCATGGCGGATTGCGTCATCTGATTGGCGGTTGAAGGAGTTCGGAGAAGATGGATTCAAAAACACCCGACGACATGCTTGACCGGCTGTCGGGTCTGCCCGAGCCGACGCCCGGTCCGGCGTTCAATGCCGCTGTCTGGCAGCGGATCGACGGATCGCCACGGGACCGCAGAAAGTGGTTTGACGATCTCGTCCCCGCGCTTGGATGGCGTGCGGCCCCCGCATGTCTTGCACTTGTTGTGGGAACGGTCGCCGGTTCGATGATTGTTCGCGAACATCAGGGCGACGCTCTGGACGTGTTCGATCCTGAATCTGCCTATTCCATCGTTGCCGTCGTTGGCACGGAAACTGGAGCGCGATGATGATCAGAGCCGGTATTTTTGCTTCGATCCTGGGGTTTCTTGCCGGACTGGCCGGTGTCTGGACCGGGCTGCATGTTTTTGATGCAGATGATCAGAAAGCGGATGGCCTCCACGAGATCGTGCATCACGAACTCATCCTCAGCACGCGCCAGGAAGCCGCCATTTCCGAGCTGGAAACCACCTTCGAGAGCGAACGCGTCCGGCTCGAGCAGGATGTATTCGACGCCCGGCAGGTGCTCGGCGAGGCTTTGGTGCGCGACAAGACCTTGTCACCGGATGTCCGGACCGCAGCAGCGAATTTCCACGATGTCATGGGCGAGCTGCAGATCGCCAGTCTCAATCACATCCTGGCGATGCGTGCGACGCTCGATCCGGAGCAGCAAGCCCGGTTCGACGAGAAACTGGTGCAAGCCTTCAATGCCGGGCACTGACGGCGAACGACATCCTCCTCCGGATGCAGACCTCGTGCGCCGGGCGGCTGATGGCGACCGCCGGGCGTTCGACATGCTGATGACCCGGCATGCGGGCCGGGTCGTCCGTTTTGCCCGGGCGCATACGGGTTCGGCCGGCGAGGCCGACGATATCGCCCAGGAAAGCTTCGTCGCCCTGCATCGCAATCTTCACCGGTACGACCCGGCACGGGCTTTCGAGACCTGGCTGTTCGCGATCGTGCGCAACAAGATCCGCGATCACCATCGCCGCCGGGCCGTGCTGCGCTGGGTCGGCGCGGAGCCGGATTTCTCCGGCATGCCGGCCGGGGAGGCCGGCCCGGACCGCCAGGTTGAAGACCGCGACGATCTTCGCAGGGTTGAAGCCCTGATGGCGGGGCTGCCGGAAGGGCTGCGCACCCCGCTTTTCCTCTCGGCGGTCGAGGGTATGAGCCTGGCCGAGATCGGCGACTTGATGGGGCTGTCCGCCAAGGCTGTGGAAGTTCGGGTCTATCGCGCCCGCAAGAAGCTGAAAGCGCAGTTCGAGGATGAGGGGCAGGGCGCCGGCTGACGTAGTCCTCGGCATAGCTCCTATCAGAACGAGGACAGGATCATGACCCACTTGAATGTACGCACCGCCTGCGCCGCCATTCTGCTGGCTTCCGCGTCGGCGCCCGCCCTGGCACAGGATCATGGCGGACACGGTGAACACGGCGAGATGCCGCAGATGACGATGGCGGAGTGCCGCGCGATGCATGAGCGCTGGATGGGCGATGCAGACCCGTCCGACGAGGCGATGACCGGGGTGGACACGATGGGCGAAGACACCCGGACGCGTATGCGGGCGTGCCACGCCATGATGCAGGCCGGCGGGTCCATGCAGGACCACATGGATCAGCACATGGACGGTCATCACGGCAGCGGCAATGCAGGGTCGGACCACCACGGCGACGACGACACGCCGCAGTCCGGTGACCACGGCCATCACGGCTAGATTGCCCACCATCCTTGCACGCACTGCGGGTTCCGGCGTTGCCGGAACCCGCTTTCATGACCGGAGCCGAGACGCATGACCGTTCTGCTGCGCTGGACGATCCGCATTCACAAATGGCTGGCGCTGGCCGTGGGGATTCAGATCGTTCTCTGGGTCATGGGCGGCGTGGTGATGAGCGTGATCCCGATCGAACGTGTGCGCGGCGAACACAATATCGCGCCGACTGTCGACCAACCGCTCCGCCTGGACGGTCTGATCCCGCCCGACGCCGCAGTCCTGGCGTCCGGCCCAGGCGATGACATCCGGTCGGTCACATTGGGGACCCGGCTCGACAGGCCGGTCTACGACGTCGTGCGGTTGGACGGTGCGCGCGATCTCGTCGATGCCCGCTCCGGCGAACGCCTCACCCCGATCGACCGGGACATGGCGCGCGTCGTCGCCCGACGTGACTATGCCGGCGATGCCGATATCGCATCGGTCGAGTATTTCGAGACACCGACCGGGGAATACCGGCGTGCCGGGCCGGCCTGGCGGATCAGTTTCGCCGACGGTGAGGGCACGCGTCTCTATGTCGACCCGCAGACCGGTCTGGTCAGCGCCCGGCGCAATGACGCCTGGCGCGTCTACGACTTCTTCTGGATGCTCCACATCATGGACTACAAGTCCCGGGAGAATTTCAACAATCCGCTGTTGATCACCGCCGCCGGCCTGGCGCTCGTGACGGTGCTGGCCGGCCTCGTTCTCCTCGTCCTGCGCCTGCAGCGCCTGGCCCGCATGGAACTCGCCCGGCGCCGTGCCGCAACATGATGAGCGCGATCAGCCCCGTCCGCGGCGGTTGAAAAAGCGCCACAGCGGCACGAACAGTACCGCGATATACCAACCATAGGCATAGGCACCGGCTGCGCCGGCCAGAAAGCCCCGGAGCGTCAGCCATTCGAACCCCGGCAGGAGCGGTGCCCAGGCCCGGTGCATGTGCAGGCTTTCCGGCGCGACCAGTCCGAAACCGATGCAGAGCAGATAGGTTATAAGCAGGAAGGCGGACAGTGTCAGTCCGACCGGCACGATGGCCGGTCCTTCCCGTGTGGCCGTTGTCGTCATGACAGCCTCCTTCATTCCAGACACCGGAGACTACGCCGGATCGGCTCCTGTCCCTCGGCGTCTCGCGGGTTGAGGGCGAAATGCCGCACCTGCGTATCCCTATCAACGGGATGGGGGCGCCAATCTTTCGCAGCACGACAATCGCCGACGCCTTTCAGGGTACACAGAACCGGCTCACTCTCATCCGGCTGGGTCTGGCGGGCGCCGTACTGCTCGAACACGCCGTGATCGTGACGCAGGGGCCCGGACATCCACCGCCGCTGGCCCTTCATGGCTGGTCGCTCAGCTATGCCGCGGTGAATGCGTTTTTCATCGTCTCGGGCTTCCTGATCGCCGCCAGTCTGGAGCGCCGCAAAGACACCGTGTCCTTTGCCGTGGCCCGCGCCCTGCGCATCATGCCGGCGCTTGTCGTGCTGTCGCTTGTGGCTGTCTTTCTGGTGGGGCCGCTCGTCACGACCGTCACCGCCGGCGAATACTGGTCGTCTGCGGCGACATGGCGGTTTCCGCTTCAGGTCCTGGGCTTTCTCGATACCTCGCAGGGTCCGGCAGGCGTCTTTGCGGACAACCCCTGGAGCGGGGAATTCTCGGCGCCCCTGTGGACGCTGCGCTACGAGGTTCTGGCCTATATCGGTGCCGGCGTCCTGGTGCTGTCGCCCCTGCCATGGACACGCCGCACGGCGCTCATCCTCTATCTGGCCACAACACTCGGACATGCGCTCCTGTCCGGGGCCGGTCAGGACCTGCCCGGACTATTGACGGCATCCGCGCGATTGTCGGCTCCCTTTGCGCTCGGCATGCTTATCCACGCCCTGCGTCACAGCTGGCCGGTCTCACCCTGGCCTGCTGCCACGGCTGTGGGTGTCTGGTGGCTGGCCGGCGCGTCACCGCTGGCCGAACCCTTTCTCAACCTGGCTTTGGCGACCGGCCTGTTCTGGATCGCCTTTGCACCGCTGGGCGGCTTGCCGACCGGGCACCGGATGCCGGACTGGTCCTATGGCATCTATATCTGGCACTATCCGGTAATGCAGGCTGTCCTGGTGATGGATCCTGGGGCAGGCCCGGTTGAGACAGGGCTTGCAGCACTCGTTGTCACAATGCCGATCGCTGCAGCGTCCTGGCACTACGTCGAACGCCCCAGCCTGTCCTTAAAGGTGCCGGCGGCGCAGCTTTTGCGCACGGCGATCCGCATGATCGTTCAAATGGGCAGGCAATGCTGATGTCGAGACCGCATCGCGTTCATCTGACAACACGTTCAAAGTCCTGAACTGGCCATTGCTCCGTTGCAAGCGCGCTCAGATCGGCAGGCGCAGGCCCAGTCTCGGTCCGAATACCGTCATGGTGAAATAGAGTGCGATCGTGATGGCGCAGCCGATGCCGAGGGACGGCCAGAAACCCATGCCTCGCCGCAGGAGAGCGGGAAGGATGAGGAACATGGGCAGAGAGGGCAGAACGTACCAGAAGGTCGCCTCGGCATGATCGGCGAGCCGGTCCGCGTCACGCGTATCGTGCCAGAGCCACATCATGCCGAGGACGGACACGATGGGCAGCGACGCGATCAGGGCGCCGAAGGCGGCGCTGCGCCTGGCGGTTTCCGAAACAATGCCGACCAGTACGCCGGATAGGAGGGATTTCACGATGAGCCAGAACATGGCGGGGCCTCCGTTGGTGTGCGGTGGCACGTCCTATCGCGGAGCGGGCCACCGGCGCCACTTTAAAACAGCCGGTTGAAGGCACTGTATTCCCCGCGTGTGTGCAGGGTCACGGTGACGGCGACGTCGGAGCGGTTGCGCCAGAACCAGCCATGATGACCGTCGAACTCGGCCGCGAATTGGCCGCTGTCGCCAGCTTCGTTGCGCCCTTGCCGGTAGCTAACGAAAGCGTCCTGGGGATTATCGCCGTGCAGGTCCGAATTGAGGCCGGCCCGGTCGGTGGTCCATTCGTAGACGGCGATCTCGCCGGCGCTCATGGTCAGTTTCACTTCTGTCGCTTCTCCGGGCTGCAGGGTGATCGAGATCGTGTCGCGCCATTGCGCGGCGGCCGGCTCATTGGTGTCTGTTGCAGCTGCGGTTTCCTCGATCGGGGATGCCTCCGGCGCCTGGGACGAGGCGTCCGCGGGATCGGGCTCGTCCGGCGCGGCAGGGGACGCTTCGGGTACGGGGGTCAGTGCCGCTGCAGCCGCGGTCTCGTCCTGACGATCGGCCTCGGCTTCGGCAGCAAGCTGCATCTTGATCTCGCCCATTTCCGTAAGGCCCAGAACGCGGCCGATCCGGGTAGGGTCGATGCCGTATTCGGCCGGCAACACGACGGTCACGAGGATCACGATGGCGGTCAGCAGCGCGATCGCGGTGGCTTTCAGGAGGCTCTCGCTGGACGGCAGATCGTCGCGGGACGGGAGTTGGGAATTGAACATTGTGTATCTCCGGAATTCGGGGTCACGCGACGATATAGCCGGTGAGCTGGTAACCCATGAGGATGAAGCCTGCGGCCATCAGGATGACATTGGCGGCATAGGCATGACGGGCGAAACTCGCAGTCCGGCGCCAGAAGCCCATGGCGATGAGAATCGCGGCCAAGGCGAGGAATTGGCCCGCCTCGACGCCGACATTGAAGGCCAGGAGATTGGGCAGCAGACCGTCCGGTGCGATGTCGTAGTCGATCAGCTTGGTCGACAGGCCGAAGCCGTGGAACAACCCGAAAACCAGGGTCGCCGCCTTGGTGGAGGGCTGCACCCCGAACCAGCGCTGGAACGCCCCCAGATTGTCGAGCGCCTTGTAGACGACCGAGAGGCCGATAACTGCGTCGATCAGATAGGCATTCAGCCCGATATCGAAGAAGACGCCGGCCAGCATGGTGGTCGAGTGCCCGATCGCGAACAGGCTGACATAGATGCCGATATGCTTGAGCCGGTAGAGGAAGAAAACCACGCCGAACAGGAAGAGGAGGTGGTCGTAGCCGGTCACCATGTGCTTGGCGCCGAGATAGAGGAAGGGCAGGAGATGGATGCCCGTGATCTCCTGGATATAGCCCTTGTCGCCTTCCGTGACGCCGTGGGCGAGCGCGTCGCTCCCGGTCGCGAGGGCGACAGCAAAGGCGGCAAACAGGAGTGCGCCGATGCGGCCCGCCGGGCCGGTCAGATCGGGAAATTTCATGAAAGACTCCGCGTGAAATAAAAACTACTGCCCCGGCCTGCGACGGCCGGGGCAGGTCTTGCGATCAGACCGGTTCCTCGTCCGCGAGGTGCCGGGCCCGCTCGGCGCTCTCGCCCAGCATGCCGCGCACAATGCGCAGCAAGGCTGGCAGGACCAGCAGGGTCAGCAGGGTGGAGGAGACGATGCCGCCGATCACCACCGTGGCCAGCGGACGCTGGACCTCGGCGCCGGCGCCGACATTGAAGGCCATCGGCACGAAGCCGAGGCTCGCCACCAGCGCCGTCATCAGCACCGGTCGCAGGCGCGTCAGCGCCCCTTCCCGGATCGCCTCGTCCAGCGGCTTGCCCTCATCCATCAGGGAGCGGATGAAGGTGACCAGCACGACCCCGTTGAGCACGGCCACACCCGACAGGGCGATAAAGCCGACACCCGCGGAAATCGACAGCGGCAGATCCCTCAGCAGGAGTGCTGCGACACCACCTGTCAGGGCCAGCGGAACGCCCGAGAACACCACCGCCGCATCCCCGACCGACCGGAACAACGCCAGCAGAAGCAGGAAGATCATGGCCAGCGCGACCGGTACAACAAGGCTGAGCCGATTGGCCGCCGAGATCAGCTGTTCGAACGTGCCGCCGTATTCCACCCAGTAGCCGGGCGGGATCTCGGCCTCGTTGCGGACCAGATCCTGCACTTCCGCGATGAAGGAGCCGAGATCGCGGCCGCGGACATTCGCCGTGACCACAATGCGCCGCTTGCCGTTCTCGCGACTGATCTGGTTGGGACCGATGACAAGTTCGATGTCGGCCACCTCGCGCAGCGGGATCGTCTCCACCCGCGCTCCGTTCTCGGCCGGCAGCGGAATGTTGAGCCGCTCCAGCAGCGCCACATTCGACCGGAGGTCCTCCGGCAGGCGGACGATGACGTCGAACCGCCGGTCGCCCTCGAAAATCAGGCCCGCACGGGTGCCGGCCAGCGAGGTGCGAATGACGGACTGGACATCGTCGACGGTCAGCCCGTAGCGGGCCAGCGCGTTGCGCCGGGGCTCGATCTGCATCATCGGCAGGCCGGTGGCCTGTTCCAGGGAGATGTCCTGGGCGCCGTCGACCTGCCCCATCAGGCCCTCGATCCGCTGGCCGATGGCCAGCAGCTCGTCGAGATCGTCCCCGAACACCTTCACAGCAACATCCGCCCGGACGCCCGAGAGCAGTTCGTTAAACCGCATCTCGATCGGCTGAGTGAACTCGTAGCGATTGCCCGGCACCTGCTGGACGGCGGCATTGAGTTGCGCGACCAGCGTTTCCCGGGGCATGCGTGGATCGGGCCATTCCTCCCGCGGTTTGAGCAGGATGAAGGTATCGGCCACGCTCGGCGGCATGGGATCGGTGGCGACGTCGGCCGTGCCGATCTTGGAGACGATACGTTCGATCTGCGGGAAATCGCGCAGCTCGTCTTCCAGATGGGTCTGCATCTCCAGGGCCTGGCTGAGACTGGTGCCCGGAATGCGCAGCGCGTGCAGGGCGATATCGCCCTCGTCGAGCTGCGGAATGAATTCCGAACCCATGCGCGAGGCGGCCAGGCCGGCCATGACGACCAGCACCACCGCACCCGCCACCACGACCCAGCGTAGCCGCAGGGCGAAGCCGAGCAGCGGCGCATAGAGTTTCGCCGCGCCCCGCATCAACAGGTTCGGTTTCTCCTCGACCCTGCCCGACACGATCATGGCAACCGCGGCGGGAACGAAGGTGAGCGAGAGGATCATCGCGGAAGTCAGCGCGAAGATCACGGTGAAGGCCATCGGGTGAAACATTTTTCCTTCCACACCCGTCAGCGTGAAGATCGGAACGTAGACTAGGGTGATGATCAGCACGCCGAACAGCGATGGCCGGATCACTTCCGCCGCCGCTTCTGCGGTCTCGTGGAAGCGTTCCTGGCGGGTCAGCAGCCGTCCGAGTTCGTGCTGTTTCAGGCCCAGCCGCCGCAGACAGTTCTCGACGATGATCACCGCGCCATCGACGATCAGGCCGAAATCCAGCGCGCCCAGGCTCATCAGATTGCCCGAGACCCGGTTTTCCACCATGCCGGTGATGGTCATCAGCATGGACAAGGGAATAACCAGCGCCGTCAGGATCGCCGCCCGGACATTACCGAGCAGCAGGAAGAGCACGACGATGACCAGCAACGCTCCTTCGACAAGGTTCTTTTCGACCGTTTCGATGGTGCGGTCGACGAGCTCGGTCCGGTTGTAGATCGCCGCTGCGCGGATGCCGGCCGGAAGCGCTTCTGCAGCCTCCTCCAGACGGATCGCCACGTCGTGCGCGACCTGGCGGCTGTTCTCGCCCATCAGCATGAAGACCGTGCCGAGAACGACTTCCTCGCCGTTTTCGGTCGCGGCCCCGGTCCGCAATTCCTCGCCCATGATCACGTCCGCGACATCACGCACGAGGATGGGCTGGCCGTTGCGGTTGGCGATTACCGAAGCTTCCAGATCGGCGATACTCTGCGCCTGGCCGGACGACCGGATCAGGAGTTGTTCGCCATTGTGCTCGACATAGCCCGCACCGGTATTGGCATTGTTGCGGGCCAGCGCCTCGACGACATCGTCCAGGGTCAGCCCGTAGGCCGCCAGCCGGTCGGGACGCGGCGTCACGTGATACTGGCGCACATAGCCGCCGATCGTGTTGACCTCCACCACGCCCGGCGTGCGCAGGAGCTGCGGCCGGATCACCCAGTCCTGCAGGGTGCGCAAATCCTCGGCGGTCCAGGCCGTACCGTCGTCACGCGTCGCGCCCGGTTCGATCTCCAGCGTGTACATGAAGATCTCGCCGAGCCCGGTGGCGATCGGTCCCATTTCCGGCGTAACGCCTTCGGGCAATTCCTCCCGCACCGCCTGCAGGCGCTCATTGACCAGTTGGCGGGCGAAATAGATGTCGGTGCCGTCCTGGAAAACCACGGTCACCTGGGACAGGCCGTAGCGCGAGACCGAGCGGGTGTAGTCCAGCCCCGGAATTCCGGAAATGGCGGTCTCGATCGGGAAGGTGATCCGCTGTTCGGCCTCGAGCGGCGAAAACCCCTCGGCCTCGGTATTGATCTGGACCTGGACATTGGTGATGTCCGGCGTGGCGTCGATCGGCAGGCGCTGGAAGTTCCACACCCCGAGCGCCGCCAGGGCGATAACGAGGAAGAGAACCAGCCATCTGTAGCGGATCGACTGGTAGATGATCGATTTCAGCATGATCCGCTCCTAGTGATCGTGGCTCGCGCCGGACTTCATGATGTCGGCAGTGATCAGGAAGGCGTTCTCGCTGACATAGGTTGCGCCCGGTTCGATACCGCCGAGGACTTCTGTCCATTCCGGCGTTTGGCGGCCCAGTTCCAGCATGCGCACCTCATAGGTGTCGCCCACCCGGGCATAGACCACCGTGAAGTCGCGGAAGCGCTGCAGCGCATCAGTGCGCACGGCCAAGGGCACCTCGAATGCGCCGGTCTCGATCCGCGCCCGGATACGCTCGCCCGGACGCCATTGCCCGTCCGCATTGGGGATCTCCACATGAGCGATGGCGCGCTGGCTGTCGGGGTCGATCATTGGCGAGAGGAATTCGATCTCGCTCTCCACCGCACGGCGCCCGTCGATACTGGTCACCTGGACCGGCTGGCCCGGCGCGAGATCCGGCAGATCGCCCGGGTAGATGAAGAGTTCGGCATGCATCCGGGAGGGATCGGCGATCACATAGAGCGGTTCGCTGCCGGCCGGCGCATTCAGCGTAGCCCGGCGCTCCACCACCACGCCGTTGATCGGACTGGTGAGGGAATAGGTCTGCAGGCTGTCCGTCGCGGTGATGCGGGCGAGTGTCTGCCCGGCCTCCACCACATCGCCGATGCTGGCATTGAGCGCCACGATACGCCCCGGCAGCCAGCCGCGTAGCTCGGCGCGGCCCTCCGGCAACAGCTCCATCGCGCCATAGACCTCGATCATCTCGTCGAGCGTGGCCGGTCCGGCCCGGTCGACGGCGATGCCGCCGGCCTCGGCCTGTTCCGGCGAAATGCTCGTGCGGCCTTCATAGGACTCGTACTGCCAGCGCGCATTCACGCCCGGCATCGAAGCCGTCACCGCGACATCGAAGGAGTGCGGTTCGGTGACCACGCCGTCGCCGCGCAGGAAATCCGCCCGCGGTGCGAACTCGAACCGGTCGACCTGCCCGCCCAGACGGGTCAGTTCCACCGTGGCCGTCACGCGGGAGGGGTCCACCGGCTGGCCGTCGAGATAGGTGTAAAGACGGAATTCCGGGTCGACGCCGTCCTCGAAAATCGTCACCTCGATGGCGAAATTGTCCTGGCGCAGCATGCGGCCGCGATGCGGGCCGCGCTCATACTCCTCGCCGGACGCCATTTCGCCATGGCCGGCGCCGCTCTCGCCTTGCGGCATCCCGGCCGAGCAGGCTGCGAACGCGAAGGCGATCGAGGTCAGGAGGAGGAAGGAAGAAAGCTTGCGTTTTGTCATTGTTCGGTTCCCGGGCGCTGGGGTGTGGTGCGGGGTGCGCCGGTCAGGCGGCGCAGCTGTATATCGGCCTGGTGGATGGCATTAAGCGCGTCGACCCGGCGAAGACGAGCCTCGATAAGCGCCTGCTGGACATCGTAGATTTCCAGGAAGGAGAAACTGCCTCGGGCAAAGCCGGTCCGGGCCTGTTCGAGGGCGGTTTCGAGGCGCGGCAGGACGCTCTCGTCGAGCGCGGCCAGCTCCCCGGCGGCAGCCTGGCGCCGCAGTGCGAGCGCCTGGACGTCTCGCTGCACCTGCCGTTGCCGGGCGTCAAAGTCGGCGTCGATAGCGGCGGCTTCCGAGCGGGCCGAGGCGATATTGGCCCGGTTGGCGTTCCACACCTGCAGCGGAATGGAAAAGCGCACGCCCAGCGCGACATCGTTGGACGCCTGGTAGTGACGCAGCTCCAGCCCGACATTGGCGTCAGGCACGGCGCGGGCCGTCTCAAGCTCGATCTCGGCATCGCTGCGGGCCCGGCGTGCGCGCAACAGGGCGAGTTCCGGCGCGCCGGCCTCGGCAGAGGCGTTTTCGAGCCCGCCAGGGTTCAGGAAGTTTTCCGTCTCCACCGTGAAGTCCGGCAGTCCGCCCCAGTAGGAGGCGAGGATTGTGGCATTCGTCGCAACCCGCCGCCGGGCCAGCCCGGCCTCGATCTCCGCTTCGGCGAGGCGGGCCCCGATCCGGTCGCGGGCCATCACCGGATCGCGGGCGGCCTGGACCCGGCGATCGACGATCCCGGCCAACCCTTGCAGGGCCGCAACGCGGTCTTCGGCAATCGCCTGGTGCACCCGGGCGACCTGGACGTCGAGATAGGCCAGTTCCACGGCCCGGATCAGATCGCGGCGGGCGATCTCCGCCTCGACGACGGTCACGTCGCGCTCGCGTTCGGCGAGCGAGCGCCGGGCGTCAAGATCGCCGCCGCGTTCCCAGGGCTGCATCACCCCCACGGCGGCTTCGGCTTCGTTGAACAGATTGTAGTCACCGCTGCCCAGCACGCCTTCGGAGGTGACGTCGAGCGTGGGGTTGGGGCGGCGGGAGGCGCCGTCGATGCGCTGTTCGCTCGCATCGATGCGGGCGCCGGCGGCAGCAAGTTCCGGAGCACTGTCGAGTGCGCGGGCGATGGCTTCGTCGACAGCCAGGCTTGGAGGCGTGGCCTCCTGGGCGCCGGCTGCAGCCGGCATCACGGTGAAATGCATCGCGGCAAGCGCGAGCAGGCAGAATGGCGGTTTCATGGACTCGATCCCGAAAACGAATACGGACAAGCCGCCCGGGCATGCCCGGCGGCACGGTCTGGTCGTTACAGGATCTTTCGGGGCGGGCGTTGCGGTCCGGTCGAGCCGGGATCGGGCACAGGTGCGGAATTGGTCAGTACGCGTACCACACCGACGCGTTGGGGCATGTCTTGACCGTCGGCAGTGGCGATCGGAGCGCCGTCCAGATGGACATGGGCGTGAAGCACCATATCGCCGGATTCGGGAACCTCGGTTTCAGCATCGGCCGGACCCCGCTCCAGATCGATCTCGCGATCGGTTCCGCGGTGGACATGGATGTTCTTATGAGGGGCGGGCGAATGGGCCGAACGATGGTGGTCCGCATCGACTTCATGCGCATGCGCTGCCGCCCCGGACACCGGTCCGAGACAAGCCAGCATGGCAATCAGGAGAAGAGTCAGAGCCTGCCGCATTGTCCCCAAGGCGCTTTTCGAAGCGGAACGAGTACCTGCCGAGCACCACCGGGTCAAGCAAGGGCGTGTCCCCAATATTGCCCTGACGGTCGCGCACGCCACCAGGTCTCAGCCGCCCGCAACCGCCAGGCTGCGCGGTCCTGCCGCGTTTCGGCAGGAAATCCATCCTCGACATCATGATGAAGAATTACTTCGCCGATCTGGTGTGAAAGCGCAGCGTCTCAGACCTGAACCCCGCCGGCAACGTGCTTGGGAACCGCGCATTCATGTTTCAGCGCTGTTTGCCCAAACTGTTCGCTGGCATGACCGCTATCGCGAACCCGAGCAGGCGCAAAAACAGACAAGCCATTCTCGCTTCGCGTGAGATACTGCAAATTCAGGCTTGAACCTCTAGCGGCTAGAGGAATTAGATTGATGCCGTCACTTGAGGCTTGCTCGACAAGGTCTGCCCCTGTCGACCTGGAGGTGTTCGTGCTCACCCTGCTGCGCACATTGCTGGCCGTCCTGACCGTCCTGTCCTTCTCAGGAGAGGTGGTGGAAGCGGCTGTGCCGGGGCACGACCACCATCTGGGCCATGAGGACCTCGCCGAGGGCGGTTCCGGTGAGAGCGAACACCGCCATGCCCAGCATCCCGTGCATGCCTGCGGGGTCTGCCATCACGCGATCCCGGCCAAAACGGGAGCGCCGGGCCTGAGTGTACCGGCCAGACGGATCGCCTATCGCCTGTCCCACGAATCCGGTGCGGGCCGGGCGCTCACGCCGCCTCACCAGCCGCCCATTGCCTGACGAGAGCGTTCGAACCCTTCGTTCTCATCAGACAATCGGAAAAGCTGAATGTATTCAGACAAACCTCCCCGGCCGAACTGGCCGGGCCGAGGGCTTGCAGGCATGGCCTGCAGCGCTCTCCTCGCGTCCGTGGCGCTGGCACAGCCGGCCTTGCAGGACGATCCGCTTGAACTCTCCACGGCCCTGCAACGCGCCGTGCAGTCCAACCCGCGCATCGGTTCGACCCGGGCGGACGTATCCGCACGGCTTGGCGACGCCCGTCAAGCGGGCCTGTGGGACAATCCTACCCTGGAAGCCGAAATCGAGGATTTCGGTGGTGATCGTGGCGATATCGGCGATGGCGATCTCACCGTCGCGGTGCGCCAGACCATCCCGCTGGGCGGCGACCGGCGACGTGCCCGCGAGGCGGCCGAGGCCTGGGCCCGTGTCGAGACTGCGCGGCTGAACGCCGAAATCGCCGGCCTTCTGGGTGATGCTGCCACGGCGTTCGTGGATGCCCGTGCCGCCCAGGAAACCGCGCGTGTCAGGGCGGAGCTGCAGGATCTCGCTGAAACCGCTGCGTCGGCCATACGCCAGCGTGTCGAGGCGGGGCGATCCTCGCCGATCGATCTCGACCGGGCCGACATCCTGGTCGGCACGGCCGGGATGAACGCGGTATCGGCGTCTACGGAGGCCCGGCGTGCAAGCCTTGCGCTGGCCGCGATCTGGGGCGGCGCGCTGGCGGGCGACGTCGCACCACCGTCCGGGCTTATGAATAACCCAGATCTCTCGGCGCTGACCGCGGATGCCATGATGCGGAGCAATCCGGACCTGGCGTTGGCGCGGCAGACCTCCCGAGCGCGTGGCGAGGAGATCGCCAGGGAACGGGCCACCGCCGTCCCGGATCTCACCGTCGGGGCCGGGATAAGGCGTTATGGCAGCGATAACGAGACGGCCTATCTCGCCATGGTCGAAATGCCGATCCCGGTGATCGACCGAAACCAGGGGCGCATTGCAGCCGCCGTGGCACGCGAGACCGGAGCCCGGCTGGACGAAGAGGCCCTGCGGCGGCAATTACTGGCCCGCCATGCTGCCGCCTATCGCCGATGGAGCGACGCGCAGCAGCGTCACGCGGCACTGAGCGAAAGCGTGCTGCCGGCCGCGCGGAACGCCTTCTCCCGCGCCAGCCTCGCCTATCGCGAGGGCGCCCTCCAGCTCCTCGACCTGCTGGACGTCCAGCGCACCTATTTCGACACACGTATCCGGGCGATCGAGGCCCGGGCGGACCTCGCCCGCGCCGCCATCGAACTCGACGTGCTCGTTGGCGCACCGCGCCTGAAACAACTCGCCGGCATCGCCGGTGCGGAGGTTAATCCATGACATCGACACTCACCCGGACACTCCTCGCCGGCACGGCCGCGCTGGCGCTGCTCTCCGCCTGCTCGGAACCGTCGGCGCAAGCGCCCGCCCGCGAAGATCCTGCGGGCACAGATACGCATGAAGGCACGGCCGAGACCAGTCGTGCGGGGGACAATCACGCCGATGGAGCCGAAGAAATAGAGCTGACCGACGGCGACATCGACGCGCTGGGCATAACGATCGGCCAGGTCGATACCGGTCCGGTCGACGGCGAGGTGGAATTGCCCGCCGAAGTCCGGTTCGACCAGACGCGGCTGGCGCATGTCTCGCCGCGCGTATCGGGGATCGTCCATGTCGTCCATGTCACGGAGGGTGACACGGTCGAAACCGGCCAGCTCCTCGCCGTACTGGACAGTCGCGCCCTGGCGGACGCCAAGGCCGGATACCTGTCCGCCTTGGCCCGCCTCGATCTCGCCCGGTCGCGTTTCGAGCGCGAGAGGCGGCTGTGGGAGCAGCAGATCTCGGCGGAGCAGGACTTCCTCGACGCCCGTCAGGCGCTGGAGGAATCCCGCATTGAGGTGCGCAGTGCCCGCCAGCAATTGGAGGCGCTGGGCGTTGACGAGGCGGCGCGCGACGCCCTTGTCTCGGGAGCCGATCAGCCCCTCACACGCTACGCCCTTGCGGCACCGATCTCCGGTACCGTCATCGAGCGCCATGCCGTGCTGGGCGAGGTGATCGAGGAAGGCGCCCAGCCGCCGGCCTTCATCATTGCCGATACGTCCACAGTCTGGGTCGATGCAGCCATCTACGGTGCCGATCTCGACCGGCTGCGGGCCGGAAGTCCCGTCCGGATCGATCCGGGCGACGGCGGCCCCGAAATCGTCAGCCAGATCGCCTTCGTCAGCCCGCAACTCGGCGAAAGCACACGCACGGGCCGGGCGCGGATCGTCATCGACAATGCCGGCGAACGCTTGCGTCCGGGCATGTTCGTCACGGTTCACGCCGAGGCGCTCGCCGCCCGGGCCAGCACCCGCGTCCCGGCGACCGCACTGCAGACGGTCGACGGCGCCGATCTCGTCTTTGTTCGCACCGATCACGGTTTCGAAGTTCGTCCGGTCCGGATCGGACGGCGCTCAGACCGTTTCGCGGAAATCCTCGCGGGGGTCGAGCCGGGCGAACGGATCGCGACCGCCGGCGCCTTCGCTCTCAAGTCCGAACTGCAAAAAGGGGAGTTCGAAGATGGACACGCCCACTGACAACACCTCCCCGCAAAACCAGGGGGCGGCCACGCGGCTCCTGCATCGCATCGCCGGCGGGCGCCTCCTGGCGGTGCTCGGCTTCGTCGCGGTCATTCTGGCGGGCGGAATCACCTTCCGGACCATGCCGGTTGACGCTTTCCCCGACGTCACGCCCGCCCTGGTGCAGGTCTTCACCGAGACCGAAGGCCTCGCCCCCGAAGAGGTGGAGCGCTATGTCACCTTCCCGGTCGAGACGGCGATGAATGGTCTGCCCCGGCTGACGGAAGTCCGCTCCACCTCGAATTTCGGCCTGTCGGTCGTGAATATCTATTTCGAGGACGGGACGGATATCTACTGGGCCCGCCAGCTCGTCGGCGAACGTCTCCGGCTGGCACGTGAGGACATACCCGACGGCTTCGGCGAGCCGGCCATGGGGCCGATCACCACCGGGCTCGGACAGATCCTCTTCTACTTCCTCGACAGCGCCGACGGCGCCATGAACGGCGTCGAACTGCGCACCATCCAGGACTGGCTGGTGAAGTTCGACCTGCAAACCGTGCGCGGCGTGACCGAGGTTCTCTCGCTGGGCGGTTTCGAACGGCAATACCAGATCGATGTGCGGCCGGAGGCGCTCCTGCGCTACGACCTCACCGTCGCGGACGTGGTGGCGGCCGTAGAGGCCAATAACGCCAATGCCGGGGCGCAGTTCCTGGTCGAGAACTCCGAGCAGTATACAGTGCGGGCCGTCGGCCTGGCCGAGGGCGAGCACGATCTGGGCGATATCGTCGTCAAGGTCGTCGATGGCGTGCCGGTGCGCGTTCGGGATATCGCCGGGATCGAAATCGGCGGCGCACCCCGCCAGGGCCTCGCCACGATGAACGGCCAGGGCGAGATCGTTGCCGGGCTGGTGCTCAAGCTGATCGGGGCGAATACCAATGAAGTGATCGGCCGCGTCCACGACCGGCTGGACCGCATCAACGAGACCCTGCCCGAGGGCGTCGAGGCGATACCCTATTACGACCAGTCCGAACTGGTCGGTGCCGCGGTCTCGACCATGACGACGGCGCTCTGGCAGGGCGCCCTGCTGGTTGCGATTATCCTGTTCGCCTTCCTGCGCGGCTGGCGGCCGAGTCTGATCGTGGTGGCGTCCATCCCCTTCTCGGTCGGGTTCGCGCTGATCGCGATGAGTCTGTTCGACGTTTCGGCCAATCTGATGTCGCTGGGCGGGATCGCCGTCGCCATCGGCATGATGGTCGACGGGGCGGTGGTCATGGTGGAGAACGCCAACCGGCGTCTGCGCGAGGCCGAAGCGGGTGCAGACCGGCGCACTGTCGTGGCGCAGGCCTGCGCCGAGGTGCTGCAGCCGCTGGTTTTCGCCATCCTCATCGTCGTGGTGGTTTTCCTGCCGATCCTCACGCTCGAAGGGGTGGAGGGAAAGACCTTCCGCCCGCTTGCCTTCGCCGTGGTCTTCGCCATGGCGGGTTCGCTGGTGTTTGCCGTGCTGCTGGCACCCGCGGCGGCCTTTTTGGGCCTGCGGCCGAAATCGACCCGGTCGGAGGGTGGCAGTCTCTATGCCCGCTGGTTCGGTCCGGCCGTCGGTTTCTTCGTGGCGCGGCGCTGGGCGGCGGTCCTGCTCGCCGGCGTCATGCTGGCGGCGGGCGCGCTGATCTTTCCGCGCCTGGGTTCGGAGTTCACACCGCGCATGAACGAGGGCGACCTGCTCATCCGCTTGACGATGGCGCCTTCCATCAGCCTGCCGGAGGCCCGCAACACGGTCACCCGGTTCGAGCAGACCCTGCTCGACGACTTCCCGGAGGTCGAGCGCGTGGTGACACGGGTCGGCCGCGGCGAAGTCGGCGCCCACGCCGATCCGGTCAACAGCGGCGAAGCCTTCGTCGCCTTGAGGCCGAGATCGGAATGGACGACGGCGCGCACGCAGGCGGAGCTCCTGGCCCGCATGAGCGAGCGCTTCGAGGACTTCCCCGGGGCCCGGTTCAACATCACCCAGCCGATCGCGGCCGCGACGGACGAGCTGCTCACCGGCACCAAGGCGGACCTCGCCATCAAGCTGTTCGGCGAGGACATGGCCGTGCTGGAAGGGCAAGCGGCGGAGATCGCCCGCGTGATCCGTGGCATCGACGGGTCGGCGGACGTCCAGACCGACCAAGTGACCGGAGCGCCGCAATTGCGCATCACGGTCGATCGCGATGCGATGAGCCGCTTCGGGCTCAACGTCGAGGACGTTCTGTCGGTCGTGCGCAGTGCAGTCGGCGGTGAAACAGCCGGGCAGGTCTTCGAGGGCATTCGGCGGTTCGATATCGTCGTGCGTTATCCCGAGGCCGATCGCGCCAATGCGGAGCGCATCGGCCGTATCGTCCTGAACGGGCCGGGCGGCGAACTGATCCCGTTGAGCCAGGTGGCGAACGTGGAACGGATCGAGGGACCGCGCCAGGTGACCCGCGAGAACGGGCGGCGCTTCATCACCATCCAGACCAATGTCCGCGGCCGCGACATCGGCTCCTTCGTGACCGAAGGGCAGCAGGCCGTTGCCGCTGGAGTTGACCTGCCGTCCGGCTATTACGTCGAATGGGGCGGTCAGTTCGAGCTGCAGCAGCAGGCCAATGCCCGCTTCGCCGTGGTCATCCCGGTCACGCTGGGCATCGTGATGCTGCTGCTCCTGTTCAGCTTCGGCCGCCTGAAAAGCGCCCTGCTGATCGTGGCCAACATCCCGCTCGCCCTGGTCGGCGGCATCGCGGCGCTCTGGCTGACGGGGCAGAACCTATCGGTGCCGGCCTCGGTCGGTTTCATCGCTCTGTTCGGCATCGCCCTGGGCAATGGCATGGTGCTGGTCTCCTTTCTCGACCGCTTTGCCAGGACCCGACAGGACGTCGATGTCTTCAGTATCGAGGCGGCCGTGATGCGGGCTCAGCCGGTGCTGATGACAGCGACCACGACCGGGCTCGGCCTGATGCCGCTGCTCTTTGCGAGCGGGATTGGATCGGAAGTGCAGCGTCCCCTCGCGGCCGTCGTCATCGGCGGGCTGGTGACATCCACCGTGTTGACGCTGCTGGTACTGCCGGCCGTCTACAAATGGTTTGCGCCGCGGCCGGTGCTGCCGGAACGGGAGGAGCCGGTCTAGCGGGAGGGCGCGCCGACGGGGCCCCGGACCGGTGAACCGGTCCGGGGCTACCGCCGTTAATCCGCCCCAGCACCGATGCCGGTGTTGACTCTATAGTCGCTATAGGGGGTACGGCTGTCCGAGGCCCATCAAGGAGCGGTCCCATGCCACACGATCACGGCCACGAGCACATCGGCCCGCAGTCCGGCGACCGCCGGGTTTCCATTGCCATCTGGGCCAACGGCCTGCTGACCGCCGCCCAGATTCTGGGCGGTATCCTGTCGGGCAGCCTCGCCCTGATCGCCGACGCGCTTCACAATTTCTCCGACATGGCGGCGCTGGCCATCGCGTATGCCGCGCGCAAAATCGCGCGGCGGCCTGCGGACAAGAGGATGACTTTCGGATACGGCCGAATCGAGATCGTCGCCGCGCTGATCAACTACACGACGCTGATACTCATCGGCCTCTATCTCATATATGAGGGCGGCATGCGGCTGATCGATCCGCCGGAAGTCGCCGGCTGGACCGTGGTGATCCTCGGCGGTGTGGCGCTCGCGATCGACACGCTGACGGCGCTTCTGACCTACTCGATGCAAAAAGGCAGCGTGAACATCCGGGCGCTCTTCCTGCACAATCTGTCGGACGCATTCGCCTCGATCGCGGTTGTCGTCGGCGGCACGCTGATCCTCCTCTACGACATGCGCTGGGTCGACCCGGCCGTCACCATCGGCATTGCGGCCTATCTCCTCTACCTGGCCTTCACCGAGATCGGCACCCCGATCCGTACGCTGATGCTCGGCAGCCCGCCCGATATCGACGGCGCCGCCGTCATCGAGACAATGCGCAACCGGGACGGCGTACAGGACGTTCACCACGTGCATCTCTGGCAGATGCAGGAACATGAAGCAGCGCTCGACTGTCACGTCGTCCTGACCGGCGCGGGCTGGGCGCGCCTCGAAGATATCAAGGCAGATCTCAAGGACGCGCTGCAAAGCCGCTTCGGTATCGCGCATTCGACCCTGGAGTTCGAACACGCCGATCGTGCCCACGAAAATGCCGGCCTTTACGGTCATCCCGAGCCGGCGGACAAGGAGGACACCGATGTTCACTGAAACACTGACCGATCGTGACGACGTCATCGGCATCGTCTGCGAGGGGAAACTCTCGCAGGCCGACTTGAAGCGCATGCACGCATTGCTGAACGAGCGGTTGGAAACGAGCAGCGGCAGCCCGGGCCTGCTGGTGGATCTCACCGGGTTCGAGGGCTATGAGGGACCTGCAGCAATGGCCGAAGACCTGAAGATGGACACGGCGCACCGCAACGACTTCCACCGCATCGCCGTCGTGGGGGAGCGGAGGTGGATGCAGTGGGGCACATCGCTCGCCGGCCTCCTCACACGCGCCGAGATGCGCTGGTTCGACGCCGCCGAGACAGCGGTGGCCACCGACTGGGTCCGGCCGGGCTGAAGCGCGATCATGAACCCGAACCTCAAAACAGCCTGGGCCGCAGAAATGAGCCAGGCGCGCGCCGCCTACGCGGCCCGCGAGGACGCGCTGGCGCTCCACCATTTCGAGCGGGCGCACATTCTCGGCCAGCGGTATTTTCTCACCCACTGGTCCACGCACTGGTGGATGCTCAAGCTCGGCATCCGCCGGTCCGACCGGCGGGAGATTCGCGGACAAATCGTGCGGCTCGTCGCCGTTATTCCGGGCTATGTCTTCGGCTGGGTCCCGAAGGGCAATACCGGCAGGGCAGATGTTTCCGCCATCAAGCCGATGGCGATCCCGCGGGACCTTGAGGCGTTGCTGCAGGACTATTCGGTGTCTCGTGACGTGGTCGGACGAATCCTTGTGCTCGCCGCTCTCATCGGACTGAGCGTATGCATTCTGTCCAGTTGAAACCCGAAAAGGCAACCAGACAGGAAAAGATGCGGGAAGGATCGGCTTGCACCGCGGTTGATCAAGTTGGGGGGGCCGTTCAAGATGACACCATGAAAACGATCTTGGCCTATGGCGGCGCCGCCATTGCGGAAATCGCCGGCTGCTTCTCGTTTTGGGCTTGGTTGCGCCTCGACCGCTCGGTGTTGTGGGTCCTGCCGGGCCTGGCCTCGCTGGCGCTCTTCGCCTACTTGCTCACCGTCGTCGACAGTCCTGCTGCTGGGCGGACCTATGCTGCCTACGGTGGCGTCTATATCGTCAGCTCTCTCGTCTGGCTCTGGCTTGTCGAAGGCATGCGTCCCGACCGGTGGGACATGACAGGCGCGGCCGTCTGCCTAATTGGCAGCGCAATAATCCTGTCGCCGTCGCGAATCTGATGCTGGCCTGGTCGCCGCTGCTTTCGGCGCGCGCTATTGCGCCGGCTCAGCAGCGCCATGATCGTCGCGCCGGCCTCCCGGCTCGCTTTAGATACCCCACCCAACTCTTGATTAGCGGATGCCTGAAAGGCGATGGCCCGAAGCGTCGCCGGCTTGAAATGGAGTCGCGGACCGAGTTCAGGCTGAATTGAGAATGTGCGTGTTCACCCACTGTTCCTTGCGGTTATATTGGACAGCTATGAGGTCATTGGACCAAGCGGGTCGGTCGCCGAGCCGTACATCTTTAACGGTACGTGGGGGCCGTGTGTGATCTGAGCCCAGAAGGGCCAAATCTGCTCCTTCATCACCTTGCCTGCCTGTAGGTTGTACGCGGCTTCTCTGCCCGTGGGAAATCGACGAGCGCGGCACTCTGCGACCGCGCGCTCGCGTACTTGGGCGAAGGCTGCCCTCGTCAGGTTGAGGAACCGTTCTCGTAGTTTGCGCACTGGTCCACGCCCTGCGCCACACTGCTCAGTAGCTCATCAGCGAGTTGAAGCAACATCCTTATTCGCGGGTCGGTCAGACTATAAAGCACGAACCGGCCACGCTGCTTGCCGGAGATCAGCCCGCACTCGCTCAGGCAACGCAAATGATTGGACGTATTTGACTGGCTCAAACCTGTTTCCGCCACAATCTCCCCAACGGTTCGAGGCCCTGCCTGTAAGGCCTCGATAATGGAGAGGCGGGACGGGTCAGCGAGCCCGCGAAGCAGCTTTGTTGTCAGATCAAGAGACTGGCGATCTCGATGAGTTTCTGGGATCGCACTCGACATATCAGTGTCCAATGATATATTATTTTCGCATCATAAGAAAGACTCCTCGATGGATCAAATGGCTTCACAGGGCAGCAAAGAAGCGGTGCGCTACCGCGTCACTGGCATGGATTGCGCGTCCTGTGCGGTCAAGATCGAGAAGGCGGTTCGCTCTGCCGGCGTGGAGCGGGTGAAGGTTTCGACCGCTACCCAGATCATGACCCTGCACCTGACCGATCCTCCCGCACAATTGCCTGCAGTCGAAAGTGCCGTCGCTGGGGTCGGCTATCATCTCGACCGTCTGGACGGCACCATAATCCAAGGCGAAGGAGATGGGGACGATCGGCCAAAGGAAATGTCCCACATCACTCCGGCCTACAGGCGGGCCCTGTGGATCGTAGTCTTGCTCAATGTCGGTTATGGCCTGATCGAAATGGTCGGCGGCTTCCTGTCGGGATCGCAGGCGCTGAAGGCCGACGCCCTGGATTTCCTCGGGGACGGGCTGATCACCTTCCTTGGCATTCTTGCAATCGGCTGGAGCTTGGTTTGGCGCGCCCGCTCAGCACTCATTCAGGGCCTCTTTTTGGGCCTTCTGGGGGTCGGCGTCTTGGGCGATACGGCATATCGTATTTTAGTCCAGCAGCCGCCGGAAGCCGGGCTGATGGGGCTCTTCGGCCTTGTCGCGCTGGTCGTCAATGTGGCCGCAGCACTGGCGTTGATTCCGCACCGCACGGGCGATGCCAATGTCCGGGCGGTCTGGCTCTTCAGTCGCAATGATGCGATCGGCAATGCCGCCGTCGTCGTCGCCGCGGGTCTGGTTGCTTGGACCGGCATGGCGTGGCCAGATCTCGTTGTGGCGGCAATCATCGCCGGCCTGTTCCTGCAATCCGCGTGGTCGATCATCCGCGATGCGCAAGCCGATCTGCGAGAGAGTTCATGAACGTGCGAACTTTCGGGTTGGCCTGCGCTGTCGCAGCGTTTGTTCTCGACCAGGGCACCAAGGCGCTCGCGTTGAATTCACCGGCTTTGGCTGGCGGAGTCGAACTCCTGCCGTTCGTAAACCTCGTTCTCGTGCGCAATGATGGCGTGAGCTTTGGTATGCTCGGGGGCCTGGTGCCCTGGTGGGCCCTGGTCCTGATCGCCGCCGCCATTGTGGGCATCCTCCTGATCTGGTTGTGGCGAACGCCCGTGCGGCTGACCGGCGCTGGCCTCGGACTCGTGATCGGCGGAGCGCTCGGCAACATTGTGGACCGGGTCCGGTATCAAGCTGTCACCGATTTTCTGGATTTCCATCTGAGAACCTACCACTGGCCCGCCTTCAATTTTGCTGACGTGGCGGTCGTTTGCGGTGCTCTCCTGCTTCTTGCCGACGGCCTACGCAATATGGCACCCAAACCGCAGGCATAAGCCTGATCCCCCCGGGTGGCACTGTCAGAGGAAAATCGGGATTGAGCGGATGAGGGCGGTTTCGTAGGCTAAAGCGATGCGCAATCCCTTCCGCTATTTCAAGACGTCGCCCGAGATCATCCGACTTGCGGTGATGATGTACATCCGCTTCCCGCTTTCGCTGAGGAATGTCGAGGACTTGCTCCATGAGCGCGGGATCGACGTGAGCCACGAGACGGTGCGACTCTGGTGGAACCGGTTCGGGCCGCTGATGGCCGGCGAGATCAGGAAGCGCCGGTCGCAGCAGCTTCGTCAGGTCACCCAGTGGCGATGGCACCTTGATGAGGTCTTCGTGAAAATCGGCGGTGAGACGCATTACCTGTGGCGCGCCGTGGATCATGAGGGTGAGGTCCTCGAATCCTATGTCACAAAGACACGGGACAAGGCGGCGGCTTTGAAATTCCTGAAGAAGGCGATGAAGCGATATGGGAGGCCTGAAGAGGTCGTCACCGACAGGCTCAGGTCCTATCGCGCTGCCATGAACACCCTCGGCAACGCCGGCAGACAGGAGATAGGCCGGCATCTCAACAATCGCGTTGAGAACTCACATCTACCCTTTCGAAGACGGGAGCGGGCGATGCTGCGGTTCCGGCAAATGCGAAGTCTGCAGAAATTCGCCGCCGCCCACGCCTCAGTCCACAACCACTTCAACCACGATCGCTCGCTCGAACGCAGACCCAGATTCAAAGCTCTCCGCGACGCCGCGCTTTGCGAATGGCGGCAGCTGCTGGCCGCCTGAGGTGGCGTGTCCGCAGACTTGGCGAGACCCGTCCGCGTTCGTCTGACAGCACCGCAGCGAGTTCATGCCGGACCTGGACGAGGGCGACCTTTTGTACATGCCCTCCGCCTATCCGGCCGTCTCCGCCGGCAAGATGGCGGAGATCCTGCAGCAGACGAACCGGCTGATCATGACCGTTCCGGAGGTGGAGACCGCCTACGGCAAGGCCGGACGTGCCGAAACCGCAACCGATCCGGCGCCGCTGACCATGGTCGAGACCACGATCCAGCTCCGCCCGCGCGAGGAGTGGCGGCCCGGCGTGACGATGGATGATATCCGCGCCGAGCTTGATGCGCTGGTCGATGTGCCTAGTCTCACCGATGTCTGGATCATGCCGATCCGCAACCGGACCGACATGCTGGCTACCGGGATCAAGACGCCCGTGGGTATCAAGGTCGCCGGCCCAGACCTTGAAACCATCGCCGGGATCGGCGAGCGGATCGAGGACGTGATCCGTGAAGTTCCCGGCACGGCGTCGGTCTATGCCGAGCGCGTCACCGGCGGGCGGTTTGTCGATATCGATGTGAACCGGCGTGAGGCGGCCCGCTTCGGGCTCAACGTCGCCGACGTGCACGACGTGGTGCGCACCGCCATCGGCGGCATGACGATCACCGAGAGCGTGGAGGGGCTGGAGCGCTATCCCGTCAATTTGCGCTATCCGCGCGACTATCGCAGCTCCGTCGAGGAATTGCGTGCCTTGCCGCTGATCGCGCCGACCGGCGCGGAAATCCCGCTCGGCCGTGTCGCGGAGATCTCCATCTCCGACGGGCCGGGTGTGATCCGCAGCGAGAATGCCCGGCTCAATGGCTGGATCTATGTCGATATCGCCGGCGTCGATATCGGGTCCTATGTTGCCGACGCCCAGCAGGCTGTCGCCGAACAGATCGACCTGCCGGCGGGTTACTCGCTCTCCTGGTCGGGTCAGTATGAATACATGGAGCGCGCGAAGGAGCGGCTCAGTGTCGTGGTTCCGGTCACCCTGGCGATCATCATTCTGTTGCTCTTCCTCAATTTCCGGCGTCTGGTTCCGGTTCTCCTGATCATGGGCACGCTGCCGCTGGCGCTCGTCGGCGGGCTCTGGCTGCTCGCCATGCTCGGCTACAACATGTCCGTCGCGGTCGGGGTGGGCTTCATCGCCCTCGCTGGCGTCGCGGTGGAGATCGGCGTGCTGATGATCGTCTATCTCGAACAGGCGCTGAAGGACCGGCAGGAACAGGCTGCGGCGGAGAACCGCAGCCTCACGCCGGAGGACCTGCGGGAGGCCGTGGTGAAGGGGGCACTCCTGCGTGTGCGTCCGATCATGATGACCGTGGCGGTCGTTATCGCCGGCCTCCTGCCGATCATGTTCGGCTCGGGCACCGGCTCGGAAGTGATGCGGCGCATCGCAGCCCCCATGGTCGGTGGCATGACAAGCGCGACCGTGCTGACCCTGCTCGTCTTGCCGGCGGCTTTCCTGATCTGGCAGCGCTGGCGGCTGCGGAGCGGTCCGGCGGGGGCTCGGTGATGGCCATCTTGTTTCCGTATTCCCGTCCGCAGCACCAAATGCGCAGCGCGATCCCGAAGGGGCTTGACCCTCCAGTTACTGGAAAGTCCAGATAGTCGGCGTCAGCGGTGAAAGGAGTCCGGCATGACATCTGACCAGACAAACGCACAGGGATGTTGCAGCAAGCATGCACAAACGGGTCACGACGGTCACACCAGTGAGACGGTCAAGGATCCGGTTTGCGGCATGGATGTCCGGATCGATGCCGGCAAACCGAGCTTCGAGCGCCGGGGCGAGACCTGGCATTTCTGCTCGCAATCCTGCCACGACAAGTTCGCCGCGGATCCGGATCATTATCTCTCCGGCGCCCACCGGCAGGCCTATGAGGACATGCCGGCGGGTACGCAATACACCTGCCCCATGCATCCGGAGATCATCCGGGACAAACCCGAAGACTGTCCGATTTGCGGCATGGCGCTGGAGCCGATGGGCGTGCCGGCTGCGGATCAGGGCCCCAATCCCGAACTGGTGGACTTCCGGCGGCGTTTCTGGGTCGGCGCCATCCTGACCCTGCCGCTGGTGGTTCTTTCGATGGGGCCGTTTGTGGGGCTCGGCTTCATCCGGGCGTCGCTTGGCGAAGGCCTGGCAATCCTGGCCGAGCTGGTTCTGGCGACCCCGGTCGTGCTCTGGTCGGGCTGGCCTTTCTTCGTGCGTGGCTACAAGTCCGTCGTCAGCGGCAATCTCAACATGTTCACCCTGATCGCGATGGGGGTTGGTTCCGCTTATCTGTTCAGTGTCACGGCCACGATCGCGCCCGGCATCTTTCCGGCCGGCTTCCGCGATGCAGGCGGGCATGTCGCCGTCTATTTCGAAGCGGGCGCGGTGATCACCGTTCTGGTCCTGCTCGGCCAGCTGATGGAGTTGGGCGCGCGCGAACGCACCGGTTCGGCGATCCGGGCTCTCATGGATCTCGCTGCGAAGACGGCCCGCATCGTCCGCGCCGACGGCAGCGAAGAGGAAATCGCGCTCGAGGACGTCAGCGTCGGCGACCGGCTGCGTGTGCGGCCGGGCGAGAAGATCCCGGTCGATGGCGATGTGGTCGAGGGACGATCCTCGGTGGATGAATCGATGATTTCCGGCGAACCCGTGCCGGTGGAAAAGACGGCCGGCGACACCGTCACCGGCGCGACGATCAACGGGACCGGTTCGCTGGTGATCGAGGCGAAACGCGTCGGCAAGGACACCGTGCTCAGCCAGATCGTGGAAATGGTCGCGGCGGCCCAGCGCAGCCGGGCTCCGATCCAGAAGCTCGCCGACGTGATCTCCGGACGCTTCGTTCCGGCCGTGATCGGCGTCGCCATCCTCGCTTTCATCGGCTGGTCGATATGGGGACCTGAGCCCGCAATGGCCTACGCCCTGGTGGCTGCTGTCTCGGTGCTGATCATCGCCTGCCCTTGTGCACTGGGCCTGGCTACGCCGATGTCGATCATGACGGCGACGGGCCGCGGCGCGCAGGCCGGCGTGCTGATCAAGAATGCCGAGGCGCTGGAGCGGTTCGCGAAGGTCGATACGCTGATCGTCGACAAGACGGGCACGTTGACCGAAGGCCGGCCGAAACTCCAGAGCGTTCTGCCCCAGACGGGTTTCGACGCAAACACCGTGCTGCGCCTCGCCGCGGGCCTGGAGAACGGGTCCGAACACCCGCTCGCCGAGGCGATCGTAGCGGGCGCGCGGGACAAGGGCCTGGAGCCCGGCAAGGCCGAGGATTTCGAGGCAGTCACGGGCCAGGGCGTCACGGGCCGGGTCGAACGGCATGATGTCGCCCTGGGCAATGTGCGGCTGATGAAGGGGCTCGGCCTCGATCCTGCACCGCTTTTGCCGGATGCGGACCGCCACCGCGACGAGGGCGAGACCGTCATGTTCGTGGCCATCGACGGGCGGATCGCCGGTCTGGTCTGTGTTGCCGACCCTGTGAAGGCGACCACGCCCGATGCACTGAAGCGCCTGCACGCGCAGGGCTTCCGTATCATCATGGCGACCGGCGATAACGAGCGTACCGCCAGAGCTGTAGCCTCGCGGCTGGGTATCGACGATATTCGGGCCGACGTTTTGCCGGAAGACAAGGCGCGCATCATCCGTGAACTCCAGGCGGATGGTGCGCGTGTCGCCATGGCCGGCGACGGTGTCAACGACGCGCCCGCCCTGGCCCAGGCCGATGTCGGCATTGCCATGGGCACCGGGGCGGATGTTGCCATCGAAAGCGCAGGATTTACGCTGGTCAAGGGCGATCTGACGGGCATTGTCCGGGCGCGCAGGCTGTCGGCGGCGACGATGCGCAACATCCGCCAGAACCTGTTCTTCGCCCTGGTCTACAATGCAGCCGGAGTGCCGGTCGCGGCGGGGGTGCTCTATCCGGTCATGGGCATGCTGATCTCGCCCATGTTCGCGGCGGCGGCGATGAGCCTGTCCTCGGTCTCGGTGATCACCAACGCGCTGCGGCTGAGGTCGGTCAAGCTCTAGTGATGCAGGAGCGTTCTGTGGAACACGGCTACAAATCAGGCAGTCTGACCCTGGCGGGAACCGTGGCTATGGGAACCGGCGTAATGATCGGCGCCGGCATTTTCGCGCTGACCGGCCAGGTCGCGGAGTTTGCCGGCCCGCTCTTTCCGCTTGCCTTTGTCCTTGCGGCGGTGATCAGCACGCTGAGCGCCTATACCTATATCAAGGTGTCGGCCAAATACCCTTCCGCCGGCGGGATCGCGATGATCCTGGAAAAGGCCTATGGCCCGGTAACGGTAACCGGCGGCGCAGCACTGCTGATGGCCTTCTCCATGGTGATCAATGAAAGCCTGGTCGCCCGGACTTTTGCCACATACACGCTGCAGCTTTTCGATGCCGAGGGGATGGACTGGCTGGTGCCGGTCCTGTCGATCGGGCTGATCGTCGCGGCCTTCCTGGTCAATATCGCCGGGAACGAGGTAATCGGCACGCTGTCCAAGGTGGCGGCCGTTGCCAAGGTGGGCGGCATTCTCGTCTTTGCCGCCATCGCCCTGTGGGCGTCCGGGTTCGAATATGCGGCAACCAGGTCCGGCGGCAGCGACGGCGGTGCGGTGGGCGCGGCCGGCGGTTTCCTGGCCGGCACTGCGCTGGCGATCCTTGCCTACAAGGGCTTCACCACGATCACCAATTCCGGCAGCGAAGTGATCGACCCGAAACGGAATGTCGGGCGCGCAATCATGATCTCGCTGGGTATCTGCCTGGTCATCTACCTGCTCGTCAGCCTGGCCGTCGGCTCGGCGTTGAGCATCGAGGAAATCTCGGCGGCCCGGGACTATTCCCTGGCCGAAGCCGCGCGCCCGGCCCTGGGCAATGCCGGCGTCTGGTTCACTGTGGTCCTCGCCATCGTCGCGACGGCCTCCGGCGTGATCGCCAGTATATTCGCGGTCTCGCGCATGCTGGCCATGCTGACCGACATGAAACTGATCCCGCACCGGCATTTCGGCATGCCAGGCCGGATCCAGAGTCATACGCTGGTTTACACGGTAGTCCTGGCCAGCCTCCTGGCGGCCCTGTTTGACCTCGGCAGGATCGCTTCGCTGGGCGCGATCTTCTATCTGGTCATGGACATCATCATCCATTGGGGCGTGCTGCGGCGGATGCGCGAGGATATCGGCGCGAACCCGGTTGTCCTCGTGTCGGCGATCATTCTGGACCTGCTGGCTCTGGGCGCTTTCATGACCCTCAAGGCGATGCAGGATCCCTGGATCATCGTGATTGCGGTGGGTGGTATAGCAGCAACCTTCGGGCTCGAACGGCTCTACCTGTCGCGCTGGCGTCAACACGATCCCGGCCCGGGCCCCTTGCCCGGCGAGGCGGACTCGCACGCTGGCAAAAAGAACAAACAGGGCTGAAGACCGGCGGTATAAACAGGCGCTGCCGGTCCGGCACGATCAATGGAGGGGATGCCGGTCCTTCGGGATGCCTGCCGCCAGGAGCGAAAGGTGTGCTCGCCGAGGTCTGTTCAGATAATTTTCCCGGTTTTCCGGTGTCGCCGAAAGTCCCGGTGTTCCCGTATGCGAACGGATCAGGCCAGCGGTGCTCAAGGCGTTCGGCGGACCGGTTTGCCATGTCAGGCTGAGCCGAAGGAGGGCTGCTTCCTCGCCGTCTGAACCTGCCGATCCCGGCCTCCAGATCCGGCGTGCCCACGCTTGCTGCCACGCCCGCGAGGGATCACGCAGCACAATGCGTAGACTCTCCGTCAACATTCGGGAGAAACGCGTGACGGGGCCATACATGCCGCGGCTTGTTGCCGGAGTTTTCTTGCTCTTCGCCGTGCTCTTTCAGCCGGCACTGGCACACCCGCCGGCCGAGCACCCTGGCGAAACGGCGCACGAAGAGACAGTCGGCATTGAACGGGAGCCCGTCGACCATGCCCGCGCTGATGCTGCCGGGCCGCCCCCTGAAGAAGCGCATGACCATGGCGTCGCTGGGGTTGCTGTGGATACCGGACATGCCCACTGGGGCGAGAGCGGGCCGCAGACGGCGTTCGAACGCGGCATGGCGCGTCTGGGCGTTCTGCACAGCGTCGCGGTGCATTTTCCGATCGCCTTGCTCATGGCGGCAGCGCTGGCCCAGGTCCTGTCGCACGCCGGCCTCCCGGGCGGCGATATCCAGACGGTTCGCTTCCTGGTGTGGACGGGAGCGCTGGGTGGCGTCGCGGCCGGGCTTCTCGGCTGGGCCCATGCCGGTCCGGTGACGTCCGGCGAAGACGGTGTCATGCTTGTTCACCGGTTGCTGGGTACGGGATTGGCGGTCGGGCTGGCGGGGCTTGTCGGCCTGGTCGAGTGGCACGCCCGCCGACCCGGAGGGATGGTGCGCCTGCTGGCATCTGCGGGAGTCTATACTGCGGGCCTGGCTGCCGCGCTCAACGGTTTTCTGGGCGGGAGCCTGGCCCATGGCGGCATTCGTCACCTGATCGGCGGCTGAAGGAGATCGGAAAAGATGAATTCGGAAAACCCAGACGACATGCTGCAACGGCTGACCCGTGTGCCTGCGCCGGAGCCCGGCCCGACTTTCAATGCTGTTGTCTGGCAGCGCATAGCCAGGCCCGGGCTCAGCCGGCAAGGTCGGCTCGACGATCTGGTTCGCGTACTCGGCTGGCGCGCTGCTCCCGCTTGCCTGGCGCTCGCTGTGGGAACCGTCGCCGGATCCATGCTTGTCCGTGAACACAGGAGCGATGCCCTGGACGTCTTTGATCCCAAGTCCCCCTATTCCATCGCTGCAGTCGTTGGCGGGGAGGCGGGAACACGATGATTGTGAGGGCCGGCATCTTCGCTTCCGTTCTGGGTTTTCTCGCCGGATTCGCGGGCGTCTGGGCCGGGCTGAATCTTTTTGAGGCTGATGATTCGAAAGCCGATGGCCTGCATGAGATCGTGCATCACGAACTCATCCTGAGTTCGAACCAGGAGGCGGCCATTGCCGAGCTGGAAGCCGCTTTCGAGAGCGAACGCGTCCGGCTCGAACAGGATGTTTTCCAGGCCCGGCAGGCGCTCGGTGAGGTTCTGGTGCGCGACAAGGCTTTGTCGCCGGACGTCCGGGCCGAGGCGGCGCGTTTTCACGATGTCATGGGCGAGCTTCAGCTCGCCAGCCTGAACCACATCCTGGCGATGCGCGCCACGCTTGACCCGCAGCAGCAGGCCCGGTTCGACGAGAAACTGGTACAAGCTTTCAATGCCGGGCACTGACGGCGAAGGGCCTCCGCCTTCGGATGCTGAGCTCGTGAGCCGGGCGGCCGGAGGCGAACGGGGAGCGTTCGACGTACTGATGACCCGTCATGCGGGCCGGGTCATCCGTTTTGCCCGTGCCAATCTCGGGTCCGCCAGCGAGGCTGACGACATCGCCCAGGAAAGCTTTGTCGCCCTGCACCGTAATCTTCACCGGTATGACCCGGCGCGGGTTTTCGAAACCTGGCTGTTCGCAATCGTGCGCAACAAGATCCGCGACCATCACCGCCGCCGGGCTGTGCTGCGCTGGGTCGGCGCGGAACCGGATTTCTCCGGTCTGCCGACAGACGAGCCCGGGCCGGAACGCCAGGCCGCTGACCGCGACGACCTCCGCAGGGCCGGCGAACTCCTGGCACGCCTGCCTGAAGGATTGCGCACGCCGCTTCTTCTTTCTGCGGTCGAAGGCATGAGCCTGGCCGAGATCGGAACGGTGATGGGGCTGTCTGCGAAGGCTGTCGAGGTCAGGGTTTATCGAGCCCGCAAGGCGCTGAAAGCGCAGTTTGACGATGAGGGGAAAGACTCCCGCTGACGTAATCGTCGACACAGTCCCGTCAGAAAGAGGATCCGACATGACCCGCTTCCATGCTTTTACCGCCAGCGCAGCCATTCTGCTGGCGTCGGTCGTTGCTCCATCGCTCGCCCAGGAGCACGACGGGCACGGTGAACACGCTGCAGACACCGGGACGCCGCAAATGACCATGGCGGAATGCCGCGCGATGCACGAACGCCGGATGGGCGATGCCGAAAGCCCCGACGAGGCCATGGCGGAAATGGACGAGGAAACGCGGATCCGCATGCAGGCCTGTCACACCATGATGCATGCCGACGGAGCGATGGACGGGCATATGGAGCAGCATATGGACGGGCATCATGGCAATGGTGCTGCGCATTCCGGTCACAACGGTAATGACGACACGCCGCAGGCCGGTCATCACGATCACCACGGCTAGCCGCCGGTCCATTCCATGTATTGCGGGTGCGGCTGACGCCGGAACCCGCTTTCCTGACCGGAGTACGACGGATGACTGCTCTGCTGCGCTGGACGGTGCGGGTTCACAAATGGCTGGCGCTGGCGGTGGGGATACAGATCGTCCTCTGGGTCGCGGGCGGGGTGGTGATGAGCGTGATCCCGATCGAGCGGGTGCGCGGCGAACACAACATGACGCCAGTTGCCGATCAGCCGCTTTCTCTGCGCGGGATCATTCCGCCCGACGCAGCCGTTCGCGCTGCCGGTGCCGGAGAGGATGTCCGCTCGGTTGCTCTGGAGACCTGGCTCGACAGGCCGGTTTACAGCCTTGTCTGGCTGGATGGCGGGCGAGACCTTGTCGACGCGCAGTCGGGTGAGCGACTGACACCGATTGACCGCGACGCCGCGCTGGCCGTCGCTCGCCGCGATTATGCTGGGCGGGGAGACATTGCCGCGATCGAGTATTTCCAGACACCGACATGGGAATACCGGCGTGCCGGACCGGCCTGGCGGATCAGTTTCGCCGACGGGGACGGCACGCGGCTTTATGTCGACCCGCACACGGGGCTCGTCAGTGCCCGGCGCAACGACGCCTGGCGCGTCTACGACTTCTTCTGGATGCTCCATATCATGGACTACAAGGCGCGGGAAAACTTCAACAATCCCCTGGTGGTTACGGCCGCGGGCCTAGCGCTAGTGACCGTGCTGGCCGGGCTCGTGCTGCTTGTCCTGCGCCTTCAGCGTCTGGTGCGCATGGAACTCGCCCGCCGCCGCGCCACGGCCTGACGGCCGCCGGTCCTTTCGCACCATTCCCTGCGTGAGCGCAAAAAGCGGCCGGCGGCTCGCCCCGTCAACTGGAGGACGGATACCGATCTCTTTCAGCACAACAATCGCCGAGGTCTTCCAGGGAACCCGGAACAGGTTCACGCTCATCCGGTTGATGCTGGCTGGTGCCGTGTTGATAGAACACGCCGTGATCGTGACGCAGGGGCCTGGACATCCGCCACCACTCGCCCTTCATGGCTGGTCGCTCAGCTATGCCGCGGTGAATGCGTTTTTTATCGTGTCGGGTTTCCTTATCGCCAGCAGTCTGGAGCGCCGCAAAGATGCGGCTTCCTTTGCAGTGGCTCGTGCCTTGCGCATCGTGCCGGCACTTGTCGTGCTGTCGCTGGCTGCAGTCCTGGTGATCGGACCACTCGTCACGACAATCCCGGCCGGCGAATACTGGTCGGCTCCGGCGACATGGCGGTTTCCGCTTCAGGTCCTGGGTTTTCTCGATACCTCGCAGGGTCCGGCAGGCGTCTTTGCCGGCAACCCCTGGAGCGGGGAATTCTCGGCGCCCCTCTGGACGCTGCGCTACGAGGTCCTCGCCTATCTCGGTGCCGCCGTTTTGGTATTGTCGCCCTTGCCGTGGACGCACCGCACGGCACTCAGCCTCTATCTGGCAGCAACGCTCGGGCATGCGGCTTTGGCATGGGCCGGTCAGGACCTGCCCGGACTACTGACGGCATCCGCGCGATTATCGGCCCCCTTTGCGCTGGGCATGTTGATCCACGTCCTCCGACACCATTGGCCCGTCTCCCCCTGGCCCGCGGTCGTCGCTGCCGGAGCTTGGTGGCTGGCTGGCGCGTCACCCTTGGCTGAACCCTTCCTCAACCTGGCTTTGGCGACCGGCCTGTTTTGGATCGCCTTTGCCCCGCTGGGTGGCTTGCCAACGTGGCACCGGATGCCAGACTGGTCCTATGGCGTTTATATCTGGCACTATCCGGTAATGCAGGCCGTCTTGGTGCTGAAACCGGGGGCGAGCCCGGTTGAGGCAGGGCTCGCTGCGCTCGTCGTCACAATACCGATCGCCGCAGCTTCTTGGAACTTCGTCGAACGCCCCAGCCTGTTCCTGAAAGCACCTTTGGCTCGGCTTCTACACGCGACCCGGTCCACGTGACGATCCCGATCCGCATTCAATGCGGATCGGGATCGCTCCGCTTTTGTCTCGCAACCCCGCCAATATTTGCAGACAGGAGCAGGCTGGGCTCAAGAGTTTGCCGCTCAATCAGACGCAACTCCTATTCTGCCTTGCGGGCCGGCCGGGCTGCGTCCTTGAATTCCGAGATTGACTCGGCCTCAGTCGGTTTCAGTGTACTGGTAGACGTGCTGGCTGTCGCGCAGGGTGAGGGTGCGGCGGCCATTTTCGGTTCCGACCTCGGCCTCCAGGCTGATGGCGCCCGGGCCGATCGAGACGATCGACACCGTGCCGTCAGGGTTTGACCGGGTTGCCAGCGGTGCGCGGATCGAACCGGCCTCGATCCAGGTCTGGCCGTCATTCTCGAAGATGGAGATCGTGCCGATGCCCGGGCTCTCATAGGCAGCGGCCAGGCCTTCCAGCACGGCCGGGTCGCCCGGGATGTCCAGCCCCTGGCGCCGTACCTGCGACTGTGCATCCAGGCGGGCCGCAGCGGCCTCCACCTGGCTCATCGCCTCGGGGTGCCCGTCATAGAGCACCTCGACCAGCCGCCGCAGGAAGGGCCGCAGCATGACAGCCCCGGTATCGGCATTGGTCAGGATGACGGCCCCGACCCCCGCTTCGGGCAGGGCATACCAGTTGCTGTGATAGCCGAGCAGCGTGCCGCCATGCGTCACCACCGGCACGCCCCAGTGTTCCTCATCGAACAGGCCCATCCCGTACCAGACGGATTCGGCGACCTGCACACCACGTTCCCGCCGCGCCAGCAGGTTTTCCTCGCTGACCAGGCGTTCACCGTCCGGCGTCAGGCCGCGGGACAGCTCCAGCTGCACGTAGTGCGCCATGTCCGACGCCGTCGAGAAAGCGCCGCCGGCGGGACGATAGGGGTAGACGCCGCGGTTGAAATGGTTCGACATTACGGTCTGATTGCCATCGACGTCGAGCCCGTGCGGCGGTGCCCAATTGCCGGTCTCGCCCGCATCGAAGTCGAATGTCGTGTCGGTCATGTCCAGCGGCTGGAAGATCAGCTCGTCCATCGCCCGGTCATAGGCCGCGCCGATTTCCATGTCCGGATAGGCCAGCGCGCCGCCGACATAACCCGCCGCGGCGGCCATATTGTTGTTATACTGGAAGAGTTCACCGAAAGCGCTGGTCGGTGCCGTCTCCGACAATTGCCGAAACACATCCGAGGCCGGCGTGTCCTGGTCGGCGAGGATGAAGCCCCAGTCCTTGCGCGGAAGACCGGTACAGGCGCACAGCAGGTGACGCACAAGGGTCGCGTTCGTCGTGCTGTCCGAACCGAGCCGGAAGGAGGGGTAGAGCTCGACAACCTGCTGGTCCCAGTCGAGCTGCCCCTGGTCCACCAGGATGGAGAGCAGGAGAGTGGACATGCCCTTTGTGTTCGACGCGATCATGAAGCGCGTATCGGCATCGACCGGGGCCGGATCGTCGAGCGAGCGCACACCGACGCCGCCCTCGAACACAACCTCGCCCTGGTCGATCAGGGCGAGGCCGACACCCGGCACGTCCAGCGTCTCTGCCGCTTCCGCGACGAAGTCGCGCAGAAGGGCGATGCGCTCCGGCGTCAGGCGGTGGGCGGTGCGGTCCGAGAAGTCTTCCGGCTCATAGCCCTCGGCCTGGACGGAATCGCGGGCCAGGGACACGGCGGCCGACCGGATATTCGCGGTGGACTGCGCGCCATTGACGATGACCACCGTCCACGCCTCGCCCTGACGCAGCGCCAGCGCATTGACGGTCGCCTGTTCGGACGGCGAGGTGGCGTAGCTGATGCTCACGCGCTGGTCCCAGCCATTTTCTGATGCGGCGGGCGTGGTGAGTTCGACGGTGCGTTGCGCGTCCGGTGCATAGACCTGCCAGGCGGCGCTCGCTGCGGCCAGGGCGTCGTCTGCCGGACCGACATCGACGACGGCAATGTCGAGATTACCCTCGGGTGCCGTGACAATGGACAGGCCGTCGCGCTGGACGAGGCTCCAGTCGTCCGGCTGGACGATGGCGGGTGCGTCCGCGGATTGTGCGTAAGCGGGCACGGCCATGCAGGATGCCATGAGGGCAAGCGCGGAGACGGCGGTTTTCAGGGTCGGCATGGACATGGAAGAGCTCCTCAATCGGCGACGCGGTGATAGGCCATGTAGGGTTGGTAACTGAAGGACAGTACGAGGCCTTCCTGTCCTGAATAGAACTGGACGCGGTCAAAGGGTCCGCCGGCCCGGGCTCCGGTGACCTTTTCAAAGGTCATCGGGCCGATCCGCTCCCAATAGGTGACGTCCTCGAGGACGCGGATCCGGATCGCGTTCTCGCCCGCCTCTGTCACCTCGATATCGTATTCCTCCCGCGGCGGCCGCGAGTAGTCGCGCCGGTTCATGCGGTAGGCCCCGGCGGGCAGGGCCTCGTCTTCTGCACGCGGTTCGCGCGGCGCCGCCGTTTGCGGGAAAACCCGGCCGATGATGGCATTGGTCAGGTCCGTGCGCCCCACCGAACTCTCGTCTCCGCCTGTCACGGACACGAAGAAGCCAAAGCCGGCTTCCGGTGCCAGGATCAGGTTGGAGTGGAAGTCGCCGGTATTGCCGCCATGCCCCACCAGGCGCGGGCCGCTCTCCTGGACGACATAGAAACCGTGCGCCATGCCGGGCAGTCCGGGCGCATTGCGCAGGGAGTCCTGCATCAGCAGCTCGACCGAACCCGGTTCCAGAATGCGTGTCCCGTCCAGCTCGCCGCCATTGAGCAGCGCCTGGATGAAGCGCGCCATGTCGTGCGCGGTCGAGGTGCCGGAACCGGCCGGCATGATGTTGCTGAACAGCTCGAAGGGCTGGGCGACAAGGCGTCCGTCCTCCAGTTCGTAACCGGCCGCCATGCGGCTTTCCAGATGGGCCGGCAGGGGTTCGCGGAATGTGGTGGACGTCATGCCGAGCGGTGTGAAAACATGCTCTTCGGTGTAGTCGGCAAACGGCTGACCGGAGACGCGCTCGACGATGTAGCCCGCCAGGGCGACGCCATAGTTGGAATAGGCGATTTCGGTACCTGGCGCCCAGAGACGCTGGGGAATGTGCTGCCGGATCCAGGTGCCGTAGGGCGTGAGCTCGTCGACCGTGGCGACGCTGATACCGCTGACATCGCTCATGCCCGGGCTGTGGGTCATCAGGTCCCGCACGCGCACCGGCTGGCCTTCAAAGGGCGGAATCTCGAAATCGATATAGGTGTTCACGTCGGCGTCGAGATCGACCTGTCCGCTTTCCACCTGCTGCATCAGTGCCGTCCAGGTGAAGAGTTTGGAGACCGAGCCGGGCCGGAACAGGGTTGTCTCCGGAACGACGCGGTGTCCGGTCTCGATATCGGCATAGCCGTAGCCGGCCGACAGCAGGAGCGCGTTGTCATAGACGACGGAGATGGTCGCGCCGGCGACTTCATGGCTGGCGATCTGCTGCGCCATCACGCCATCGATGAAGTCTGCCAGACCCTCGATTTGCGGGCGGGCGGTCTCTGCCGGGGCGCCTTGTGCCGCCGGTTGGGCCAGAGCGGGCGGATATCCGGTGCAGGCCATCAGAGCGAGGGCCGCAGCTGCGCCTTTCCAGGCGTGTCTGGTGTGCATGGTTTCTTCCCTTTTTTGCGCGTCATGCCCGGCGGAAGCCTGGCGCAACGGCTTCAGTCGTTCTGCACGGTGCCGCGGATCGCCTGGCCGGGCAGGGCCGCGGTATCCAGCTCGCCCGCCCAGATGAGCGGCGTGCCGGCGACGATCACGTAGTGGAAGCCCGCTGACAGCTGCGCCGGTTCCTCATAGGTGGCGCGGTCGCTGACCGTGTCGAAGTCGAAGATGACGATATCGGCGTCCGCGCCTTCCTGGAGACGCCCCTTGGCGCGCATCTGCGGCACGGCCTCTTCCAGGATCTGCGCCGGGATGAGGCTCAGCTTTGCCAACGCGTCACTCAGCCCGATCATCCGGTTCTCCCGCACATAAACGCGCAGGAATTTCGAGAAGGTCCCGGCGCTGCGCGGGTGTGATTCCGCAGCCGCGGGCAGCGGCCACTCCGTATCCGCGACAGGCTCGCCACCCAGGCTCCAGCCCCCGCCATCCGATGCAATGGCCCCGCCGGGATACAGGATGGACTGGGCCAGAAGGGCGCTGTCGTCGGCATTGTGGTCGGGGTCGAGGAAGTGGACGACGATATCGGTATCCGGTTCTTCGGCCTGGAGGCGGTCGAACTCGGCATCGGACAGCGGGACACCGTCCAGCGTGAAGTCGGACTTCGAGATGTCGCCGAGCCGCGCCTGCCAGTTCTCGCCTTCGAACAGGGCCGTGCCGATCGCCGTCGAACCGGCACCGTAGGGGTAGGCCTCGACCGTGATGTTGACGCCATTGGCCTGGGCGCTCTGGATCATCGGGCGGATTTCGCCGATATCGCGCAGGCTGATGCTGTTGAGGTGGGAGATATGCATGTGGGCGCCGGTGGCGGCCGATACGGCAATCATCTCCTGGAAGCCCTCCAGCGAGCTGTCCGGTTCGATATTCGAAAGGTAGCGGGCGTGGGTGAAGCTCGGCACGCCGCGGGCCGCGGCCAGCTCGTGCAGTGCGTAGTACTCGCCGCGGCCGGAGCCCGGTACATAGCCAAGCAGGACGCCGATACCGATGCCGCCCTCGTCCAGGCCGGTTTCGACGCGGGCCAGAACCTCCCGCGTGTGCTCCGGACTGGCCGGTGTATAGCGCCAGTCCGGAGCATCAGGCGCCATCTCGAACCCGTCCTCGTGATCGACGGGATCATGACCGGTCAGTGCGGCATAGCGCGCGCGAGACCAGTTGACAGAGGCGCCGTAATTGATGGGCCGGCCTTCGGCTTGCGCTGCCGCGTAGAAGGTGTTGACGGGATAGACGCCGGACTCGAGTTCAAGCGCGGTGGTGACGCCGTCGAAGGCCTGGACACGGCCGGCCAGGACGGACTGGCCGTGCGCGTGAAGATCAATGAAGCCAGGTGCAACGACCAGCCCGGCGGCGTCGATTGTGCGTTCGCCTTCGATCGCGTCTTCGGTGATTTCGACAATCTCGTCGCCGCGGATACCGACATTGCGGATCGCGTCGAGACCCGTTTCCGGATCGATGACGCGGCCGCCCAGAATGGCGAGATCATAAGTCTCGTCCGCAGGGGCGGTCTGGGCGAGGGCGGCTTGTGTTGTGGCCAGGGCTAGGCAGATCGGTAGTGTCTTGATCATGATCGAGTGTCCTCTCTTGCCGTTTGCCTAGGGCTGTTTGGTGAAGTGGAGATCGCCGAAATCGAACGAGAAGTCCGTCGTCTCCGAGACCGGCTCCATCGTCATGCCGGCGATGCGATCATCCGACGCCGTGAAGTCGACATAAGCGTCCGCATTCAGGCTGCGGTCGGGCCAGCGCGCGACAAAGCGGTCCGGGGCGACCGGCACCAGCGGGGCGTCGAGCACCTCTGAGCGGCTCATGTCGATGAACAGGTTGCCGTCGCGGATCTCGATCGAGACCGGGCCATACCACGGGTCGACATAGGTTCCTGTATAGGCGGACAAGTCGCGCACCGGATCGATGGCGATGTCGGGTTGGTCGCCGGCGCCGGAATCCTGGACCGCGGTTTCCTGGCTGCGCTGGTAGACACCGTGCAGGACGCCGATCCAGTCGCTCGCCTCGTCACCCGCTGCTGCCTCGGCAATCAGCTGCAAGGCCAGGGCGGTAGAGCCATAGGTCGAGACGTTGGAACTGACGAAGACGGCGATGTCCTGTTCCGGCAGGATGCCGAAATAGGAGGATGCGCCGAGCAGGCCGCCACTGTGTCCGACAAAAAGCTGGCCATGCAGGTCACGCACCGACCAGCCCAGGCCGTACAGCGAGAAGTGTGTGCCACCGAGCTGGGCGAGGAGCGGACTCACGCTTTGCGGGGTCACCCCGGTCCAGACTTCCGCGAACTGGGCTTCGGAGAGCAGGCGGTCGCCGTCAGAGGTCACACCTTCATTCAGCCAGAATTGTGCCCAGGTCGTGAAATCGTCGACGGAACAGCTCAGCCCGCCAGCCGGTGACGTGCTGTCGCCGATAATGAAGCGCGGGTCGATCGGTACAGCCTCGGTCTCACCGGGCGCGCGGGAGTGCTGGGTGACGGTGTTGTCGTCGGCGGCCGCTTGAGAGGGCAGTGCTTCACAGCTGTCCATCGCCAGCGGATCGAAGATCCGCGCGTCGATCGCCTCTGCCCAGGGACGGCCGTCGATGCGCGACAGCACCTCGCCGGCGATAATGTACATCAGGTTGTCGTAGGCATATTCCGAGCGGAAACTCGTCGCCGGCGGGATGTGGCGGATCGCGGCTAGAATATCGCTGACCTCGGGCTTGCCGTCCGGAAAGACCAGCAGGTCGCCCGCGCCGAGCGGCAGGCCGGACCGGTGCGTGACCAGATCGCGTACGCTGAACTCCGCCGTGATGTACGGGTCGGACATCTCGAATTCGGGGATGTAGCGGCGCACCGGATCATCCCAGTCGAGCGCCCCTTCATCGACCAGCATGGCGAGCGCCGTCGTGGTGAAGGCCTTGCTGATCGAGGCAAAGGGGAAGAGTGTATCGGTGTCGACAGCGATGTCGGGATGGCGCACGTCGCGCTGCCCGTAGGCGCCGGTGTAGATAACGTCATCGCCGCGGGTGACGGTGACAACCAGTCCCGGGATGTTGAAGGCCTCGATGGTCTGGCGCGCCGCGCTGTCAACGCGTTCCGGCGTCAGTTCCTGTGCTGCAGCGTTTGCGCCCCCCAGCGCAAGGACGGCCGCTACCGTCGTCAGCAATGTCCGTTTCATACTGTTCCTCCCCGGCGTCTGAGCGCCCTTATGGTTTCCAGATCTCGCCGAGCACCCGCCTGAAATTGCCGCCCAGGATGAGGGCGATGTCGGCGTCGGAGTAGCCCCGCCGGATCAGGCCGTCTGTGAGATCGAAGATTTTCTGCGGATGGTCGAAACCGTCCGTATCGATCTGGCCGCGGAAGGCGTAGGACTCGTCATAGCCCCGGCGCAGCCGCTCGTAGGCGGCGGTCGGAACGTCGTCATATCCGTCGGCGTCCATATCGCTGCCGATGCCGACATGCTCGACGCCGATCAGATTGGCGACATAGTCGAAATGGTCGAGCATGTGCTCGATCGTGGTCGGCTCGCGGTCGCGCACGAAATTGCGCACACCGGTTATGCCCATGACGCTGCCGGCCCGGCCCACGGCCTGGATGGCTTCGTCGGACTTGGCACGGGGATGGCCGCCGGCTAGTGCGCGGACATTGGAATGGGTGATCAGCGCCGGCACGTTCGAGATCTCGAACGCGTCCAGCGTGGTCCGGTCGCCGCAGTGCGACACGTCGACGGCCATGCCGACCGTGTTCATGCGTTCGATGATCGCGACGCCGAAATTGCTGATACCGCCGTCCACCCGTTCGGTGGCGCCGCTGCCGATACGGTTCTGGGAATTATAGGTCAGCTGGCTGACACGCTGGCCGAGATTGTAGAACTCGTTGACGTCGTTTGGCGTGTTGAAGTGGTGGGCGTTCTGGATGCCGATAATGTAGCCGATCCGGCCCTCGTCCATCACACGGTCGAAATCGGACACCGCATCAATACGGCGGAAGACATCCGGACGTTCTGCTGCATAGGCATTGAGCCGGGCAACGAAGGCGAGGGCGCTGTCGCGCCCGCCCAGGCCGACTGCCGGGTGAAAGACGTTGATGCCGGAGGCGCGCAGCTTTTCCAGGTGCGCATCCGTGACGGCGTAACCGTCATGGATTGACGGTTGGTCGCTGTAGCCGGCTTCCAGCATGTCACCGAGATCGGCCAGCAGCGACAGCATGTCGATGACGAGGTTTTCTTCGATCAGCGCGATTGCGCGGGCCGAATAAGTCGTCTCTGAAGCCGCGAAGACCTTGAAATGCCCGGAGTTCAGCATGGGGGCTGCAACCGCGGTGGCCAGACCGGCTTTCAGAAGGCCGCGGCGCGTGGCGCCGGAAGTGCGTGCGGTGCGGATTTGGGTGTCCTGCTTCATGCTAACGGCTTCCTCATATGCGTATTCGCCGCTACGCTAACCGAAAGGTTCAAAATAATACAGCCTTAATTATCAATAAGGCTTCCATAAGTGGCGTTTGGGCGGCGTGATGCCGCGTCACACTTGCAGGAGCGCCGGCAGCGAGGCGAGGAGCGGAATGAGTAATTCGGTGCAGAATCTGAAGAATAATCGTCAGAACGTTGTCGATCCGGCCTCGGCCTACGATGTCATCATGGATGCCATCGTTACGCAGAAACTGGCGCCCAGTCAGAAAGTGTCGGAAAACATCCTCACCGAGATGTTCGACATCAGCCGCACCACGGCGCGGAACATTATGGAGCAGCTCACCGCCCAGCAATTCCTGGTATCGGTTTCGCCCCGGATCACCCGCGTCGCTCCGCTGACCCTGCTTGATGTGAAACAGAACTTCGCCATGCGGAAGATGCTCCAGCCAGAGATATTCGCGATGGCCGCATCCCAGGTGGATGTCGACCAGATCATCCGGATGAATGAGGAAACCGCGCACAAGGCCCCGGTGGATGATGACGAACAGGCGCTGCGTTTGCTCAAGGCAAACAAGCAGTTCAACGTCTTCATGGCGCAGCAGGTGCGGTATCCGCTGCTGATCCACTGGATCCGCCAGCTGGAAGACACGACCATGCGTATCTACTGGCTGTACGTGAAACTGAACCGCACGCTGCCTTATACCTGGGAGCATCAGCGCGCGCTCGTCGAGGCCATCCGGCGCGACGCATCGGACGATATCCGCGAACAGGTGCAACGCATCCTGTCCAGCTCGGAAGAGCGGTTGCTGGATGCGATCTTCATGCACGACCAGATGTACATGCAGGACCTCAAAGTCCCGGACTGACGCAGTCCGCGGTCGCGCTCAGGGTCTGGCTGTCTGACGATTCTTTCCCGCTTTTCAGAGATTTGCAGTGATTCCGTATACGTATGGAGTCCTGTTGACCGGGTGCGCCCGGAGGTTCCTGGGGCGGCGGGCAAATCCGTGTCTTCCCAACCTTGTTTAGCTGCGTTATGATGAAATAAGGCTGCGATAAATACTCGCTCTGCAGCCATAACGGGGGACAGGGAGGAAGCTATGTCTAGCCATTTCAAAATTGCTCTGCTGGCGAGTGTCGCGCTGGCCGCGCCGGTGGCCGCACAACAGGGCGGTCAGGCCGGCAGCGAACCGGAGACCGTGGACGACGTCATTACCGTGACGTCGCGTTTCCGGGAGGAGTCGGTCCAGGACATCGGTGCAAGTATTGTGGGCGTCTCGGGGGAGGATATGCGCCTGCAGGGGATCCAGGACATCGAGGATCTCGCCCGCACGATTCCCGGTATGCAGAATGTGCGCACGCGCCAGAACTCGAACGACATCGCCATCCGCGGTGTTCGCAGTGCGGGCAGCGGCTATGAGACGAGCACGGTGTTCAGCGTTTTCCTGGACGATGTCTCGGTCACGGGGTCGGGGAATATCCGTGATTTCAGCTCCGCCGACCTCAACCGTGTGGAGGTGATCCGCGGGCCGCAGCCGACCCTGTTCGGCGAAGGCGCCGTTGGTGGTGTGATCCGCTATTTCACGAACGACCCGGATCTCGACGGTCCGATGATCACGGGCCAGGCCAATGGCCGGCTTGAGACGATCACGGATGGCGGTCTGGCTTATACGGTGGACAATGCCACCTCCTTCATTTTCGTTCCGGGCAAGCTGGGCCTGCGGGTTTCCGGCTTCATGCGGGAGGATGACGGCTTCATCGACAATCCGAGTGAAGGCGAGGACGTCAATGATTTCGAGACCGTCGGTGGCCGGGCCGTATTGCTCGCACGTCCGACCGTGAATCTGGAACTGCGGCTTTCCGCCTTCCTGTCTCGCGATGAGCTCGGCGAGTCGACCCAGGTCGATCCCGGCTCCGATCCGGAAGACCTCACCTTCAGCGCCTCGCCGCTGTCCGGCAGCTACACGGATGATTTCGACCTCTATTCCGGCCGCGTGTCCTATGACATGGACTGGATGCAAGTCACGTCGATTACCGGCTATTATGAGCGCCGTAACTCGTCGGCCCTGTTCAGCGCCGGCAATTCGTTCGGGTTGGCACCCTTTTTCCCGACCGTCGATACCACGACCTTCTCAACGGGGTCCGGAGAATTCGAGCAATGGTCGCAGGAATTCCGCTTCGTGTCCTTCCTGGACGGTCCGCTCAATTTCACCGCGGGCGCCTATTATCGCGACCGGTCCGAGACCAGCGGCCAGTTTCTGACCTGCACCGGCTGCGTCACCGTCACGACACCGCAGAGCGAGAACCTGGCAACCCGGCTTTCGGAAACCCAGACCGAACAATATTCGGCCTTTGCCGAGTTCACTTACGAACTGACGCCGAGCTTCCGCCTCATCGGTGGTGCGCGCTACGTCAACGATACGGTGACGGCGACGCTGCTGCAGGACAATGTGGTGAACCTCGTTCCGCAGTTTGACGGCAGCGGCAATCTGATTCCGTGGACCGAAACCAACCCGATCGACTTCGTCAGCACGCTGGCCGTGCTGCAGGGAGCCGGCGTCGGGACGGTGTTCAACTTCGAACTCGAGGAATTCCTGCCGCGTGTCGGGGTGGAGTACGAGCTCAATGACGATGTGCTCCTTTATGCCAATATCGCCCGTGGCGCCCGCAATGGCGGTATCGGTAATGCGATCGCGGCGCTGGGCGCTTCGGGCGGCGATCAGGATGTCTTCTTCGACAACCTGTCCTTCAACGACGACCAGGTCCTTTCAATCGACGGCGGTGTGAAGGCGTCCTGGTTCGGTGGCGATCTGATCACCAATGTGGGCGTGTTCCGGACTACCTACGAAGACACCCAGATCTGGGTGAACACGCCTGCCAACAACACGATCAACGGTCCCGACCAGACAATATTCGGCATGGAAATCGAGACGATGCTGCAGGTCAGCGAAAGTCTCTCGACCTTCCTGAATGTGTCACTTACCGACGCTGAGTTCGAAACGGGGGCCGTGATTACTGCAGCGCCCGGCGGTTCGGTCGGTCCCTTCGACCTGCAGGCCGGAAACCAGCCGGCAAACATCCCGGAATTCACTCTCTCGACGGGCTATACCTATACCCGCCCGCTGGGTTCGAACGGCTGGATGTTCACCTCGACCGGCTCTTTCCAGTACATCGGCGAGCGCTACTCCAACGTCCAGAACTTCCCGTCGGCCCAGCTCGATACGCTTGAAACCCTTAATCTGAGCGTCGAGCTGTCAAACGATGTCTGGTCGGTCGGGCTGTTCGGGACCAACCTGCTCAACGACATTGAAGCCGTCAGCGTTGGCTCCAACCCGCTGCAACAATTCATCACGGCTGGTGGTGAGCTGGACGCGCCGATCATCTCGACGAGCGTCAACCGGCCCCGGACCATCGGGGTGCGGGCGAGCTTCCGCTACTGATCACGCGGACCGGCCTGCCCTGCAACGCGTACTGCGCGGTAGGGCAGGCCCCGCTCGGGGGCGGGCAGCGGCAAGACGGCCGCGCCTGCTCCCTCCGAAATCACGAACAGACCCAACCAGGAAGCGTGATGAACACGGTCTTCAGAACCTACCTATTGCCCGGACTCGTTTTCCAGTCCGTCATTATCGGCGGCGGCTACGGCACCGGGCGCGAGATTGCCGAATTCTTCCTGTCGCACGGGGCTGTGGGCGGGTTGCTCGGTCTGGTGACGACGGCTGCAGTCTGGGCCGTCCTTCTGGCACTGGGCTTCGAGTTCGCGCGCCTGACGAAGGGCTATGACTACCGCACCTTCTTCCGGGCGCTTCTGGGGCGGTTCTGGCGGCTTTTTGAGATCCTGTACGTGCTGATCGCACTGCTTGTGCTGTCGGTGCTCGGCTCAGCGGCCGGGCATATGGTGGCGGAAGCCTTTGGCATCCCGACTGTCATCGGTTCGCTCGGCCTGTTGTTGGCGATCGGCGCCCTGGCCTTCTTCGGCAGCAAGGCCATTGAACGCATCATGGCCTGGTGGTCGTTGCTGCTCTACGCGCTCTACGCCGTCTTCTTCATCTATGTCTCCATCACCTATGGCGACGCCATCGCGACCTCCCTGGGCGAGAGCGCAAGTACGGGTGGCTGGCTGCTCGATGGCGTTCGCTATGCGGCCTACAATCTGATCGCCTTCGCCGCTGTTCTCTTTGTACTGCCGCAGCTGGAGACCCGCCGCGAGGCCCTCGTCTCCGGAGCCCTTGCCGGCGCGATCAGCATCGTGCCGGGCATACTGGTCTTCGTGGCCATGCTGGCCCGCTACCCGGAGATCCAGGGCGAGGCCGTTCCGGTCGTCTACCTGCTGCAGCTCCTCAACGCCGTCTGGCTGACCATCCTGTTCCAGATCGTTTTGTTCGGGACCTTCGTGGAAACCGGCATCGGCATCATCCACGCCATCAATGAGCGGATCGGTACAGCGATGAAGACCGCCGGACGGGCCTTTCCCAAATGGGCGCGCTTCACCGTGGCTGTCGTTCTGCTCGCGACCGCGATCTTCCTCGCGGAGGCGATCGGGATCATTGACCTGATCGCAAGCGGCTACGGCCTCCTGTCCTACGCCTTTATCGCCATCGTCGTCCTGCCCCTGCTCACGATCGGTGTCTTCAAAATCGTGACCGCAACGCCCAGCCAATTGGAGGATCACCGTGTCTCTCGCCAGCAGAACTGAGGATACGCACACGCCGTCAGCACACGCCGACGGGCTTGCCACGGTACAGTTGCGCGCGCCGTATCTCATCTATTTCGGCAATGTTCCGGATACCGGCCATGCCAAGACGGGTCTGGGCCTGATCCAGTGGCGGCGCGAGCAATGCGCCGGCCAGCTGCGGTCGCCCGGCTGCAAGGTCGATGGCGGTCTGACCGATATGTCGGTCGCCGATGCGGCGCGGGCAGGCGTCGGCTCGATTGTCATCGGCGTCGCCTCTGAAGGCGGTTCCATCCCCGATGCCTGGGTTGGCGATCTGGCCGACGCGGCCCGGGCGGGCCTGGACGTGGTGTCGGGCATGCATGTCCGGCTCTCCGACTTTCCGGAGATCGTCGCGGCCGCCCGGGCTTCCGGTGCGCGGCTGATCGATGTCCGCACCCCGCCGCGTCATCTGCCCATCGGCACCGGGCGCAAGCGCACCGGCAAACGGCTCCTAACCGTGGGCACCGACTGCGCGGTCGGAAAGAAATACACCGCCCTGGCCATTGAGCAGGAAATGCGCGCCCGCGGCCTCGACGCCGACTTCCGCGCGACGGGCCAGACCGGGATCATGATCGCCGGTCAAGGCATCCCGCTCGACTGCGTCGTGTCCGACTTCCTGTCCGGGGCCGCGGAGCTTCTCTCCCCCGATGCCGCTGACGATCACTGGGACATCATCGAAGGGCAGGGCGCCCTGTCTCACCCCAGTTTTGCCGGTGTGAGTCTGGGCCTGCTGCATGGTTCCCAGCCGGATGCCCTGGTGTTGTGCCATGATCCGTCGCGCGAATTCCTGCTGGGTACGAGTGCGCGTCGCGAATACCCGGTGCTGCCGGTCACCGATTGCATCGCACAGTGCCTGACCTTCGCGCAACGGGTTAATCCGAAGGCCGGCTTTGTCGGACTGTCGGTAAATACGTCGATGCTGTCGGATCGGGATCGTCGCGAGCTGCTGTCAGACCTTGAGCGCCAGACCGGCCTGCCGGCAATTGATCCAATCCGGGACGGCGCGGCCCGGATTGTCGATGTCCTCGTGTCGGAGGGCGCGGCATGAGCGTGCGTCTGGGCGTCCACCGTGAAAGCTGGCCGATGAAGGCGCCATTCGTCATCACCGGTCATGTCTTCGAAAGTCTCGAATCCATTGTGGTCACACTGGAAAGCGGCGGGGCGGAAGGCCGGGGCGAGGGCGTGCCGGTCTACTACCTCAATGAAAGCGCAGCGGAGATGCTCGACCAGATCGAGGCGATCCGTCCGGAAATCGAGCGCGGTCTCACGCGCGAGGCCTTGCAGGAGGCGTTGCCGCCGGGCGGGGCGAGAAATGCCGTCGATTGCGCGATGTGGGACCTGGAAGCCAGCCGATCGGGCAAGTCGATCTGGGATCTGACCGGTATCGCCCCGCAGGACCGCCGCACGGCCTATACACTCGGCATCCAGGAAACGCCGGAACTGATGGCCCGGCAGGCCAAACAGGCCCAGGGCTATCCGCTCCTGAAGATCAAGCTGAACGACGTCGAGCCGGTCGAGCGGGTCACGGCGATCCGCAAGGCCAGGCCGGATGCCGAACTGATCATTGATGCCAATCAGGGCTTCTCCATGGATCAGCTGCAAGAAGTCCTCGGGCCGTTTGCCGAACTGGGCGTGGCGATGGTCGAACAGCCGCTTCCGCGCGGCGCCGACGAGGCGCTGGAAGGCTTCCGCTCGCCGATCCCGCTGTGTGCCGACGAGAGCTGTCTGCATCGCGGCGAATTGCCGGCGGCGCTCAAGCGCTATGACATGATCAATATCAAGCTGGACAAGACCGGCGGTCTGACCGAGGCGCTGGCGCTTGCCCGCGAGGCGCGCCGGGCCGGCAAGCGGCTCATGGTCGGCAATATGCTGGGCACATCGCTCTCCATGGCGCCGGCTTTCGTGATCGCGCAATTGTGCGACTTCGTCGATCTCGACGGACCGCTGAACCTGAAATCCGACCTCCCCGGCGGCATGCTTTATCGCAGCGGCTGTGTGGGAGCGCCCCAGGCCGGGGTGTGGGGATGAGGTCCTGCCTGCGGCATAGTCCCGGTGTGAGCGCTGCGCGGTGGGCAAGGACATGATTGCGCCGGACAACATATTCGGCCTGCTTGCGGTTCTTCTGGCGATTTGTGCCCTGGCCGCCGGTCTGGAACAGACACGCTGGGGCAAGCGGCTGTCCGGTGCTGGTATCATCCTCCTGACCGCGCTCGTGGCAGCCCAGTTTGGCGTGCTGCCGAGATCCGCGCCGCTCTATGGCGCGATCTGGACCTATCTCGTCCCGCTGGCGATCGCGCTGTTTCTGTTGAAGGCCGACCTCGTCAAGGTCTTCAGTGAGGGCGGCCGTGTGCTGGTGGCCTTCCTGGTCGGCATGGCCGGTACGGTGTTCGGAGCCTGGCTGGCGACGCTGCTGGTCGATCTCGGCGATAGCGAGGCGGCCATCGCGGCGGTGTTCACCGCCACCTATACCGGCGGTTCCCTGAACTTCGTTGCCGTGGCGGAAGCCGTCGGCTTCGACGACAGCTCGCAGCTCTCCGCCGCGCTGGCGATCGACAATATTCTCGGCGTGGGCTTTATCATTCTCCTGAACCTTGCCGCCGGCTGGTCGCTGCTGCAGCGCCGTTATGGCTGGCGGATGGATGAGGTTCTGCACGCCGCTCCGCAGGATGCGGCCGGTTCCGGTTCCGGTATCAGCCTGTTCGCACTCACGCTTGCCCTGGCGCTCGCCGCCGGGGCTGTCGCTGTCAGCGCCATCCTCTCCGACGCGCTCGGTATTCCCGACTACCGCCTCCTGGTCATCACCCTGCTGGTCACGGCTGTTGCGACCGCGGGCCGGCGCTACCTGTCCCGCCTTTCCGGTGAGGACATCCTGGCGATGATGTTCATGTATCTATTCTTCGCCATCATCGGCGCGGGCGCGGATGTGATGGAGATGCTGTCCGCGGCGCCTGGCATGTTCGTCATGGTCGGCTGCATCTTCGTGTCGCACCTGGCCTTCATGCTGATCGCCGGCCACCTGCTCAAGCTGAACTATGCCGAGCTGGTTACAGCGTCGCTCGCCTGTATCGCCGGGCCGCCCATCGCGGCCGCGATCGCGATCCTCTTCAAATGGCGCAACCTCGTCGCACCGGGAATCCTAACCGGGATACTCGGCTATGTGCTCGGAAACTTCGTCGGTATCGGGATTTTCGCCCTGCTGGGCGGCGCGACCCCGTGACCTCATTGTCTGTACCACCAGGATGGAGGCTGGCATGCCTTTGAAAACGCAAATGAAGTGGCTCGCGGGGGCACTGGGGGCACTGGGGGCGTTGAGCTTCGCCACCGCCTTTGCGCAGGACGAGACTGTTGATCCGGCTGCGGTGCCGCCACCGCCGGCCGAAGCGGTCGAGCAGGCCGACACGGGCCAGCCCAGCCTGACGCGAGGCGATGTCGAAGCCTGGCTGGACGGCTTCATGCCCTATGCCATCGCAGAGGGCGATATCGTCGGCGCGCAGGTCACCGTGGTGCGTGACGGGGAAATCCTGACCAGCCGCGGCTATGGCTATGCCGACCTGGCGGCACTTCAGCCCGTCGACGGCTATGACACGATGTTCCGGCCGGGTTCGATCTCCAAGCTCTTCACCTGGATTGCCGTCATGCAGCAGGTCGAAGAGGGCCACATCGATCTGGATGAGGACGTCAACACCTATCTCGATTTCGAGATCCCGCACACGTTCGGCGAGCCGGTCACCATGCGCAATCTGATGACCCATACGCCGGGCTTCCAGGAACGTTTCCGCAATCTGATCATCGGCGATCCTGAACTGGCCCTGCCGCTGGAGGATTTCCTGAAGCAGGCGCCGCCGCCTTCGCAGATTTTCCCGCCCGGCGAAACGCCCGCCTATTCCAACTACGGCACGGCGCTGGCCGGCTATATCGTCCAGCGGCTGACGGGCGTCGCGTTCGAGGACTATGTCGCCGAGCGCATTTTCGAGCCGATGGGTATGCAGCGGGCGACTTTCCACCAGCCGCTGCCGGAGCAGTTCGAGCCCTACATGTCGAACGGCTATCTCACCGCCGCCGACGGCGAGCCCCAGTATTACGAGATCGTCCCGATGGCGCCGGCCGGTTCGCTGGCAGCCAGCGGCGAGGCGATGGGGCGTTTCATGATCGGCCTGCTCGAGCGCAATCCGGACGTTCTTGCCCCGGCGACCTGGGAGCAGATGTACGAGACGGTGTATCAGCTGACCCCGCCGCTCAACGCCATGGCGCTGGGCTTCTGGGAGCTGGACAAGGGCAGCCTGCGCATTCGCGGCCATGGCGGCGATACCGGCTTCTTCCACTCCGATCTCAATGTGCTGATCGATGAGGGCGTGGGCATCTATGTCGTCGTGAACTCCTCCGGTGAGGGCGCCGGCACACTGCGCTTTTCGCTGACGGCGGCCTTTGCCGAGCGCTATTTCCCCGAGACTGTCGAGCCGGTCGGTCCGCGTCTGGACACGGCCAGCGAGCACGGTGCGATGGTGGTGGGCGAGTATGAGAGCTCGCGGACGGTGGTGACGAATTTCGCGGCGATCCTGCGCTTCCTCGGCCAGGAAAGCATCACCATGAATGCCGACGGCGACCTGGAATATGCGCTGTTCGGAAAGCCGGCAGTGTGGCGCGAGGTCGAGCCTTTCGTCTGGCGTCATGTCGGCGGTTATGAGCGGATGGCGGCGGTCTTCGATGATGACGGTTCGCTGGACTACATCACCTTCGAACCGGTCTCGCCGATCATCCACCTGATCCCGGCGCCCTGGTATCGTGCAGGCTCGTTGGTCACGCCGCTCCTGTCGCTGGCCCTGGGTGTTCTTCTGGTGACGCTGGTCCTGTGGCCGGTGCGGGCTGTTGTGCGCTGGCGCTACGGCAAGGCGTTCGCGTTGAGCGGCCGTGAGGCGATGTCCTACCGGCTGGTGCGGATCGGCATTGTGCTGGTCTTTGTCTTCCTGATCGCCTGGGTGCTGCTCTTCCAGGCGCTGTTTACCGACCTGTCGGGACTGGGATCCGGTTTCGGCACCCAGCTCTTCGTCACGATGGCGACGCAGCTCCTGCTTTATGCGGCCTTCGCCATGGCGCTGTGGAACGCCTTCACAGTCTGGCAGGGCCAACAGGGCTGGTTCGCCAAACTGTGGAGCCTCGTGCTCGCCGTGGCGATCCTGGTCGTGATCCTGTTTGCGGCCCTGAACGGACTGCTCAGCTGGGAGACCAATTTCTGACGTCATCATTCAGTGCAACGGTCGGTGCCCCGACTTGATTGCGCGGTTATGCAAAAAAACCTGAGGGGGGCTGCGGGAAGCCCCCCTCTGTTGTGTCGGAACACGGCTTTCATCGGCATGCCAGCACGGTGTGAAATGTCGTAGTCGTTACATTTTGTTGCTTAAAATAACAATTTTCTGTCGCGCGTCGCGTGCCGTTTCCAGTTGTCGTATGAAATTTGAACCGCGTGTATCTTTTTTTGTTGACACTGTTCAGCACGATTGCTCTCGTCGTTTGCAGAAAGAGCGGGAGGCAAGGAATGTCGTTCAGGGGAATCTTAAGATCGGGAATCGCGCTGGGGGCGCTGGCAATCGGCGGCACCGCGCTCGCTCAGGACGCTGCGCCGTCCCAGGACGAGGATGTGATCGTTGTCACCGGTACCAACATCCAGGGGGCCCGGATCAACGAAGCGCTCCCGGTGACGATCATCGGTGAGGCGGACATCGCCGCGATCGGCGGCGTCGACGGCGAGGACCTGATCCGCGCCCTGCCGGCACAGGGCAGCGTGCAGTTCCGTACGGACAACAACACCACCAACAACAATGCGCGTGGTGACGTAGCATCGATCAACCTGCGTTCGATCGGTTCGAGCGGCACGCTGGTGCTGCTGAACGGCCGTCGCGTGGTCAATCACCCGTCGACCCAGGCCGAGCTGTCGACCCCGGTGACGACGACGAATGTGAATGCGCTTCCGGTTGCCGGTATTTCGCGCGTCGAAGTGCTGAATGACGGCGCCTCGGCCATCTATGGCACTGACGCCGTAGCCGGCGTGTTCAACACCATTCTCGATGACGACTATGAGGGGTTGTACGTCCGGGCACGCCATCTCTTCGCGACCGGCAACGGCCTTGATGAGCAGACGTTGACCGTCAAGGCGGGCGATAATTTCAACGAAGGTCGGACGAATATCTCCATCTCCGCGGAGTATTCGCGCCGAGACGGGCTTTTCGCTTCGGAAGTTCCGGTCGCGTCCAGCGAAGACCTGCGCCCCTTCCTTGTGGGTACGAGCTTTGAGGGCGATACCTCCTTCGACAACCGGGCGACCCAGTCTCCCTGGGGGCAATGGACGCTCAACACGACCTCGAGTAACCGCGTCCGCCAGAACGGCACCACACTGACTTCGGCTGCAGGTGTGTTTCACTTCCAGCCGACCAGCTTTGCCGGCTGCCGCGCTGACACGGCCGGTGCCTTGTCGGTTTCCAATCTGTGCATTGACGACGGCAGCCTCGATCGCGATCTGCGGTATGATGGCGCCTATGAGCGTTCGATCATTTCCGACCGGAACCGTTTCAACGGTTTCGCCTTCCTCAATCACGATCTGGACAATGGCGTGCGGCTGTATGCCGAGTTCGGTTACTACTACGCGGAAACCCAATCGACCAACGAGCCGCGCAACGGTATCGCTGCGACCGAAATCTCGGTTCCTGCGAATTATTACTACAATCCGTTCGGCCCGATCACCTTCTCGGACGGTTCAATCAACCCGAACCGCCTGCCGGGTCTGACAAATGTGCCTGCGGAAGGCCTGCCGGTCTTCACGGATGGCGGCCGCTATCGTTTCGTCGACGTCGGTTTCCGCGATATCGAGGTCATCAATACGCAGTGGCGCGCCCTCGGCGGTGCCCGCGGCGAATTTGCCAATGGCTGGGACTGGGACAGCGCGCTGCTCTATAACCGGGGGTATGCCGAAGATACGGCAAACAACTCGATTTCGCGGACCCTGTTCCAGCAGGCGCTCTTCAATGAAACGCCGAATGTCTACAACATCTTCAACGGCGGCGACCCGAACAATCCGTCGATCGGGGATGCGACGGCGAATCCGCGTGAGCTGATTGATCCCTTCCTGGTCGACGTTGTACGCGAGAGCACGACCGAGCTGGCCTTGATCGACTTCAAGGTTTCCAATGGTGATGTCTTCTCCCTGCCGGGCGGTGCCATCGGCATCGCGGCCGGTGTCGAGGCGCGTTACGAAGCCTATGACGAGAACCGCGACGAGCGGCTCGACGGGACGATTACCTATACCGACATGGTGACGGGTGAGGTCAGCGAGACCGATATCTACGGCACGAGCCCGACACCGGACTCAAGCGGTTCGCGCGATGTGCTCGGCGCCTTCATGGAAGCGTCCATCCCGCTGGTCGGTCCGGACATGAATATTCCGTTGGTGGATACGCTCGATGTCCAGATTGCGGCGCGTATCGAGGACTATTCCGACTTCGGCAGCAGCGGCCTGAAGCCGCGTGTGGCCGCAGCTTGGCGTCCGTTCGAGGGCCTGATGTTCCGCGGCGCCTATTCCGAAGGCTTCCGCGCGCCCAACCTGATCGTGATCAATGAAGGCGTCGACCGGTCGAATGCCCGTGAAGACAGCTATTTCTGCGAAGCCGGCGTGCGTAACGGTACCTTTGCCAGCTTTGCGGATTGCACGGGCTTCTCGGTCGGCCGGACGGAGCGCCGCTCGGTGGCCGACGATATCGGTCCGGAGGACGACACCAACGTCACCTTCGGCCTGGTTCTGGAGCCGCGCGGGTTCAGCGGGCCGATGAGTTTCCTGAACGCGTTGACGGTCACGGTCGACCGCTGGGAAATCGAGCGTCAGGGCGTGGTCGGTGTGTTCGGCGCCGAAAACCATATCAGCCTCGACTACCTGCTCCGTCTGCAGGGTTCGTCCAACCCCAACGTCGTGCGGGCCGCGCCCAACCAGGACGATATCAACTACTTCACCGCAGCCGGCCTCGAACCGGCGGGTGAGATCCTTCACATCCTGGACACCTACGACAACAATGAAGAGATCGAGGTCGCCGGTATCGACTACGCGATCTACTACGACCTTGAAGACACCCGCTACGGCGACTTCAATCTGAAGATCAACGCCTCCTATCTCGACACCTACTTCATTGCCCTGTCGCCGGGTGCCCAGCAGATCCGGGATGCTGTCGACAGCGGTCTGATTTCCGACGAGATCACCGTCTCCCAGGAAGGTGATATCATCATGCAGGACGGGCAGCCGGAATGGCGGGTCGGTGCCAGCCTGAGCTGGTCGCATCCGAACGGTCTGGGAGCCGGCATCCGTGCCGACTACACCAGCGAGTTCATCGACACCGGGGCTGGTCTGAACCCGGACGGCGATCCCTTCATCGTGGAAGCCTGGACCCAGACCAACGCCTATGTGGAGTACGAGTTCGACCGTCAGGGTCCGCTCGACAATCTTCGCATCCGCGTCGGTGCCAACAATATCTTCGATGAAGACCCGCCGCTTGCCGACGAGACCAATGGCTATGATGCTGCCTACCACAGCATCCGTGGCCGCCAGGTCTATTTCGACATCCGCAAGGTCTTCTAAAAAGGGTTTGTGGGGCGCTGTCCTGTGCGGCGCCCCATGCCTTCTGCAGTGGCAGGCCGAGTACTGCATAGTGGGAACAGTGTTGAACCCTAGTGTCACCATAAGTGATGCATAAGGGCTGCATAGAGGCGACCTTGTGTACCGTCTTCTTTATCGGGCGCCTCGGCGCGGGCGGAAGACGATCATGCCGATGCCTCCGGCCAGGACCAGTGCGATACCGGCCAGCCAGGGCCAGTAGAAGCTCAGCTGACGGCGGATCGCGTTGCGGAAAATCTGCCGGTGCACGCTGTAGCCCTCGGGCATGGGCAGGACGCCGGCGGTCTCCGCCCAGTCATTATACGATGCAATCATGCGGGCGAGGATAAGAGGCTCGATATCCCCCATATCGGTGGTTTCGCCGGGGTCGGTTTCGATGTCGAATAATTGCCACTCGCCGCTGCCCCAGGGCGCCAGATTGCGCACGAGTTTCCAGCGCCCCTGCACGAAGGCGGCATTGCCGGAGACCTCGAACCCGATACTGCGTTCGTCGAAACCGGTATCCGGCGTTCCGGCGAGAAGACCGGCCAGCGAGCGTCCGGTAAAGCGGGCCGGGTCGGTGTCGATCCCGGCGACGTCGGCGAGGGTGGGGGCGATATCGGCGACACTGGTCGCGGCATCGACCCGCCCGCCCTGCGCAATGCCCGGTCCGGCCATCACCAGCGGCACGCGCAGCCCGCCTTCCGAGGCGTAGAATTTGAACAGGTTGAACGGCGATGCTGCGGCGAAGGCCCATTCCGGCCCGATAAAGGCGGTCGTGCCCGGCTCGCCCAGCGTCTCGACATCCCAGCTGATACCGTTGCGGAACATCCAGAAGCGAAAGCCCGGCTCGCCGACCGGATGACTGGGTTCGGGACCGTTGTCGGAGGTGATGACGATCAGCGTATTGTCCAGCGCACCGGTCGCGTCGAGATGATCGATCAGCCGGCCCAGATGGGCGTCCATCGCCTCCAGCATGCCGGCATTCACGGCCATGGAGCGGGTATAGAGCGTGCGTTGCGCGTCGGTGAGACTCTCCCAGGACCGCAGCCTGCCGGGCGTTTCCGCCAGCATCGTGTCCGGTGCGACGAGGCCGAGATCGATGGCGCGATCCAGCCGGTCTTCGCGCAGGGCGTCCCAGCCGCCGGCATAGGTATCGACATAGGCGTCGGTATAGGCCGGATCGACCTGCAGCGGGATATGGATCGCCTGGAAGGCGACATAGGCGAAGAAGGGCCGGCCGTCCCGCTCCGGTGCGTCGAGATAGTCGATCATGCGGTCGACGATGAAGCGTGAGGAGTAGAAGTCCTCCGGCAGTGTTGCCGGCTGCCCGTCCTCGAACCAGGGCGCGCCGCGATAGTACGGCATGTAGGATTTCTGTTCCCAGTTGTCGGCCCCGGAGGCGTCGAGTGCAAAGGACCGGTCGAACCCCTGGGCGTCCGGCGTCTCGCCCGCGCCATGGCCCAGATGCCACTTGCCGGTCATCGCCGTGAAATAGCCGGCCTCCTGCAGGCTTTCCGCGATGGTGGCGACCGACGGATCCAGCGACAGGCGATAGCCCGGCGCGCCGCGATGTTCCGGCGGGATCACTTCGGGAATGGTGCCGACGCCGGCCCGGTGGGCGTCCAGACCGGTCAGCAGCATGGCGCGCGAGGGGGCGCAAAGCGGTGTCGAGCGGTGGGCGGTGAACAGCATGCCGCGCCGGGCGAGGGCGTCGATGGCCGGAGTGCGGGCCTCACCGCCATAGGCGCCGAAATCCATGAAGGCCGCATCGTCCACCACCACGACCAGTATGTTCGGCCGCGTGTCCGTTTCCTGGGCGAGGCCCGTGCCGGGGCTTGCGGCAAGAAGGCCCAGAACGGCGAGGCCGGTGGTGACGATATGGCGGGTCATGATCAGTCGCTCTCCCAGACCTCGGCATTGCCGCGCCGGGCAATGCGGCGGTCGATCTTCGCGTCGAACAGGGGTGTCAGCCCGGCAGCCTCGAACCAGCCGGCAGCGCGCTGACGCGGCCCGTCATCGAGAGCGGCCAGCGCGTCCTGGAGTCTTTGCAGCAGGTAGACGCGGTAGGGCGAGATGCCGGAGGTGAAGCCGATGCCGTAGCAGCGTGTCTGCGTGGTGCCTACAGCCCGCTTGTGCGGCTTGTCGAGCAGGCGCGTACCGGCGCCGCCGGTCTGTTCCGAGGCCCAGCGATTGAAGGCATCGACCTGATCGGTGATCTCCGGCAGAAGCTCGCCGGCCAGAACCTGCCCGATCGCCAGCAGTGTGTCCGGCACCGCATCGTCCGGCAGGAAGCCCTGATGCGGATAGCTTGGGTATTCCAGGATATCCAGATTGGGCGCGGCAACACGCTCGGTCCAGCGGAACACGCGGTGGGCGCGCTGTTTCATCTCGAAGGCGGGAACCGGATCGCGGCCGAGATGGGCGAAGAGCGGACCGTAAAGCCCGTAATCGCCCAGGCTCGGCCAGGCGCCGAACAGGCAGGGATGGTGCACCAGATGGGCCTGGAAGGCGTCGAGCAGCCGGTGATAGCTGGCCTCGATATGCGGAATACTGTCGGGATTGACGCCGAGAATGCCGAGATAGCCCGACAGCTTGCCCATCATGGGGCGGGCGAGGGCATCGGCCTCTTCGGCCGGGCTTTCCGGCGCGATGCCATGGATGAAGCCGGCGGCGATGAACGGGTCCTGCCGGTCCAGATAGCTCCAGCGATAATGCATCGCCATCCGGATCAGGCCTTCGCTGCCCGCCAGGTTGAAGAAGTGCGACAGCACGCGCTGGACCGGCCCGGGCGGATGGCAGCTCAGACGCGGCGCGCCGTGGGCTTCCAGCCAGCCGATAATGTCGTCGGAATCCTGGATGATGGTGCCGTCGGGGGTTTCCAGCACCGGCAGAACGAACCGCCCGATCGCCGGGAAGATGCGCTCGCCATAGCCCGGATGCGCGCTGGAATACTCCTCGAAGGCAATGCCCTGCTTGCGCAGATAGGCGCGGGCCTTGCCGGAAAAATAAGAGGCCGGCACGCCATAGAGGGTGAGAGGCGCGTTCATCGCACCCCGCCTTCATCCTCAACCGGCGGAATGCGGTCCAGCGTGTCCAGGATGGCGCAGGCCGACATTTCCATCACGCGGGCGGCGGCGGCGCGGGTGAGGTCGAGATCGAACCGCAGGCGGCGCCAATAGCCGAAGCCGGTAACGGCGGTCAGCGCGTCGAAGAGTTCGGTGGACAGCGCGCCATCCGGATTGATGGCGATCTCGAGGCGCTCGCGCTCCTTGGCGATCAGGAAATGGTAGTCGTCCTCGAACGTCTCGTAGCGGCCGCGATAATCCTCGGCGGCCAGGCGGTAGGGCTCCATCTCGCCGAACATCGCCACGCGGTTGGCGACGAGGCGTTTCAGGCGCTCCATCCGGTCGGCGGTGTTGAGGTCCAGCACGGCGCGCGGCAGGAATTCGGCGCGCACGGCCTCGGACAGTTCCTGGTAAAGCGCTTCCATGTCCTCGAAACAGCGGAAGACAGTGCGCACGCTGACCCCGGCGCGTTCGGCGACGGACTGGGCGCCGGGCTCGTTCACCCCTTCGCGGACAAATTCCAGGAAGGCGCGCGTGATCTTTTCGCGGCTGGCATTGCGCCGGGCATGACGTCCGTCGGTGGAAACCGGCCGGCTCATGCGGCTGCTCCGGCCGGGCGCAGCCACAGACGGGCCGGCATCATCAGGGCGAAAAGCAGGAGGCCTGGCGCGAGGGCGGAGGCGTGCGCCATGGCGCCGGCATCCAGCACCAGTCCGAGCAGGCGTCCGGCGATCACGAGGCCGGCCCAGGCGAGCGGAATGTCCAGACGCCGGCCATCGCCCGCCAGCGCGGCGCGCAGGGCGAGAAGCCCGATCAGGCCGAGCGAGGCGGCGACATCGCCGCGCATGAAGTTGAGGCCCAGCGCCTCGGGGCTTTCCAGCCCGATATGGGGCATCAGCCGCAGGGGCACCAGCAGGGCCAGAAGGCCCAGAAAGACAAGACCGGCGCCGGCCAGGCCGGTCGTCGCACGAAGGATGGGTTGCAGCATGCCTGGCATCTCCCGCTGGAACGCAAACAATTGACATGCACAATGCCACAATCTAGCGTCACGTCAAATCGCCTGCTGGCGCAGGATAAATCCCGGGGAGGACCAGGATGATCGATCTCTATACGGCGCCGACGCCGAACGGCTGGAAAGTGTCGGTCATGCTCGAGGAGACGGGGCTGCCCTATGAGGGGCACCCGATCGAATTGATGAAGGGCCAGCAGAAGACCCCGGAATTCCTCGCCCTCAACCCGAACGGCCGCATCCCGGTCATCGTCGATCGCGAGGCCGATCTGACGATCTTCGAATCCGGTGCCATCCTGATCTATCTGGCCGAGAAATCCGGCCGCTTCATGCCGTCGGACACGAAACAGCGCATGGCCGTGCTGCAATGGCTGATGTTCCAGATGGGCGGGCTGGGGCCGATGATGGGCCAGGCGAATGTCTTCTACCGCTATATGCCGGAGAAGATCGAAGCCGCCATCCAGCGCTACCAGGCCGAGACGGCGCGCCTGTTCGGTGTGCTCGACGGCCAGCTGGCGCAGAATGAATTCCTGGCCGGGGATTATTCCATCGCCGACATCGCCAACTGGTGCTGGGCGCGCACGGCCTTCTGGTCCGGCGTCGACCGCGAGCCTTTCCCGCATCTCAATCGCTGGATTGCGCAGATCGAGGACCGGCCCGCTGCACAGGCGGGCGTCAAGGTGCCGGTCGATATTTCCGAACTGCTGGGCGGCAGCGAGGCGAAGAACAAGGCCGAGACCTTCGTGCGCGGTGCGCGCACCATCGTGACGACCGGCAAGGACGACTGAGATGCGCTGGCTTTTCATCCCCGGCGGCATCGTCGTCCTGCTCGCCGGCGCGCTGGCGCTGGCCTGGCCCCACCGGATCGCCCTGCCCGGCATGCTCGACCGCTGGCGCGACCCGATCGGCGAGACGCAACACGTGGTCTGGGATCAGGGGCCGCAGACGGCCGATACCGCTCCGGGCGAGCGGTCGCCGAACGTCATCGTCATCCTGGTCGACGATCTGGGCATCAATGACATCACCACATTCGGCGGCGGGCTGGCGGCTGGCGATGTGCCGACGCCGAATATCGACGCCATCGCCGCCAATGGTGCGGTCTTCGTCAACGGCTATGCCGGCAATGCCACCTGTGCGCCCTCGCGCGCGGCGATCATGACCGGCCGCTATGCGACGCGGTTCGGTTTTGAATTCACACCGGCACCGGTGGCCTTCCATCGCCTGGTCGGCTCGTTCGACTATGGCCCGCGCGAGGCGATCTTCCATGATGACCGGGTTGCCGAAGCGATCCCGACCGACCAGCAGGGCCTGCCGCCGGACGAGATCACCATGGCGGAAATCCTGCGCGACAGCGGTTATCGGACCCTGTTCATCGGCAAGTGGCACCTGGGGGCCGCAGAACCCTTCCAGCCGCAGAACCAGGGCTTTGATGAATGGGTCGGCTTCTATCCGGGCGCCGCGCTCTTCCTGCCGCCGGACCATCCCGACGCGGTCAATCTGCGCCAGGATTTCGATCCGATCGATCCCTTCCTGTGGGCCAATCTGAATTATGCCGTACGCTGGAACGGCTCGCAGCGCTTTGCGCCGGACGGCTATATGACCGACTATTTCGCCGACCAGGCGGTCAGCGCGATCCAGGCCAATCGCAACCGGCCCTTCTTCCTCTATCTTGCCCTCAATGCCCCGCACACGCCGCTGCAGGCGCTGCGCTCTGACGTCGAGGCGCTGGGCCATATCGAGGATGAGCGGCTGCGCATCTATGCGGCGATGATCCGGGCGGTCGACCGGGCCGTGGGCCGGGTGCGCGAGACCCTGGCGGAAGAGGGGCTGGCGGAGAACACGATCATCGTCTTCTCCTCGGACAATGGCGCACCGGGCTATATCGGCTTTCCCGATCTCAACGCGCCTTATCGCGGCTGGAAGGCGACTTTCTTCGAGGGCGGTATCCGTGTGCCCATGCTGGTGGAATGGCCGGCGCGGGTAACGCCGGGCACCGTCATCGAGGCGCCCGCCGCCCATGTCGATCTCTTCACCACGGCGGCGCGCGCGGCCGGGGCCGACCTGCCGGGCGACCGGACCATTGACGGTATCGACCTGATCGATGTCGCCACGGGCGGTGCGGCCCCCGACCGCGCCCTGTTCTGGCGGTCCGGCCATTATCGCGTGCTCATGCACGAGGGCTGGAAGCTGCAAGTGTCCGAACATCCGCAACGCACCTGGCTGTTCAACCTGGCCGAGGATCCGACCGAGCAGACCGATCTGGCCGACGCCGAGCCGGCGCGCCTGGCCGCGATGATGGCACGGCTGGAGGCTCTGGATGCCGAACAGGCCGAGCCGATCTGGCCCAGCCTCGTCGAGCCGCCTGTCTTCATCGACCGGCACCTCCTCGAGCCGCGCACGGCGGAGGACGATTATGTCCACTGGCCCAATTGAGGACCGGCATGCGTAACGGGCTCAAACGTCTCATCTATCGCCGGGTTACCAGCCTGAAGCGGCGCGACGCGGCCCGCCTGGCGGCCCGGCGCAAACGGCAGGCCCGGGGTGTGCGCCGGCAATTCCTCTACTTCCACCGCTTCGGCGATCCGGCCAGCGTGCTGATGCCGGGCCTGGTGCGCGCGCTCGCCGAGCGTTTCGATGCCGACATTGTCTGCCATCTCGTGGGCCTGCCCGAAGCCGCCGTGGCGCCGGAACCGGACCAGCTCGACGCCTTCGCCCTTGCCGACAGCGCGCGGCTGGCCCGGCGTCTGGACCTGGATGTGCCGGACCTCACCAATCCGCCGACGGCCGAGCGGATCGCGGCGGCCGAAGCAGCGGCGGCTGAAAGTCTCGATGCCCCGGATGCACTGGAGCGGATCGCCGCCATCGATGCAGCCCTGTGGAGCGGCGGGGATCTGCCGCCGGGCGGGATCGGGGCCGCGGCGGCCCGCCAGGCGGGCGAGGCCTTGCGCGACCGGCTGGGGCATTTCCAGTCGGCGACGCTCTGGTATGAGGGCGAATGGTATTGGGCGGCCGACCGGCTGCACCATCTCGAGGCGCGGTTGATCTCGGAGAGCGGGGATGCGGGCCTCACGCCGCAAATCCCCGTGCTGCACGAGAGCGGCCGGACGGGCGATTGCGGCGGTGCGCGGCTGACCTTCTACCCCTCCCTGCGCAGCCCCTATACCTATCTTGCGGCGGAACGCGTGTTTGCGCTGGCGCGGCGCTGGAATGTCGAGGTCGATATCCATTTCGTCCTGCCCATGGTGATGCGCAGCCTGCCGGTGCCGCGCCGCAAGGGCGTCTATTTCCTTAAGGATTGTGCCCGCGAGGCGCAGCGGCTCGGCCTGCCCTTCGGCGATATCTCCGATCCGCTGGGGCGGCCGACCGAGCGCGGTCTGGCCGTGCTGCATCGCGCGATCGGGCAGGGCAAGGGCGAGGCCTTCCTGCTGAGCTTCCTGCGCGGGGCCTGGTCGGAAGGCATTGATGGCGGCAGTGATCGCGGTCTGCGGATCATGGCCGAACGCGCGGGACTGGACCGCGCCGACGTCGACGCCGCTCTCGCGGACGAGAGCTGGCGGGCGGTTGCGGAGCGGCATCGCACCGAACTGGCCGGGCTCGGCCTGTGGGGCGTGCCCAGCTACCGGGCCGGCGATTGCGCCGTCTGGGGGCAGGACCGGCTCTGGGTGGTCGAGGACGCGCTTCAACACATGGCGGAGCAAGGCGCATGAAACGTCTGATCATCATCGCGGCGGTGGTTCTGGGTGTGCTGGCCCTGCTGGCCGTGTCGGCGAAAGCCTTTCTGCCCGGCCTGGGCGAGCGTGCCTTTGCCCGGCAGGTCTCCGAACGCGTGGGCCGCGACCGGCTGGGCGAACTGCCCGACGGGCTGCATGTGATGTTCTGTGGCACCGGCTCGCCGCTGCCCGATCCGACGCGGGCCCAGGCCTGTGTCGCCGTGATCGCGGACGAGCGGATTTTCGTGGTCGACAGCGGCTCGGGATCGGTGGCGAACCTGCTCCTGTCCGGCCTGCCGGCCGGCGCGATCGAAGCGGTCTTCCTGACGCATTTCCACTCCGACCATCTCAGCGATCTGGGCGATCTGGGCCTGCAGCGCTGGATCGGCCGGGCCGCCGAAGCGCCGCTGCCGGTATACGGTCCGCCGGGGGTCGAGAGCGTGGTCGACGGGTTCAACGCCGCCTATGCGCTCGACAGCACCTATCGCACCGGCCATCACGGCGCCGCCATCGCGCCGCCTGCCGGACGCGGACTGGCAGCGCAGGTCTTCCAGCCGGGCGATGGTACTGCGCCTGTCACGGTCTATCAGGATGGCGGTCTGGCCGTGCGAGCGGTGCGGGTCGATCATGCGCCGGCGGATCCGGCCGTGGCCTACCGGTTCGACTATGCCGGCCGCTCGCTGGTGATCAGCGGCGATCTGCATGCCGGGCGCTCGCCGGGCTTTGCGGTCCTGTCAGAAGGCGCCGACGTGCTGATCGTCGAGGCGCTGGAGCCGCGCATGGTCGCCCCGATAACGCAGGCCGCATCGGATCGCGGTCTGGCCAATCTGGCGACGATCACGGTGGATATTCTCGATTATCACACCACGCCGGCAGACGCCGCCGAGGCCGCAACTGCCAGCGGCACGCGCGCCCTCGTGCTGACCCATGTCGTGCCGCCGGTGCCGTCGCGGCTGATGGAGCCGGCCTTCCTGCGCGAGGCGCGGGCGCGGTTCGACGGGCCGGTGCGCCTGGCCCGCGACGGCGATGTGATCCGTCTGCCGGCCGGTTCGGATGCTGTGGAGTTTGCACATTGGCGATGATCTCCCGCCTGACGCCAGTCCTGGGCATGGCCTGTGTCCTGGCCTGTGTGCTGGCGGGATGCGGCGCGGGTGGCTCCTCCGCGCCCGCGCCGCACGCCGAAGCCTGCCGCCCGGTCACGCCGGGTGAACGCGTCGCCATTCCGGCCGGCGAGTATCTGATCGGCGGTCCGGTGCGCAATCCGGAAGAACGGCCCGAGCGGACGGTCAGCACGCCCGGCTTCGGTATAGATGCACACGAGGTCACCAATGCCCAGTTTGCGGCCTTCGTGGAAGCGACGGGCTATCTCACCATCGCCGAGCGCCGGCCCGATCCCGCCGACTTTCCCGATATCGATCCGGCTCTGCTGGAGCCGGGTTCCGCCGTGTTCGGCGTCGATGCCGGGACGGGCTATTGGTGGCGTTTCGTGCCGGGGGCGAGCTGGCGTCATCCGGAGGGGCCGGGCAGCGATATCGAGGGCCGCGCGAGCTATCCGGTGGTCCATGTCGCCTATGCCGATGCGCGCGCCTATGCCGACTGGGCCGGAGCCGACCTGCCGGACGAGGATGAATGGGAGATCGCGGCACGCGGCGGCGGTCACGGCACCGATTATGCCTGGGGCGAGGAATTCCGGCCGGGCGGCGACTGGCGGGCCAACACCTGGCAGGGCGTCTTCCCGGTGATCGATCGCGGCGATGACGGGTTTGCCGGACTGTCTCCGGTCGCCTGCTACGACGCCAATCCGTTCGGCGCCTTCGACATGATCGGCAATGTCTGGGAATGGACGGCAAGCCCGTTCGATGCGAGCGGCGCGGCGGGCACGATCCGCGGCGGTTCCTATCTGTGCGCCTCGGACTTCTGCGCCCGCTTCCGCCCGGCCGCCCGTCAGCCGCAGGAATGGGACTTCTCGGCCAGTCATATCGGCTTCCGCACGGTCGTACGGAGGCCGGACGCCGCCGGCTAGCGTGCCGCGCCCGTGTCCCGCGCGTCCTCCCTGTCGCCGGAGCCGAGGTGGCGCTGGTGGCAGCCGGCCCACAGGCTGGCCCCGTAGTCGACCGGCGCCGGGGCAGCCGGAACCGGTTCGGGGACAGGCCTGTACACCTCCAATACGGCCGCCAGCAGAATGGACGCGATCAGCACCACGATCATGGGGATTTCCGGCCGCATCATCCCGGCTCCGCCGGCGTGAAGGGCGTCATGTCGGCATTGAAGGCCAGACGCGAGACACCGCCCGCCTCATCACGCTCGAAGCGCAGGAGGGCCGCGCCGCCCATTGCGGGGTGTGCGACCAGCTCGCCCTCCGGCGTCAGCGACCGGATGGCGGTGACACGGGTGCCATCCTCCGACCAGGTCCACTGCAGGCGGATGACCTCGTTCCAGTCCGGGCCGTAATTCCATATCTCGGCGCGATTGCCGCGTTCGTCATAGCGCACGCGGTTGAGCACCGTGCCCCAGGAGAAGGTCTGGACATTGCCGTGCCGGTCAAAGCCGCGCATGCCGATCTTGTTGCCGTTTGCGTCGTAGAGATGCTCGCCCAGATGCACGCCGGGGGTGTTACCCTCGACCGCATTGCCGGCATGATCATAGACCTGCCAGCGGATGAAATTGCCGGCGAGGTCATAGGTGATGCGGTCGATACCGGCACCGGTGGCATTGTTGGTCGGTTCGCCGTTGCGGCCGTAATTGCGCATGAAGGCCAGGCGCCCGTCGCGATCGTATTCCAGCTTGATCTCGTAGAATTCCAGCTCGGGCCGCATCGCCACCATCTCGCCGGCCAGATCGTAACGGGTCTCGAAAATGTGCCCGTCATCGGAGGGGCGCCAGCTATAGCGGTGGACGCCCCAGGCATTCTGCGACGGCGCGCCGCTTTCGTCGAAGAATTCCAGCGCGGTACGGGCACCGTCCCCGTCCAGCGTATAGACGGCGCGGTGGACATCGCCATGGGCCGAGATCTGCTCGCCGCCGCGGCCGTAATAGGTGTGGATCTCGCGGCCGTCCTCCCAGGCAATCCGCACTTCCGGTGCGAACCAGATGAAGGTGTCGAAGACGCCGTTATCACCGATCGGCGTGTCGCCGATCTGGTAGGCGATACGGGTCACCCGCCCCTGCGCGTCGTAGGAGAAATCATAGTGCGCCACCGTCTCGGCCTGGTCCGGGTCGATCGGATGGATGCCGCGATAGGGCGCGTAGGGCGACTCGCGGAACATCAGGTGCCGGTAGTCGGCATTGTCCTGGGCGAAGGCGGGCATCGGGGCGGCCAGGGCCAGAACGGCGCCGGTCAGAAGGCGGGTCTTGAACATGATGTCTCTCGCAGGGTCAGGAGCGTCAGGGACGTCACCTGTGCCCGGCGGCCGATGCGCGCGGGATAAGCTGGATTGAATTTAACGGCGCGTGCGGCACTGAGCTGATAATCCCGGTGAATGTTATCGGCTGCCGGTACGGCACTCCCAGAGAGGAGGCGGGCCGGCTGCCATCCTTATGCACGCCGGTGCGATGCCCCTGACGCCGCCATTGCGGGCGGTGCGGCGGCTTGATATGGGCAGCCCGACCGGCGGGAGCCCTGTCCATGAAGGCCGCACTGCAACGTCTCTACGCACAGCACAGCGCCGCGCTTGGCCAGGCGCTGCGCTGGCGTTTCGGAGACGGCCCGCCCGATCCCGACGACGCCATCCAGATCGCTTTCGAAAAATATATCGAACTGGGTGCAGCGGCGCGTGTGGAGCGTCCGCGCGCCTTCCTGTTTGCCATGGCCCGCAACTGGATGATCGACGAATTGCGCAAGATGGCCGTGCGCCAGCGCCATGCCGAGCGGCAGAAAACCGATCCGCTTCTTGTCCGGGTGGAAGAAAGGACGGCTGAAAACGTCTTATCTTCCAAGGAACGGTTTTCGCGTCTCAATGCGGCGATCCGGGCATTGCCCGAGCGCCAGCGTACCCTGATCGTGATGAGCCGTATCGAGGAGTTGAGCTACCGGCAGATTGCGCAGGAGACGGGTCTGTCGCAGGCGGGTATCAGCCGCGAGATCGCCCGGGCCCTGACGGCCCTGCAGGCCGCACTCGCGACGGATGAGGAAGAATGAGCGCAGCCGAGGAAACCCCGATCGCCACGCAGGCGCGCGACTGGCACGTCCGGCAGCTCGCCGGGCTGACCCCGGCCGAAGCCGGGGCGTTGCGCGACTGGCTCGAAGCGTCTGCGGCGCATGCCGAAGCCTTTGCGCAGGTCGGGGCGCTGTGGTCGGACCTGGGCTGGGACGAGACCCTGAATGCCCAGGCGCTGGACCGCGCTGCGGCGCGCGAGCGGCGGGCTGTGCGCGGGGCAAGTGGCATACGGTCCTGGCTGCAGGCGGTTCTGCGTCCCCGGGGGCTCTTGGCTGCCGGTGGCGCGGGTCTGGCCGCGGCGGCGCTGGCGCTTGTCGTGTTCTTCACCCTGCCGGGCGATCCGCTTGTGACAGAGCCGGGCGCCGGCCGGACGCAGGTCTATCACACCGCGATCGGTGAAATCCGTGAGATCGAGCTGGCCGATGGCAGCCGGGTGACGCTGGGCGGGCGTACGGCGATCCGGGTCGATTTCGGCCGCGATGCGCGCGCGGTACGCCTGGTATCCGGCGGCGATGCGCTGTTCGAGGTCGCGCGCGATGAAAGCCGGCCTTTCACCGTGCAGGCGGGCACCCTGTCGGCGACGGTGCTGGGCACGGTGTTCGAGGTCAATCGCAGCTCCGGCACGACGGCGGTGGGTGTCGTGGAAGGCCGGGTCAGGGTGCAGCGGCAGGGCGGCGCCGATGCTGTGCTGCAGGCCGGCGACCGCATTGTTGCCGAGGCCGGCGCGCCCTGGCAGCGCGAGCAGATGCAGCCGGACCAGGCCGCCCGCTGGATGCAGACCCGGCTGGCCTATCGCGACACGCCGCTCGTCGACATCGTCGCCGACGTGAACCGCTATCATGCCGGCGGCGTGCGCCTGGGCAGTGCCGATCTCGGCGCTCTGCGCGTGACGTCCTCCTTCCGCATCGACCAGCTGGAAACAGCCCTGTCCGGCATTGCGCTGAGCCATGGTCTGGAGCTTGTGCGGACCGGGGATGGGGGCTTCGTGATCCGGCGTCCCGCGCCCGCTGAATAAGAAGTTTTTGCGAAACTTCTCCCCCACGTGAAAAGAGCTGACACAGCTCCCCGTCAAAAGGAGGCAGACCGGACGGCAAGGCCGGTCTGCCTGGTTTCGATCAAGCCCGCCGGGCTTCCTTTTGAGAGGGGTTTCACCATGAGTAACGGACACACGGGACGGCGCGTCCGGCTTCTTTCCACCGCGCTGGCCGCAGCGCTGCTGGCAGCGACAGGCGCGGCCGCGCAGGAGGCGCCGGCAGCCAATGCCGAGATCCGTATCGCGGCCCAGCCGCTGGACAGCGCCATCGATGCGCTGGCCTCGCAGACCGGTCTCGTGATCGTCGCGCCGGGGCCGCTGCTCGACGGGCTGCGCTCGGCCTCCGTGTCCGGCGTCTCCGAGCCGTTCGAGGCGCTGGGCATCCTGCTGCGCGGGACCAATCTGGGCTATCGGGTCACGGCCGATGGTGCCGTCGTGATCGAACCGCTGACCGCCCAGCCCTCGCGCGATGTCCGCGAGACCGAGGTCGAGACGATCCAGGTCACCGGCACCCGCGTCGACCCGCTCAACCAGCTGCAGACCGAGGCCACCGACTCGCTCACCGGCCTGTCGCGCTCGCTGCTGGAAACGCCGCGCTCGGCGAGCCGGGTCAGCGAGATCACGATCGACCGTTTCGGCATGGAAGATGTCGACGATCTGCTGGCCGCCGTGCCGGGCACGTTCACGGCCAGCTTCTTCGGCGTTCCGGGCAATCTGAATGTGCGCGGCACCCTGGCCGATACCTATTTCCAGGGCTTCAAGCGCATCGAGAACCGCGGCAATTTCTCCTCCAACCTCAGCGCAGCAGCCTATGTGGAAGTGCTGCGCGGCCCGTCCTCGCCGATCTATGGTCCGGGCAAGGTGGGCGGCCTGCTCAACTTCATTCCGCGCACGGCCCGCGACGGCGTCGACGGTCGCTATGTCGATGCCGTGACCGGATCGGTGACCGTCTCCGGCGGCTCGCATGACCGCCGTGTCGTGTCGGGTGAAGTGGCGATCCCGGCCGGCCAGGGCGGCTTCCACCTGTTCGGCGAGTTCGAGGATTCCGGCTCCTACTATAACTTCATCGAGCCCGAGCACACCAATATCCAGGCGACCTATGTCTCCGATCTGGGCCGCAACTGGAGCGTCGAGCTCAACGCCATGTATTTCGACGAGTCCGGCCAGATCCAGACGCCGGGCTGGAACCGGGTCACCCAGGCGCTGATCGATGATGGTACCTATATCACCGGCCGGGACACCGACCTGCAGGACATCGATGGCGACGGCTATCTCAGCTATTCGGAGATCGATGCGGCTGTCGGCGCCAGCTGGGGCCTGTCCAACCTGCGCCAGATCAAGGAATTCGGCGGCGCCAACCGTCCCGAGTTTGCGCTGGATACCGGTGTCGGCACGACGACGCTGGACGGCAGCAATATCTTTGCCGACCCGGGCGATTACAATGACAGCGAAACCCTGACCGGCTACGCCTCGCTGGCGCACGAGGCGGACAATGGCAACCGCTTCGCCGTCGAGATCTTCCGCGATCACATCGAGAACCAGCGCTATAACAGTTTCGGCTTCGGCGCCGATTATGAAGCAACGGCGATCGAGGTGCGCGGCAGCTACAGCTTCCACACACAAGTGGGTGAAAACCTGCGCGCCGACAGCGTCGTCGGGGCCGCCTACCGCACGCATGAAGCCCAGCAGTATGAGAGCTTCCTGTCCGGTTATATCGCCCTGGACCGCCGCGATCTCTCGCAGGGGCCGACGGCGACCGACCGGATCGCACTGCCGCGCGATGCCAGCGGAGAGATCATCTGGGACTCGCGCCATGACATGGAGTGGGACTCGCAGGCGGTCTTCGCCGTCTCCGACATCACCCTGTTCCAGCGCCTGAGTGTCCTGGCCGGTCTGCGCTACGACCATTTCGACGTCGAGGCGATCAATACCGGCGCCACGGTTTTCGGGACGGCCAATACGCTCGTCTCGGACAGCGACGGCGCCATGACCTGGTCGCTGTCGGTGCGTTACGAGACGCCCTTCGGTCTCACGCCCTACATCACCTATGCCGAGCCGCGCGCCCTGGAATCCACCCAGACCGGCGGTGTCAGCGTCGGGACGATCGAGTCTGGCCTCTACATCTCGCCGTCCGAACTGCGTGAGGTCGGTGTGAAGTTCTCGCTGCTGGACGGCAATCTGTTCGGCGGGCTGGCCTATTACGAGCAGCACCGCCGCCAGGCCGACATGTTCGGCAATATCGACGGCACCACAGCGGAAGGGTTCGAGGCCGAGGTCCACTGGCTGGCAACCGACAATCTGGCCTTCATCGGCTCGGCCACCATCCAGCAGACGCGCGTCGATGCGCCCGGCGCCGGCAATGGTGAATACCTGCAGGTGCGTCCGGACCTGTTCGGCGTCGATCCGGTGGCCGGCTATGGCGGCACTTTCGCCTTCAACAATGCCGGCTATTTCGCCGATCTCGCCGACGGCTACGAGCTGAACACCATTCCGGAAACCGTGCTCAGCCTGTTCGGGACCTACACGACCGACCCGTTTAGCTATGGCGGTCACGACATGCTCGCCGGCATTACCGCCGGTGCGACCTATGTGTCCGAGACCGGCGGCATCATGACCGGCGATATCGAACTGCCGGCCTATACGCTGGCCCGTATGTCCGGCTTCCTGGAAGTGGGCGCGTTCACGGTCTCGGCCAATATCGATAACCTCTTCGACGAGCGCTACTTCACGCCGTCGGCCGAGGTCTACAAGGAAGTGGCCGTGATGCCGGGCCTGCCCCGCATCTTCCGCATCAATCTCAGCTACGACTTCTGATCCGGCCGGGCCGGGCGCATCGCCGCCCGGCCCGCCTTTCCCTTTGCGCTTTACGACTTCCGGAGACTGCCATGACCGGCTCCCGTCCGACCTCTCCTGCATTCCTGTCTGCCACACGCCGCGGCGTGCTGGGTGTTCTCGGTGGCGGTTTTGCCGTCCTGGGGGGCGGCCTGCCCTCACAGGCAAGGGCCGACAGCCCGGCCCGCTTCGACTGGGGCGTGGCCAGCGGCGATCCGCGTTCCGACAGTGTCGTCCTGTGGACGCGGGCCGTGCCGGAAGACGATGTCCGTTCGCTCACTGTCGGGTTCGAACTCGCCGAGGATGAGGGCTTTGCCCGCATCGTGCGCCAGGGCGCCGCGGAAACCTCCGCCGCCCGCGACTTCACCGTGAAGCTGGACGTGCGCGGTCTGGCTGCCGGGCGCACCTATTTCTATCGTTTCCATGCCGGCGGGGCCGTCTCGCCCACCGGCCGCACGCGGACCCTGCCCGCCGGCGGGGACGCGCCGGTCCGCCTCGCGCTGGCTTCGTGTGCCAATTATGTCTCCGGCTTCTACAATGCCTATCGCGAGATCGCCGAAGCCGGTGAGCTCGACGCCGTGATCCATGTCGGCGACTATATCTACGAGTACGGCCAGGACGGGTATGACGGGGCCACCGGGCGCGCGCTAGGCCGCCTGCTGGAGCCGCAGCACGAGATCGTCACGCTGGACGATTACCGCGCGCGCTTCGCACTCTATCGCCGCGATCCGGACCTGCAGGCTGCCCATGCTGCCGCGCCCTTCATCACCATCTGGGACGATCACGAGACGGCGAATAACAGCTGGGTCGACGGTGCCGGCAATCACGATCCGGAAACCGAGGGCCGCTGGCTGGCTCGTCGCAATGCGGCGTTGACCGCCTATTTCGAATGGATGCCGATGCGCGACCCCGAGGCCGGCCAGGCGGCCGAGCGCCTCAACCGGGTCTATGATTTCGGTCAGGTCGGCACGGTGCTGGTGATCGAGAGCCGTCTGACCGGCCGCGACGAGCAGCTCAGCTATGATCGCGACATGCCCGTGCTCGACGGCGAACCCGATGTCGCGCGCTTCGAACGCGAGGTGCTCGCCGACCCCTCGCGCAGCATGCTGGGCGCGCCGCAGGAAGCCTGGCTGGCGGCGCAGATGCGGGCCTCGCGCGAGCGTGGTATCGCCTGGCAGATACTGGCCAACCAGACCGTGATGGCCCAGATGCGTTCGCCGGACTATATGCGCCATTTCCCGGAAGATGTGGTGACGGCGACGCTGCAGGCCGGTGGCTATGCCGCGGCCTGGCTGGAGCGTTCGCGGCTGGGCCTGCCGATCGGGCTGGACAGCTGGGACGGCTATCCGGCCGCGCGCACCCGGCTCTATGACGCAGCCCGGGCGGCGGACGCCAATCTGGTGGTCCTGTCCGGCGACAGCCACATGTTCTGGGCCAATGAGCTGCACCACCCGGTCGATGGCGAACGGGTGGGCGTCGAGTTCGGCACGACGGGCATCACTTCGCCCACGGGCTACAGCTATATCAATGGCGACAAGGACACGATCTACGCCATTGCCCAGCGGGCGCTGGTCGAGACCAATCGCGATATCCGTTTCAGCAATGTGCGCGATCGCGGCTTCATCCTGATCACCGCACGCGTTGACGAGATCGAGGCGGACTATGTCGGCGTCAGCACGGTGCGCGAACGCGACTACACCGCCTCGCGCCTGCTGACCGCCCGCTCCCGCATCGGAAGCGCCGGCCTGGATCTGGACACGCCCTAGCCGGGGCATCCGAGTCTTGCGGAGGGATGCTGCGACCGTATATGTTGCTTGCAAAAACATACTCACTTGGGCGGCGGAGTTCCGGCGTCCGGCTGCAAGGACATGAATGATGGCGTCTTCCTCCGCGCGGGCTCTCTACGAACAGCACAAGCCGCATCTTGAAGCCGGGCTGGCCGCGTGCGCCAGCCGGGCCTACTGGAGCCCTTTCGTCGAGTCGCCGAGCGGCAAGCTGCATGCCCCGGGGCGCGCCGAGGAGGGGCTGGTGCGCTTTCAGGCCCTGCTGGGCAAGCCCTATGATCTCGACCAGCCGGGCGAGACCGGGCGGATCGGTCATGAAGTGTCGCCCTATACCGGCCAGCCGCTGGGGATCGACTATCCCGACTGTGACCCGGATGTGCTGTTTGCTTCGGCACGCCGGGCGATGAAGGCCTGGCAGGCGCTGGATGCAGAGGAACGGGCGGGCATCTGTTTCGAGATGGCCTTTGCGCTGGAGGAACAGGCCTTCGCCAATGCCCATGCCACCATGCATACGGCGGGGCAGGCCTATCTGATGGCGTTTTCCGGCAGCGGTGCCAACGCGCTCGACCGGGGCGTCGAGGCCCTGGTCTATGCCTACAAGGCGCTGCGGGATGTACCGGCCAGCGCGGGCTGGAGCAAATCCTTCGGCCGGGGTGGTGTCGTGTCGCTGGACAAGTCCTACCGCACGCGCGGCCGCGGTGTCGCGGTCGTGGTGTGCTGTGCCACCTTCCCGCTCTGGAACGCCTATCCCGCCGTGTTCGCCAATCTGATGACGGGCAATCCGGTCATCCTGAAGCCGCACCCCAATGGCATCCTGCCGGTGGCCATGGCGGTGACGCGGATGCGCGAAACGCTGGTCAAGGCCGGTCTCGATCCCGACATGGTGCTGATGGCGGCCGACGAGCGCGAGGCGCCGGTCACCATCGCCCTCCTGGAACACCCCGACTGCGCCATCATCGACTATACCGGCAGCCAGCGTTTCGGCCTGTGGATCGAGCAGAATTGCCGCGACCGGCTGGTCTATACCGAGACGGCGGGCTGCAATGGCGTGGTGGTCGAGTCGCTCGCCGATCCTGACGGCATGATCGGCGGGCTGGCGAACGGGTTCTGCGGCTTCTCGGCCCAGATGTGTACCAGCCCGCAGAACGTCCACATTCCCGCTAACGGTGTCGCACTGCCAGACGGGGGTTCGATGAGTTTCGAAGCCTTCGGGCAGGCGCTGGCGGACACGATCGCGACACGTACGGCGGAGCCGGCGCGAGCCGCTGCCCTGTGCGGCGCGGTCCAGGCGCAGCAATCGCTCGACATCCTGGCAGACATTCGCAGCCGCGTTCTCGCGGCCGGCGGCAAAGTGGTGCTGGAGAGCCGCGCCTATGCCCATCCCGACTTCCCGGACGCGCGCACGGCAACGCCGCTCGTCGTCGAGGTCGAGGCGTCGCAAACCGAGCTGTTCGGCGAAGAGCTGTTTGCGCCGGTCTGTTTCCTGATCCGCGAGCCGGACCGCGATGCGGCGCTGGCGCATGCCGCGGAACTGGCACGGACGCGCGGCGCCATCTCCTCCTATCTCTATTCGTTCGATCGCGATTTCATCGAGCGCGCCCAGGATGCCTTCACGGATGCCGGTGCGTCCCTGTGGATCAATATGGATCAGCGCATGCCGATCAACTTCGCAGCGGCCTATTCGGACTATCACGTCACCGGGCTCAACCCGGCCGGCAATGCCTGTCTGGCCGACCTCGCCTTTGTCGCCCAGCGTTTCCGGATCGTGCAGTTCCGCGAGCCGCGCCCGGCGGAGGCGGCTCAATGAGCCTCGATCTGGCCGTGCGCAACGGTCTGGACGGTGCGGAAATCCTGCGCCGCTGGATCGATGAGGGGCTGGCGCCCGGCTTTGCCGGGCTGCTGGGCTTCCAGGTGGTCGCGTTCGGCGAGGGGACGGTGCGCCTTGAATGTCCGGTGTCTGCCCGTCACGCCAACCTGATGGCGGGCGTGCATGGCGGTGTCATGGCCGGACTGGCCGACGCCGCGACCGGTTGCGCGCTCCTTTCGCTGGTCGGGCCGGACGAGCAGTTCGCGACCACCGACCTGCAGATCCGCTATCTCAGGGCGGCGCAGCTGGATGCCGGTCCGCTGACGGTCGAGGCGCGCATCGTCCACAAGGGGCGGCGCATGGCCGTGGCCGAGTGCGAGATGACAACGGGCGAAGGCCGGGTGCATGCGCGCGCCTCGGCGAGCATGATGATCACGCCGCGGCCGCGCTGAACCGTTCCGCGACCTCGCGCCGCACGACCTTGCCGACCGCATTGCGGGGCAGGGCGCCGGTGCGGTGCCAGGCCTTGGGCACGGCCACGGCGCCGATGGCGGCCCGCACGGCATCGCCGAGGGCGGTATCGCTGACATGCGGGTCGGCGACGATGGCCGCCTCGATCCGCTCGCCCCAATAATCGTCGGCCACGCCAAAAACACAGACTTCGCGCACGCCGCCAAGACCGGCGAGCACGCGTTCGATCTCCACCGGATAGATGTTGAACCCGCCCGTGATGATTATCTCGCGGCTGCGGCCGCGTATGTGCAGGAAGCCCTCATCGTCCAGGAAGCCGCGATCGCCCGTGTCCAGCCAGCCTTCGTCGAGGGGGAAGGGCTCGCCGGTGAGATAGCGGGTGGCGATCAGCGGGCCGCGCGCCTGGATGGCGCCGGTCCCGTCCGGGCCGGGATCCTTGATCCGGACCTGTGTCGAGGGACAGGGCCGGCCGGCGCTTTGCAGCCGGATGCCCGGCTGCATGTCCGAGGCTGTCATGGCGGTGATGGCCATCGGTGCCTCGACCTGGCCATAGAGCGCAGCGATGCGCGGGCCGAAGGCGGATTGTGCAGCCTCGATCTGCGCCGGCGGCATGGGTGCGGCGCTGTAGATCAGCTGGCGCAGGGCCGGGAAGCGGTCCGGCCGGGCCTCGCCGCTGGCGACCAGCTTGTTGATCAGGGTGGGCGGCATGAAGGCGATACTCACCCCTTCGCGCTCCATCGTGTCCAGCACATCCGCCGTGCCGGCGGTGGACAGGATCACCTGCCGGCCGCCGGTCGTCAGAAGGGGAAACAGGAGATGGAAGGCGCCGTGCGACAGGGGGGCGACGGCCAGATTGGTGTCGGTCGGGCCAAGTGCGAAGACGGCAACCAGATCGCTGACGACGGTGGCGATCATCTCTTGTGTCTGGGCGACGGCCTTGGGTGTGCCGGTGGTGCCGCCGGTCAGTTTAACGCTCATCACATGGTCCGGCGCCAAAACCGGCTGGCGCCAGTTGCCGGCATCTGCCGAGAGCGCGTTGAGGCCGTCCGGCGATCCGGCCTCGAACCAGAGCGTCGAGGCATCCGTCGTCACACAGTCGGCGCAGGCCGTGTCGCAGATCAGGAGTGCCGGGTTGAGGCGCTCGCACACACCGTCATTCAGCGGCCGGGCGCTGCGCGGGTTGAGCGGCAGCCAGGTGTGGCCGGACAGGAAGGCCCCGATCAGGGCGACGAGGTGTTCGACATGGTTCTTCGCGGCGATGGCGACGATGCGGCGGGTTTCCGTTCCCAGCCGCGATTGCAGACCGGCGGCAAGCGCGCAGCCCCGGCGGGCCAGCGAGGCATAGCTCTCTGTTGCGCCCGTATCGTCGGACGCGGCGAGCGCGTCCGGTGTGTGGCGGGCCTGTTCGAGAAAGGCGAGGACGACCGGTGTCATGCGGCACGCTCCAGTACGGAGACGACGGTCGCGCCTTCCTCGACATCGAGAAAGCCGCCGCCATTCTCCGCGACGGCGATGCGTGCGCCCTCGACCTGGCGCGTCCCGGCCTCGCCGCGCAATTGCGTGACGAGTTCGTGGATCTGCGCCAGGCCGGTGGCACCGACGGGATGGCCCTTGGATACAAGCCCGCCCGAGGGATTGACGGGGGTGCGTCCGCCGAGGCGCGTATGCCCGGCCTCGGCATAGGGGCCGCCCTCGCCGATCGGGCAGAGACCGAGATTTTCCACCTGCTGGATCTCGGCATAGGACGTGGCGTCGTGAACCTCGGCGACATCGATATCGGCCGGTGAAATCCCGGCCTGTTCGTAAGCAGCCTTCGCGGTACGCGCGCCGATATGATTGGCAAAGTCCGCCGCGTCGCGCGTGGTCGCGCTCAGGAGGGCCTGGCCGCGCAGGGTGACGGCGCGGGCGCGTGCCGCTGAAGGCAGGGCGCTGTCGGCCATCAGGACGACGGCCGCGGCACCGTCGCTGATCGGGGCGCACATGGCGCGGGTCAGCGGCCAGACTACCAGCGGATCGGCCAGCACGGCCTCGACGCTCATCGGCGTGCGGTACTGGGCGAGGGGATTGTGGGCCGAGTGGTCATGGTTCTTCGCGGCCACGGCGGCGAGCTGGGCCTGGGTCGTGCCGAAGGTCTGCATGTGCAGCCGGGCCAGCGCGGCATAGCTGTCCATGAAGAAGCTGCGGCCTGCCGTGCCTGCCCCGCGCAGGTCCTCGGGGATGAGATCGGCGGCGAGGTCCGAGACGGCGGCGTGGATGTCGTCGATCCGGTGGATGTCCGTGCCGCCCATGAAGGCCGCAGCGACCGCCTCGGGCCGGTCCGGGAAGAACATCTTCTCGGCCCCGACCACCAGCACGGTCTCGAACAGGCCGGCCCGGATCGCGGTTGCCGCCTGCCACAGCGCTGTCGACCCGCTGGCGCAGGCATTCTCGACATTGCTGACCGGAATGCCCTCAATCCCTGCAGCACGCAGGGCGATCTGGCCGCGGATCGTGTTCTGGCCTTCCAGCATGGGCTGGCGGGTATTGGAGAACCAGGCCGCCTCGATCCGCCCGGCATCGATACCGGCATCGGCAAGGGCTTGCGAAACGGCCTGTGCCGTCAGCGCTTTCACACTGGCGGCCGACTGTTTGCCCATGGCCGTCATAGCGGTGCCGGCAATGCAGATCCGGGTCATGCGGGCTCCAGCTGGTCCCGCAGTTCCGACCGCACCACCTTGTTCAGCGGATTGCGCGGCAGGGCATCGACCAGGACCAGTTTCTCCGGCCATTTGAACTTGGCCACGCCTTCGGCTTCCAGAAAGCCGGTGACGTCCTTCAGGGTCAGGCTCTCGCCCGGTTTCGGCACGGCAAAGAGGCAGACCTTCTCGCCCATCACGGCGTCGGGATAACCGCAGACGGCAGCTTCCTGGATTTTCGGATGGGCGCTGATAAGACCGTCCAGCTCCTCCGGCGAGATATTCATGCCGCCCCGGATGATCAGCTCCTTGCGGCGGCCCTTGAAGCGGTAGTAGCGCGCCAGATCGCCCTCGCCGGCGATCTCGAACAGATCGCCCGTGCGGAAATAGCCGTCGCCATCGAAGACATCCTGTCCGGCATCGTTGAGATAGCCATCGAACACGTTGGGCCCCCGGATCAGCATTTCGCCGGGCACGCCGGGTTCGAGGATTTCGCGGTCATTGTTGTTCCAGTCGACGAGCTTGGTCTCGAAACGCTGGCCGAAGCGATTATCCCAGTCGATGCCCTCGCGTCCGAAACGCGGGAACAGCGTGGCGCGCTGTTCCGGATCCGGCACTTCGGCCGGGCCGCCGCACAGGCCGATCCCCTCGTTCGAGCCGAAGAAATTGATGATCTCGATGCCGAACTTGTCGCGGAAACCCTTCACCATCCAGGGGTCCAGCGGCGCACTGCCGGAAGCGATGTATTTCACCGCCGACAGGTCGAACTTGTCGTGCAGGTCGGTGTTCTGCAGGAAGAGGTTCAGCACGGCCGGCGGTGCGATCGTGTAGGCGACCTTCTCGGTGGTGAGCTGGGTCAGGAAAGTGGGCAGGTCGAACGGGTGGTGCAGCACCAGCGTCGCCTGGATCAGCGGCCAGTAGAAAAAGAAACCGGACAGGGCCGCCATATTGGTCATCGGGAAGGGGTTCAGCATCGCCGAGCCGGGCTCCAGCGGCACGGTGTCCTCGATCGCGATGACCTGGGAGAACCAGTGATTATGCGTCCGCGGCACGCCTTTCGGTGTGCCCGTGGTGCCCGAGGTCCAGCACACGGTGAAGATATCGTCCGCTTCGCCGGCCGAGGGCATCAGCATGCGCGGTTCAGACGTGTCGACCGCCAGGGCAGTCTCGCCTTCGCCCGAACCGCCGAACGTCAGGACGGGCACCGTGTCCGGCAGTGCCGCGGTCATGCGCGCGGCGGCGGCCTCGCCCTTGAAGCTTTCGATGCCGACAAAGGCCTTCGCATCGAGCTCGCGCGACATGTGGCCGATCTCGTGCCGGCCATACTGCATGGGCACCGGGCTGATGATCGCACCCAGGCGCGACAGGGCGAGATAGAGCACCGACAGCTCGACCGTATTGGGGAGCTGGACGAGCACGGCATCGCCGCGGCCAATTCGCCTCTGTGCAAGCCGCGCCGCAAGATTGTGTGAGGCGTTGGAAATATCCTGATAGCTCAGCCGTTGCGGATCCCGGCCGATCAGTGTCCGGCAGTCCGGCGGATCGACAATGGCCACATGGCCCGGGGCCGCTGCGACAGCCTTGTCAAAGGCGGTGTGCAGCGTCTCGTCTCCCCACCAGCCCTTGTCACGGTACTGGCGATGGCGCGCCTCTCGCGTCGTGGCCGTCATTGCGGCTCCTCCCGTTCCGGTCTGTTCTTGTTACTTGCTTAATCAAACCAATTCCCGCGCCGTCTGCCAAGTGCATTCTTCCGTGCGGCCGGCAAACTGTCGCACAGACCCGGTGTTACGCCCAAGTAAGTTTGACTATATAAGTGACGCATGACCCACATGATGACCCGTCCGCCCGCCGACCTGAAACTCGTCCGATGCTGCTCGATCTGGCGCGCACTCGAGGATATCGGCGATGTGCCGACCATGCTGATCCTCGAGGCTGTCTGGCTTGGCGAGCGGCGTTTCGACGGCTTTCAGAAGCGCACCTGTCTGCTCAAGGCGCTGCTCAGCCAGCGGCTGAAACAGATGGTGGCGGCCGGCCTGCTGGAAAAGCGTCTCTATTGCGAACGGCCACCCCGTTACGAGTACATCATGACGGAGAAGGGGCGCGATCTTTACTGGGTCGCCCTCGCCATGCTGCGCTGGGAACAGAAATGGGGCGCCGCCAAGGCCAAGTTCAAGGTGCGCCTGACGCATCGGGCCTGCGGTGGCGATCATATCGATCCCGTACCCTTCAGCCTGTCGGCCGGCCGCGAATTCAATGCGCGCGATGTCAGCTGGAAGCACGGTCCGGGCATGGGCTGGGTGACGCCGCGGCACAGCCGCCGGCGCAAGCCGCGCGGCGAGGAACAGGGCGCGGACAATAATCTGCTCGATGTCATCCTGCGTGTGCTGGGCGACCGCTGGGCCTCGCTGATCCTGCGCTCCATCTTCACCGGCTTCCGCCGCTATGACGAAATCCAGAAGGATGCGGCGATCGCGACCAATATCCTGGCCGACCGGCTGCAATGGCTGATCGATATGGGGCTGATCCACAAGCGCGCCTATTCCGATGCGCCGCCGCGCTATGAATACCGGCTGACGGAAGCGGGGATCGACTACTACCCGGTCCTGGTGATGCTGATGGTGTGGGGCGACCGCTGGTATCTGACACCGGAGGGGCCGCCGCTGCTGCTCTTCCATCGCGACAGCGGCGAACCGCTCAAGCCGGTCATGGCCTGTTCGAACTGCCACAAGCCGCTCGATCCCACCGAAGTCGACTTCACCATTGAGCCTGTCGATGGTGGCGATCAGCAGGTGTTCTCCACCCGCTGATCTCCCGGCTTTCCGGTCAGGATGCCGCGGCGATCTGGTCGCCCGGTGCCCAGGTGCCGTGGAAACCGGCCGGCACGCGCTGGGGCAGCTTCACACGCGCCAGCGGCTTGCCGCCGAAATCGCGCGCATCGAGGATCAACGCCTCGGACCGGCCTGTCGCACTGTCGGTCAGGAAGGTGATGACATAGCCATCATCTTCCTCCGTCGCGCCGACCCGCGGCGCAAAGGCCGGCTCGGCGCCGTAAACACCGTCGGCAAAGCGGTGCTCGATACCGTTTCCGCTTTCCAGATTATACTTCACCAGCCCGTCGAACACCTGGGTGTGCGTGTTGGGAATGGTGACGTGATAGGCGTATTTCGTCTTGTGACCCATGAAGTCGAGATTGACGACGGGGAATTCGGTGCGGCGGTCGTCGAGATGCTCGACGGTGGTCTGGCCGGTCTTCATGTCGAAGGTCCAGCGGTGCAGCTCGGCCTGCAGGGCGAGAACCGCGGCCATCGGCGCATAGGGGCCGAATTCCGGGTTGGGCGGCAGGCCGTTATCGACCATCTTGCAGGCGTGGAAGACGATCTTGTCGCCTTCCTCCCAGGCATTGCAGCCGTGATAGATGTAGCAGGGTTCGGTCTCGAACCATTTGACGTCGCCGGTGCCGTCGCGGCGCACGACGCCGAAACGGGCGGGCTGGTTCTTCGGCTGATGGATCTGCCACATGCCGTTGCGCAGGCCGGCCTCGGTGAACACGACCGGCAGATCCATCAGGATCATGTAGTTCTTGGTGATCATCATGTCGTGGGGCAGGCGCGGGCCGGGCAGTTCGACCTCACGGAACCATTTCAGCTCATTGTCTGCCGAGACAACGCCGGCCGACATGACCGGATTGTAGAGATCATAGTCGAAGAACAGGAATTCGCCGGTCCGGGCATCGACCTTGGAATGCGCCGAGACATTCTTGGGGAGGCGGCCTGCGAAGGTTTCGGTCCTGATGGTCTCCAGGGTTCGTGGATCCATGCGCACCGGCTGGCCCGAGACATACCAGAGCGCCATCGCCGTGCCGTTGTGGATGAGGATGTCGGTGTTCGCCGTGTCCTTGTAGGTGGTCAGCGCGCTGCGTTCGCGGCGGATCGGCTCCAGAATGCCGCCGGCGTCCAGCGTGCCGGCCCGCTCGGTCTCGTGATCGCGCGTGCGGACATAGCGGTTGCGGTATTCCGCCTTGCCGTTCTCGAAGAAGATGCCATGCACCATGCCGTCGCCGTCGAACCAGTGGTGCATACCCTCCGGCGCATTCAGCGGGTTCGGTCCGTTGCGCAGATAGGCGCCGTAGAGGTCGCGCGGGATTTCGCCCTCGACTTCAAGGTCCAGCGCCGTCACCTCCTTGCGGACGGGGGCATAGATGCCCTTGAGATAAGGGTTGAACCGGTTGAGTTCGGTCAGCTCGTCGCGCTCGAATTCGGTCTGGATCATGGTCATGGGGTGTCTCCTCCCGGTCAGCCTGCCAGGGCCGCCGTTGTCGTCCTGGTGTTCGTGTCGTGAACCGGTGTGGCGCAAGCGCTGGCGTATTCCGCGGCGAGTTCGTCCACGATCTCTGCGACCGGCTGGGTGCGCTTGACCGAACCGACGCCGTGACCGGCCGACCAGACATCGCGCCAGGCTTTCACCTGGTTTTCGCTGTCGGCGAAGTCCGGGCCGCTGCCGCGTGAACCGTCTGCACCGATGCCCATCTTTTCCAGGCTGGCGCGCAGATAGTGCGCCGGTGCGCCGGTCAGCTTGTCGGACAGGACAAGGTCCTCGAACTCGGCCGCGATCAGCATGTCGCGGTACTCGGCGTCCGCCAGGCTCTCCTCGGCTGCGATGAAACGGGTGCCCATATAGGCGAAATCGGCGCCGAGGACTTCGGCAGCGCGCACCGCTCGGCCATTGCTGATGGCACCGCCCAGCATGATCGGGCCGTCGAAGAATTCGCGCACGGCAGTCCCGAAGGCAAAGCTGGACATGGCGCCGGTGTGTCCGCCGGCGCCCGCCGCGACGAGAACAAGACCGTCGGCGCCCTGCTCGATCGCCTTGCGGGCGAATTTGACATTGTTGACGTCGGCAAAGACCAGACCGTTATAGTCGTGGACCGCGTCCACCACCCGGCCCGGCCCGCCCAGTGCGGTGATCACCACATCGGGCCGGTACTGCTTCACCAGGTCCAGCTCGGCATCGAAGCGGCCATAGGTCGAATGCGTCACCATGTTCGCGGCGAAGGGCGCGCGCGCATTGTCGGCATGGGTCGCGGCCAGCCATTCTTCCAGCACATCGATGGTGCGTGCGTTGGGGAAGGGGAAAGAGGCCATCAGCCCGGCGGCCCGCGTGGCGGCCACCAGCTGCGGCCCCGATACCAGGAACATGGGTGCGGCGACGGCCGGAAGGCGCATGCGGGCTTTCAGGCGGGCGGCGATCTCGGACTGGGGCAAGCGGGCTCTCCAACTAAACTTTCATAACCATACTCGCTGATGATCTGCAGGACAAGCGCTTCTGCCGGCGCCGGTCAAAATCCGTATTCGCACAGGAAATTCCGGGCTAGGCTTCCCGCTCCGAGGCTTGGAGGGAGGGCCGTATGAGCGTCGACAAGCAGATATTCTCCGGCTGCATGCCAGCCCTGATGACACCGTGCAGTGCGGACGGGATTCCCGATTGGGATGCGCTTGTCGAAACGGGCCGCGGCCTGGTGGCGGCCGGTATGGATGCTGTCGTCTATTGCGGCTCGATGGGGGACTGGCCGCTGCTGACCGACGAACAGCGCTGCGAAGGCGTGGCGCGCCTTTGCGCGGCAGGCTTGCCCGTTGTCGTCGGCACCGGCGCACAGAACACCCGGCGCGCCGTCGCGATCACACGACATGCGGTCGAAGCCGGGGCTGCCGGCTTGATGGTCATCCCCCGCGTCTTGTCGCGCGGCAGTGCGCCCGCGGCCCAGCGCGCGCATTTTTCGGCCATCCTTGAGGCGGCCGATGGCCTGCCGGCGGTGATCTATAACAGTCCCTATTACGGCTTCGAGACGCGGGCCGATCTCTTCTTCGAGCTGCACGGCCGCTATCCCAATCTCGTCGGTTTCAAGGAATTCGGCGGTGCCGACGCCCTGAGCTATGCCGCGGAAACCATCACCTCCGGCAATGACGCGCTGACCCTGATGGTGGGCGTCGATACCCAGGTCTTCCACGGCTATGTCAATTGCGGTGCGACGGGTGCCATCACCGGCGTCGGCAATGCCCTGCCGGTAGAGGTCCTGCGCCTGGTCGAGCTTTGCCGCCACGCCGCCGGCGGCGATCCGGACAGCCGGCGTCTGGCCCGGGAATTGTCGGAGGCGCTCGATGTGCTGGCGCGGTTCGACGAGGGGCCGGATCTCGTTCTCTTCTACAAGCGGCTGATGGTTCTCGAAGGGCACGCGGCCTACAAGCATCAGCTTTATCCGCACGACAGGCTGAGTCCGTCCCAGACGGCCTTCATCGACAATGCCTGGCGGCAGTTCCGCGCCTGGTGGGCCGGCTGGCCCGGCGCGGCGTCCTGAGAACCGACGCGATGCGGGTCATCGATTCCCATACGGGTGGCCAGCCGACGCGGGTGATCGTCGAGGGCGGTCCGGATCTGGGCAGCGGGCCGCTGCCGGATCGGCTGGAGCGCTTCCGGACCCGCTTCGATCACTGCCGCACGATGGCTGTGCTGGAGCCGCGCTGTTCGGATGCCATGGTCGGCGCGCTGCTGTGTGAGCCTCATGAGCCCGGCTGCACGGCGGGCGTCATCTTCTTCAACACGTCCGGCTATCTGGGCATGTGCGGCCATGGCACGATCGGGCTGGCGGCGACGCTGGCCTGGATGGGGCGCATGGCGCCCGGTCTTCACCGGATAGACACGCCGGTCGGCGTGATCGAGCTCGAGCTGATCGATCCCAACACCGTGCGGTTCGAGAATGTCGAGAGCCGGTGCATGACCGTAGATGTCGAACTGGACGTGCCGGGCCTGGGCCGGGTGCGCGGCGATATCGCCTGGGGTGGCAACTGGTTCTTCCTCACCGAAGACGCCCCGCTGCCGCTGGTGCCTACCAACATCCCGCAACTGACCCGCGCGGCGTGGGCGGTCCGCCAGGCGCTGGCGGCCAACGGGATGACAGGCCTCGGCGGCGCCGAGATCGACCATATCGAATTCTTCTCGCAGGCCGACGCCGGGCCCGGTGCTGACAGCCGCAACTTCGTTCTCTGTCCGGGCGGTGCCTATGACCGCTCGCCCTGCGGTACGGGTACGAGCGCCAAACTGGCCTGCCTGGCGCGCCGCAATCGCCTCGCACCGGGCAAGATCTGGGTCCAGGAGAGCATCATCGGCAGCCGGTTCTCGGGCCATTACCGTCCGGCCCCGGCCGGCGGGATCATCCCGGTCGTCACCGGAACGGCCCATGTGTTCGCTGATACACGGCTGATCGACGATGCCACAGACCCTTTCCGGCTGGGCATTCCCTGATGACGGCGCGGACGAATGGTTGCGGAAGCAGGGCGTCCGGGGCTAGACAACCGTGCCGCCGGAACTGGTCGCGGCCGTCAATGCAAGCGGGAGACGTGTGGTGAAAGGTATTGTGCTGGCCGGGGGCTCGGGGACCCGCCTGTATCCGGTGACCCGGGGCGTGTCGAAACAACTCCTGCCGGTCTATGACAAACCGCTGATCTACTATCCGATCAGTGCGTTGATGCTGGCGGGTATCCGCGACATCCTGATCATTACGACACCGGAAGACCAATCTTCCTTCCAGCGGCTGCTGGGCGACGGTGCCGACCTCGGTGTGAATTTTTCCTATGCGGTGCAGCCGCGTCCGGAAGGCCTGGCCCAGGCTTTCATTATCGGTCAGGACTTCATCGGCGGCGAGCCGTGTGCGCTGGTCCTGGGCGACAATATCTTCTTCGGCCATGGCCTGCAGGGGCTGCTGAAGGACGCGTCCCGCCTGACGCGCGGCGCCGAGGTCTTCACTTACCAGGTCGCCGATCCGGAGCGCTATGGCGTGGCTGAGTTCGACGACAGCCAGGCCATCATCTCGATCGAGGAAAAGCCGCTGACGCCGAAGTCCAACTTCGCCGTGACGGGGCTCTATTTCTACGACAACACGGTCTGCGACCGGGCGCGCGAGGTCCGGCCGTCGGCACGCGGTGAGCTGGAAATCACCACGCTCAACGAGATGTACATGCGCGACGGCCTGCTGAAGGGGCACATCATGGGGCGCGGTTACGCCTGGCTTGATACCGGAACGCACCAGTCCCTGCTGGCGGCGGCCCAGTTCGTCGAAACGATCGAGTCCCGGCAGGGCCTGAAGGTGGCCTGTCTGGAAGAGATCGCCTGGCGCCAGGGCTTCATCGATGACGAGCAGGTGCTGCGTCTTGCGCAGCCGTTGCTGAAGACGGAATACGGCGCCTATCTGCAGCGGCTGGTCGGCGGCTAGCCGCCGTCCGCATCGAGTGCGAGCCGCTGTGTGAGCTCGCCGCGATTGCCGGCAATATCGGCGATGGTCACCCCGTCGAGCACCTCCAGAAAGGCGTCGAGTGCCTTGCGCCAGGTCTTCGACAGCCGGCACACGCCGATCAGCGGGCATGTGTTGGAGTCGTCATTGAAGCACTCGGCCAGTTCCAGGGGGGCTTCGGTCAGCCGGACCACTTCGCCGACGGTGATCGTGTCGGCAGGCCGGGCCAGGCGAACCCCGCCGCTGCGGCCCCGGATCGTTTCCAGATAGCCCTCGCGGCCCAGCAGGTTGGCGATTTTTACCATGTGATGGACCGAGACCTGGTGGATCATCGCGATGTCCGTCACCCGGCTGATGCGCTCGCCGCGCAATGCCGTGTACTGCAACATCCGCAAGGCATAATTGGTGAAACTGGTGAGCCGCATAACCTGCCCTTGAAATACCGGTAAAAACCATACCGCAATTCGCGGGCGTCAGCTACTCGTGTGACGCTTCGGTGACGGCGCCAGCGGGACTTGCCGATAGTTCAGGCCCGGCCATAGCTCCGCGCCGGGGATATGGGTCGCCAGCACGATTGCGGCACCATGGCTGCGCGCCCAGGCGCCGAGATTTGCCGCCAGCGCTTCGCGTGCCGGCGCATCCAGGCCGGCGAAGGGCTCGTCCAGCAAGACAAGGTCCGGACCGCGCAGAATGGCCCGGGCGATGGCCAGGCGCCGTAACTCGCCGCCGGACAGATTGCTGCCGCCCTCGTCGAGCGGCTGATACAGCCCGTCCGGCGAGCGCGTCACCACCGGCATGAAGAGCGCCGTCCGGCAGGCGTCCAGCAGGCGCGCATCGTCGGCATCCGGCTGGGCCAGCCGCAGCGCGTCCGCGATCGTGCCGCGCATCGTGTCGGGCAGTTGCGGGGCAAGCCCCGTGTGCTGACGGACCGCCGCGGACCGCACCTTTCCGGCCTCGAGCCCGGCATAATCCAGCCTTCCGCTCAGGGCCGGGCGGAGGCGGGCGATGGTTTCCAGAAGCGTGGTCTTGCCGCAGCCCGACGGGCCGGTGATCTCGGTAACGCTGTCGGCTGCCAGATCGAGATCCGGCACCTCGCACAGCGGCGCCTCCGCAGAAAAGCCGATCCGCAGTCGGCAGGTCTGTACCGGCAGGATCGTGCCGGGTGCCGGTGCGGGCTCGGCCGGCTCGGCAATCGCCGGCTGCGCCGCAATGCGCGTATTCAGCCGCGACAGGGCCAGCTCGGTTGCCGGATAGGCGGTCAGCGCGCCCAGCGCGATGGCCAGGCTCTGGTGCGCCGCGAGGACCGACAGCGCCGTGCCGGCGAGAAGCGGCACTGTGGCGCCGCTGCCCAGCATGACAGCAAGTGTCGCCGACAGGCCTCCAAGGATGGCGATGAAGGCGCCGGCCAGCCGTGAGCGCCGGCCGGCGGCGAGCGTCTGTCCGGCCGTTTCAGCGGACAGGGATCCGAGGGCCCCGGCCGCATCGCCGAACCGGCCCAGCGCCTCCAGCTCGACCCGGTTGTCCACCAGGCTGGCGGCCTCGCGGCGGTAGCGGTCGTTCAGTGTCTGCAGCCGGGCATCGATCCGGCGCTGCTCGGCGATGCCGAACCGGCCTGTTGCGAGCGCGAGCGCCAGTCCGCCAGAGACAATCGCGAGCGGAGCCCAGCCGGCAAGGGCTGCGAAGACCAACGCAATCAGGGCTGCCGCGGCGGCACTCGCGGCGGGCAGCCACAGGCGGAGCAGGGCGCCCTCGGCGAGACGCACATCATCCAGGAAAACGGCCAGACTGTCAGAGGCGGGTCTGGCAAGACCGGCGCGTGCGCGCGCCTCGGCCTCGAACAGGTGGCGACGCAGCCGCGCCGACAGGCGCAGCGTGGCATCGTGCCCGACCAGCTGCTCACCATAGCGCGCCAGAATGCGTCCCATCGCGGTGCCGCGCACCGTGGCGCTGGGATAGAGATGGTTGAAGGCGTAGGCACTGCCCGCTGCGCCGGCGATAGCGCTGGCCGTCAGGAACCAGCCCGATACGCCCAGCAGCAGCGCTGCCATCGCGCCGCCGGCGGTCGCCAGCAGGAAGGCCAGAGCGATCCGGCCGCGGAAGGGACGGCCGAGCCGGGTCCACAGCGCGATCATGATTGTCGCTCCATCACGATGACGGCGTCGGCGATGTCACGCGCGGCAGGGTCGTGGCTGGCCATGATCACGGTTCGCCCGGAGGCGAGCTGGCGAAGGGTTGCCAGCAGCGCATCCTGGCGTTCGGCGTCGAGATGGGCGGTGGGCTCGTCGAACAGCAGGACCGGCGCGCCTGCGAGCAGGGCCCGGGCGAGGGCAAGCCGCTGCAGTTCGCCGCCGGAGAGGCCGCTGCCGCCGGGTCCGATCCGCATGTCGAGCCCGTCCGGCCGGTCCACAATGAAGTCGCAGCCGGCTGTATCGAGCGCAGCCAGGCAAGCGGTATCGTCCGCGTCCGGAGCCGCGAGGCGGAGATTGTCGCGGATCGTGCCTTCCAGTGCCCAGGGTTTCTGTCCGATCCAGGCGATGGAGCTGGCCAGCGAGTGGCCGGCCGGCAAGACATCGCCGTCGACACGGATTTCGCCGCGGACCGGTTCGGCCAGGGCCAGCAGCGACATCAGGACCGATGTCTTGCCGCATCCGGACGGTCCCCAGAGCAGGGTGATCCGGCCCGGTTCGGCGACGGCATTGAAATCCCGGACCACGACCTGCCCGCTGCGGGCCAGATCGGCGGATTGCCAGGCGATCCGCGGCGCCTGCCCGAGCGCTTCGAGCCGGACGATGGGGGCTATATCCCCGGTCCCGGCAAGTTGGGCCAGGGACTCGGCCCCGGCGCGCGCATCGCTGCGCGCATGGTGAAGCGCGGAGAGCTGGCGCACGGGCGCAAAGAATTCCGGCGCCAGTACCAGGGCGGCCAGACCCTCCCGCAGGGTCAGGGTCTCAAAGGTTTCGAACGGGAAGACCCCCAGCAGCTTGAACCCGACATAGACGGCCACGAGCGCGATCGAGATCGAGGCGAAAAATTCCAGCACGGCGGTCGACAGGAAGGCGACCCGCAGGATCGCCATGGTGCGGCGCGCCAGCTCGTCGGCGGCCGCTTCGATCACACCGGCTTCACGCGCCACACCATTGAAGGCGCGGATCGTGCCGGCCATCCGAACGCGGCTCTCGAAGGTTCCGGCGAGCGTATCGAGAGCGCCCTGTTGTGCGCGGGCCAGTGCGGCGGTCTCTGACGCCGTCAGCCAGATGAAGACCGGCAGCATCACGGTCGAGGCCAGGATCAGTGCGCCCGCCAGCCAGCTCTGGGTGAAAATGGCGATGACCACGAGGACCGGGGTGAGCACGGCGGCGGTCCGGCCCGGCAGCCAATGGGCGGCATGGCCGGCAAGAATGGCGGTGCGGTCCACCAGCTGCGCGGTGCGTTCACCGGCGGGTGCACCGTCGAACAGGGCCGGGCCGGTCTTCGCCGCCAGACCCGCCATATCCTGCCGCGCGGCCGCGACCAGCCCTTGTCCGGCGCGCTCGGACGCCTGCGAACGAAGCCAGCTGAAGCCGCCGCGGCCGATGAGTGCCGCGGCCGCGACCAGGAGGGCGGGCAGGGCATTGCGTCCGTCGACGAGGGCCGAGATCGCCGTGGCAAAACCGAGCGCAAAGGCGATGGCCGCGAGCGTGTCCATAAGGATCGCCAGTTCGGCCAGCCGCACATCGTGGCGCGCTGCGCGTGCCCAGCCTTTCAGGCGGAGGCTCGCAGACATCTGGCTTTCGCTTCTGGAAGTCATGTGGCCCGTCCGGGTCCTGTGTGCGACGTTTCGCCCGTTGCACCGGAAGCTAAAACTTGTATTTCAGGTGCAAGTTAACGCGTCGGAACCGGAGTTCAACCATGGAACACTTACTGGTCGCGGACCTTTCGCGATGGCAGTTCGCGCTGACGGCGATGTACCACTTCCTGTTCGTTCCCCTGACGCTTGGCCTGTCGATGATCCTGGTGATCATGGAAGGCGCCTATGTCCTGACCGGCAAGCCGGTCTGGAAAGACATTACGAAATTCTGGATGAACCTGTTCGGGATCAACTTCGTGCTCGGGGTCGCGACGGGGATTACCATGGAATTCCAGTTCGGCACGAACTGGTCCTACTACTCGCATTATGTCGGCGACATTTTCGGCGCCCCGCTCGCGATCGAAGGCCTGATGGCCTTCTTCCTGGAAGCGACCTTTGTCGGCCTGATGTTCTTCGGCTGGGACAAGCTGTCGCGTCCGGTCCACTGGCTCGTCACCGGCCTGGTGGCTCTGGGCTCGAATCTCTCGGCCCTGTGGATCCTGATCGCGAACGGCTGGATGCAGGCGCCGGTCGGCTCCGCATTCAATCCGGACACGATGCGCATGGAGATCACCAACTTCATGGAGGTGCTCTTCAACCCGGTCGCCCAGGCCAAATTCGTTCACACCGTGTCGGCGGGCTATGTGACCGCCTCGGTTTTCGTGCTCGGCATTTCGGCCTTCTATCTCCTGAAGGGGCGTCATCGCGGACTGGCCAAGCGGTCTGTCGCGGTTGCGGCTTCCTTCGGCCTGGCATCGGCCCTGTCGGTTGTCGTGCTGGGCGATGAGAGCGGTTATACGCTGACCGATCACCAGCGCATGAAACTCGCCGCTCTCGAGGGCATGTGGCACACCGAAGAGGCGCCGGCGCCGCTGACACTGGTCGGTCTGCCTGACCAGGAAGCGCAGGAAACCCGCTACGAGATCCAGGTGCCCTGGCTTCTGGGCCTGATTGCGACCCGCAGCATCGACGGCGATGTCGAGGGCATCCTGCCGCTCGTCGCCATCGCCCAGGACCGGATCGAGAACGGGATCACGGCCTATGATGCGGTCCAGCGGCTCAATGCCGATCCGGAGAATGTGGCAGCGCGCGAACAATTCGAGCTGGCCAAGCAGGATCTGGGCTATGCCCTCCTGCTGATGCGCTATGTCGACGATCCGCGCGAGGCGACACCGGACCAGATCCAGCAGGCCGCCTGGGACACGGTCCCCAACGTCGCCATGGCTTTCTGGTCCTTCCGCATCATGGCGGGGCTCGGCTTCTTCTTCATCGCGGTCTTTGCCCTGGCCTTCTACCTGGTGAGCCTGCGCCGGCCTTTCCCGCGCTGGTTCCTGCGCCTGGCCGTGGCGATCATTCCCCTGCCCTGGATTGCCGCGGAGCTTGGCTGGGTGCTGGCCGAGACCGGCCGTCAGCCCTGGGTGATCGACGGTGTGCTGCCGACCTTCATGGGTGTGTCCAGCCTGTCCGCCAGCCAGGTGATCCTGACAATGGTCGGCTTCACCCTTCTCTACGGCACGCTTGCCGTGATCGAGGTGACGCTGATGGTCCGGGCGATCCGCAAGGGGCCGACGGCAGAAAAGCCGACCATGACACACCAGCCCGCATCCGGCGGCTTCCCCGAAGCCGTACCGGCGCCGCTCTACGACCGATAGGAGACGCATATCATGGAACTGCCTCTCGACTATCCGACGCTCCGCGTCATCTGGTGGGGCCTTCTGGGCGTCCTCCTGATCGGTTTCGCCCTGACCGATGGCTACGACCTCGGCGTCGCCACGCTCCTGCCTTTCGTCGCAAAGACCGATGCGGAACGCCGGCTCGTGATCAACACGATCGGCCCGATGTGGGAAGGCCACCAGGTCTGGCTCATCCTGGGCGGCGGCGCGATCTTTGCCGCCTGGCCCTATGTCTATGCCGTCAGCTTCTCCGGCTTCTACCTCGCCATGTTCGTGGTGCTGTCGGCCCTGATCCTGCGGCCTGTCGGCTTCAAATACCGCTCCAAGCGCGACAGTGCGGTCTGGCGCAACAGCTGGGACTGGGCGCTCTTCATCGGCGGCTTCGTGCCGGCGCTGATATTCGGTGTCGCGGTGGGCAATGTGCTGCGCGGTGTCCCGTTCGATTTCGACAGCATGCTGCGGGCCACCTATGAGGGCGGCCTGTTCGGCCTGCTCAACCCCTTCGCCCTGCTCGCCGGTCTGATCTCGGTCGCCATGCTGGTCATGCACGGGGCGTCCTGGCTCGTGGTGAAAGCCGAGAAAGGTCCCGTGCGTGACCGTGCGGCCCGCTCCGGATCGCTCGCGGCATTGCTGACCCTCGGCCTGTTTGTCATAGCCGGTATCTGGGCTGCGACGGCCCTGCCCGGCTATACGATCACGTCCGATATCCCGCTGGATGGCCCATCCAATCCGATGCGCAAGACTGTCAGTGTCGAAGCGGGGGGCTGGATTGGCAATTTCGTGCGGCATCCGTGGATGACGCTGGCGCCGTTGATGGCCGTTGCCGGGGCTGGCCTGGCAGCGGTGAGCCTCTACGCCAAGCGCAATGCGGCGAGCCTCGCCGGGTCGGCCATGTCGGTCTTCGGTGTCGTCGCGACGGCTGGCGTGTCGATGTTCCCCTTCATCCTGCCGAGCTCGCTCAATCCCGATGCCAGCCTGACCGTATGGGACAGCTCGTCCAGCCACGGCACGCTGTTCTTCATGCTGATCATGACGGCGATCTTCGTGCCGCTGATCGTTCTCTACACCAGCTGGGTGTTCAAGGTGCTGTGGGGACGTGTGACGTCCGAGCAGGCCACCTCGCCTGGCTCCTACTGACCGGAGGTCCTGGAACCATGTGGTATTTCACCTGGGTACTCGGTCTGGCCGCCGCCCTCGGCTTCGGAATCCTCAACGCGCTCTGGCTGGAATTCACGCCGGATGCGGAAGAAGAGGAGCTGGACTGACGCCTTGCGATCGCGTCAGGCCGCCACGTCCTGACGCGGCGGCACCCGGCCGCTCGCCATGAACTCGGCCAGTTGCAGGCGGTATTTGCGCCCCACGCGCACCATCTCTCCATTGGCCAGCTCGACCGAATGCGTGCCGTGGCGGTCGGCATGGGTGCGTTCGATGTGATGCACATTGACGATTGCCGAGCGGTGAATTCGCAGGAAGTCCGCCGGGTCCAGCCGCTCCTCCAGCTCCCGCAGCGAGATCCGGTGCAGGAGCTGCCGGTTGCGCAGGTTGAAATGGACATAGCTGCGCGCGGCCTCGATCCAGACGATCTGCGACTGGGGTACCCGCACGGTTTCATTGCGGCAGCGGATCCAGAAGTCCCGGTAGACCGGTGCCCCGGCATCTGCGGCATGGCCCTGGCGAATGCCGGCCAGCGTCTCGCTGAGCACGGCGACCCGGGCCAGGTCGCGCCGTTGCTGCAACTCGGTCCGCACGCGGCGCAGGCATTCCTCAAGACGCAGTGTCTCGACCGGCCGCAGGAGAAAGTCGGTCACCTGCAGCTCGAACGCGGTCAGGGCGTGTATCGGCAAGTCGCCCATCATCACGATGACCGGACCATCGCCCGCCATGTTCCACCGGCGCGAGAGAAGGCGCTCAAGCCCCGGCTGGTCGCTGCCGAGAAACACCACGTCCGGCGATGCGCCGTGCCAGGGATCGTCCTGGCCGGCGGCAGGACGGGCGCAGACGCAGGTGGTATCTGCGAACCGGTCCAGTTGCCGTTGTAACTGCGTCCGGGCGAGTTCGCGGCTTTCAAGGATGAGGCAGCGCATGGCGGTCCTCCACATAACGCACTGAATAACGTGATGGATTGGCTACCGCGCTGTTCCGGTCATGCCTACATGCCAACACCGGGTGTGTGACGACTTTGCGGGTGTCCGGGTTCGTCACAGGCGCTTGCGGGTTAAACCCTGACGCCGTTGTTCGTCGTTTTCTGACGCTGTTCGCAACAGGCGGCCGCGCTTCGGCGCAATTCCGGGCGGGCCGGTGCTTCTCTCTTGCTACGTGTGGGACTCGAGAGGTGACAGAATTTTAAGCCCCCCGCGTGGTCGTCGTCATGCTCGGGATGACAGGCTCGACGGGCTGTTCAGGGCGGTTCGGAGCGTGGGGAGGCGCAGCGTGACGACGCAGTTTCCAGATTTACATGGCAGGGGTATCCCGATGCGCTGGACGCTCCGGGTTGTCGCCGGCGGCTGCATAGTCTGGGCCGTTCTCGTCCTTCTCTTCGTCGCCGTTCAGTACCAGGAAGCCGTGTCCGACGGCGCTCCGCCCAGCTTCGCGCTCGGCGTCCGGCATCAATCGGTATTCTCCGCGATTGCCCTGCCCGCGATTATCGCGGGTAGCCTGGTCGGGCTACGTCACGCGCTCGCAGGCAGTCCGGCGTGGCGACGCTGTGTCGAAGCGGCGGGTGTCGTCGCGATATTCTCGATGGCCGACTATTTCTGGACGGTACTGGTGCTGTCCGCCTACACCGGCGTGCCGGCCCAGGCGCTGGTGGCCTCCACACCCTCCCTGTTCTGGCTGATGCTGCCGACCTTCACGGGGATGGCCTATCTGGCCGGCGCCCAGCTGAAGGGCCTGGTGCAGCGCAGTAGCGATACGATGCGGGGAGGCCGGACGGCGCGCCTGGCCGTACGGTCGGCCGGACGCACCGATTATGTGGCACTGGATGATATCGTTATTGTGTCCGCACAGGGCAATTATGTAGCCCTTGTCGACCGCTCAGGGCGTGAAGTGTTGCACCGTGCGACCATGATCGAGATGGCGCAGATGCTCGACGGTCAGGGTTTCGTTCAGGTGCACCGCTCGCACTTTGTGCGTCCGTCAGATGTTGTTTCGACAGAACAGCGCCGCGAACGGATTGCATCGGTCCGGCTTCGCAGCGGCCAGATTCTTCCCGTCAGCGCAACCGGAAGTGCAGCGCTGATGGCGGCTCTGAACAATTCGGCAGCCGTTTCACCGGCCTGATTCCCCCGTCCGCAGGCCTGCCCGTTGCTGGCAACACACCGCTCCCGTTCGCCCCTTTCATATTGAGCCGTGTTCCCCCGCGCTGGTCGGATCGATCCGTCAGCGCCCGTCTGCATGTCCGAAAATGACCCCGGCGCGCTGGCAAGTGATCACCAAACAAGAGCGCCGGCCCGACCGGCCTCGGGGGATAATATGAACGCGATCAAGAAAACTCTCTTAGGCACCACAGCCTGTTTCGGGCTCGCCCTTTCGGCCATGACCGGTGTTTCCGTCATGACTGCACCGGCGGTGCTGGCACAGTCGTACACAACAGGGGGTGTCGGCGGCACGGTTCTCGATGAGGCCGGTAATCCGGTATCCGGCGCGACCGTTACGGCCGTGTCCAGCGACCGGGGCTCGACGCGCACCGTCACGACCGGCGCCGATGGCCGCTTCTTCATCGGCCGCCTGGAAGTTGGCAATTACACACTGACGGCAGCCGGGGCCGGTTACCAGACGGTGTCCGATGATGGTGTCCGGGTCTCGGTGGGCTCGTCGGCAGCCTACGAGTTTGTCCTGCCGGCGGGGATGGCCGAGGACGTCATCACCGTGACGGGCCAGGCGGTGCAGGTCGATGTGTTCCAGGCTTCCGAGACAGGTCTCGATCTCGACGTGCAGGCCGTGTTCGAGCAGGTACCGATCGGTCGTGATGTGACGTCGCTGACGCTGCTCGCACCGGGTACCGTGATCGGTGACAACGACTTCGAGGAGGGGCTCAGCACCGGCTTCGCCTCGATCTCCGGCGCCTCGCCGGGCGAGAACGCCTTCTATGTCGACGGCATGAACATCACCGATTTCCGGAATTTCCTCGGTGCGTCGGCAGTGCCCTTCCAGCTGTATGACCAGCTGGAGATCAAGTCCGGCGGTTATCAGGCCGAGTTCGGGCGCTCGACCGGCGGGGTGGTGAATGCCGTGACCCGCTCCGGCACCAATGAATGGCATTACGGGTTCAATATTTTCTACTCGCCTGACGAACTCCGCGAGGATTCGCCGACGACCTACGCCCAGGCCAACCAGTTCGACCAGCGCATGACGCTGGAGAGTGATTTCTGGGTTTCCGGGCCGATCATTGAAGACCGGGTTTTCATTTACGGTCTGTACTCGCCGCGCCTGATCGAGGCCATCAACATCACCGAGGCCGGCCGCGAGGAGGTCGATCGTACCGACGACCCCTTCTTCGGCTTCCGGCTCGACGTGAACCTGTTTGAAGGGCACAATTTCGCGTGGACGAGCTTCTCGGATGACCGGGCAACGGTGCGTGAGGCAAGCGACGTCACCTTCAACGCGGACCGGACCGAAATCGAAAGCCGCACGCCGGTGGCACAGACCAACTTCCTGGAAGGCGGGGACGTCAACATCCTGCGTTATTCCGGCGCCCTGACCGACTGGCTTACCGTGTCCGTGACGGCCGGCCGGCAGACGTTCAACCAGACCATTGCGGGCAGCACGGATGGCAACCCGGCGATCCTGGATGCGCGCGATACCAGCGGCCCGGTCATTCAGCTGGGCAATTGGGGCGAGCTCGTTCCGGCCGAAGGCAATGACACGCGCGAACTGATCCGGGCCGATGCGGACATCTATGCGAATTTCTTCGGAGAGCACAATATCCGCATCGGCGTCGACCGGGAGACGCTGACGGCTGAAGACCGCTCCTTCTACTCGGGCGGCGTCTACTATCGGCTTTATGATCCCGTATCGTGCGAAGCCCAGGGCGGTCAGGCCGGCCGTGAATGCGTTCGTGTCCGCCAGCTCGACCGGGGCGGTTCATTCGAGACGGTCCAGACGGCCTTCTATATCCAGGATTCCTGGCAGGTCACGGATCAGTTGAACGTCAATATCGGCCTGCGCAACGAGACCTTCGACAACCGCAATGCCAGCGGTGACACCTTCACCCGTATCGAGGACCAGCTGGCGCCGCGCCTGGGGGTTTCCTACGACTATTTCGGGGATGGGTCGCTGGAGCTGTTCGGTTTCTATGGCCGCTACTTCCTGCCTGTTGCCACCAACACGAATATCCGGATGGCGGGCGCCGAACTCTTCACCCAGGACTGGTACCAGTTCAGCGGGCTGGACGCGAATGACGTGCCGCAACTTGAAGGCGGGCCTTTCCTGGAAGAACTGTTCGGCGACGGGACCGTGCCGGATACGCGGGCGGTGACCGACCAGTATCTCGATCCGATGTATGTCGACGAATTCATCGTCGGGGCGCGCTGGATGATGAACGATCTCTGGGACTTCAGCGCCAGCTACACCTATCGCGATCTCGGCGTGACCCTGGAAGACGTGGCGATCGATGCCGCCGTCATCGCCTATTGCAACGCCAACGGCCTGACTGTCGGCGGTACGCCCTGCGAGGATGTCTGGACGGGCTTCCACCAGTATGTGCTGACCAATCCGGGCGAGGACATGCGGGTCTACCTGCCCGAGCTCGACGAGACCGTGGACCTGAGCGCCGCGGATCTCGGCTATCCTACGCCGACACGGACTTATGAGGCCTTGACGCTGACCTTCGACCGGGCTTTCGACAATGGCTGGGATCTGCACGGATCCTGGACACTGTCGCGCAGCGAAGGCAATTACGAAGGGACGGTAAAGTCGGATAATGGCCAGGACGATGCGGGGATCACGACTTCCTTCGACCAGCCGGGTCTGACCGACAATTCCGATGGCCTTCTGCCGAACCACCGGGCTCACAAGATCAAGCTTTGGGGGAATTACGCCTTTACCGACCAGTTCTCGATCGGGGCGGCGATGCAGGCGACCTCGCCGCGGCGCTTCGGGTGTATCGGCTTCCACCCGACCGACGATTTCGCGCAGGCCTACGAGTCCGAGTCCTTCTTCTGCAACAGCCAGCCGACCCCGCGCGGCAGTCAGCTGGAGAGCGACTGGATCTACAATGTCGACCTGGCCTTCATCTACCGTCCGGTCGACCTGCCGCTGGGCGGCGAACCCGTGCTGCGGATGGATATCTTCAACGTCTTCGACAGCTCCGGCGTTACCGACATCCGCGAAATTGGCGAGACAGCGCTCAACGTGCCGGATCCGAACTATGGTGCGCCGCGGACCTATCAGCCGCCGCGTTCTGTGCGCTTCGGGTTGAGCTGGACCTTCTAGACCGGGGGGATGTCGCCGGTCCTGACGGCGGCACCGGGCTGGGAAACGGCGGGCCATCGGTCCGCCGTTTCTTTTTTGGCCAGGTCAAACAGGGGAAAGAGCAGGGTCCCGAACCCGACGGTTGCGCCCCTTGAAGCCCTGAGCGCGTTCCATGTGAGCATCGACCCCAACGCCCGGGTTGGTGACGGTCTCGGGTCGAGCGGAGCAGGGACGAAGAAAGAGCTGGCGGGACCGACGCCCTCGAGTCCAAACCCAGCAGCCCTGAGCGCGTTCCATGTGAGCATCGACCCCAACGCCGGGGTTGGTGACGGTCTCGGGTCGAGCGGAGCGGGAACTAAAGAAGAAATGGCGCACCCAAGAGGATTCGAACCTCTGACCTCTGCCTTCGGAGGGCAGCGCTCTATCCAGCTGAGCTATGGGTGCGCGAGACGGGGAGGCTTAGCCGATACGCGGGGCGAGCGCAATTGGCTTGCTCCTGTCAGGGGCTGCCGATTTCAGCGGTTCTGAAATCAGAACCAGACACGCAATCCGGCGACGAGGGCCGTGTCGTCGGTGCGTCCGCCGGCGGCTCTGACAAAATCGCCCGTGTCTCCCAGCTGCCGGCTCCATTCGACACCTGCGTAGGGCGCAAACTGCCGCCGGATCTCATAGCGCAGGCGCAGACCGGTCTCGATCGTGCCGAAGCCGGATCCCACGCCGAGCTCGGGTATCGCCACGGCTGACCAGGTCAGCTCGGCGCGGGGCTGCAGGATAAGGCGCTGGGTGAGGCGCAGCTCATACTCGGTTTCGAGGGCGCCGGTCAGCTCGCCTTCATCGGACAGGAAAAGCGCAGCATCGATCTCGAACCAGTAGGGCGCCTCGCCCTGAACGCCGAGCACGGCATGGGTGCGGCCCGTGTCCGGCTCGAAGTCATGGCGGATACCGGTCTGCAGGTTGAAGAAGGGCGAGATGGCACGGCTGTAGAGGGCCTGGACTTCCAGCTCCTCGAATTCGTCGTGATCGAGCGAATACTCGGCCTCGCTCTTCAGCCAGAGCCGGTTGATGGCGCCGCCGTACCAGGCGTCGATATCCCACAGAAGCGCCTCTTCATCGTCGCGCTGCTGGCGGATCTCGAACCGGTCGGTGCGGAAGAAGAGGTGCCGCGCGCCGCCTGTTTCATGGCGCAGCATGGCGCGCGCCGCGGCCATCTCCTCGGGTGGATAATAGGCGTCGGCCTGGGTCTGGGCGAGTGCGGTGCCGGAGAAGGCGGCGAACGCCGGGACGGCGAGTAGAGAAACTAGTGCGCGCATCAGTGGTGCTCCCCGTGACCGCCATGGTGCGGTGTCTGCTCTGGCTCGCGCGCCGGCGTCCGGGCCGGCATGGCGTGATGGCCGGCGTGCGGGTCGGCCTGCTGTGCAGCGGGTGATGTGTCCGGCAGGACCGAGACGACCTGCATCATCCCGGCATGCATGTGATAGAGCAGGTGGCAGTGGAACGCCCAGTCGCCCACCGCGTCGGCGGTGATGTCCAGGGACAGCTTTTCACCCGGCTTGACGGTGATCGTGTGCTTGCGCGGCTTGTGGGGATCGTTGTCCGCGCCGGTCACCACATCGAAGAACATGCCGTGCAGGTGGATGGGGTGGGGCATCATCGTGTCGTTGACCAGGGTCATCCGCAGGCGTTCGCCTTCGTGGAAGACAATCGGGTCGACGACTTCCGAAAAGCGCACCCCGTCGAAGGACCACATATAGCGTTCCATGTTCGAGGTGAGGTGAACCTCGATCTCGCGGCCGGGGCGGCGCGTATCCGGATTGGGCGTCAGGGCCTTGAGATCGGTATAGACCAGCACTTTGTGGCCGGCATTCTCCAGCCCGGCGCCGGGTTCGTGCAGGCGGCTGACGGGGGCTTCTGCGAGACCGACGACACCAGGCCCCGCCGGATGGTCGTGCCGCTGGGGGCCTGTGGTCTCAGGCGCCGGGGCACCGTGTGCCATCGAGCCATGGCCCATCGCACCATGATCCATCGAGTCGTGATTCATTGCGCTTTGTGCGGTCGTCCCGTGCCCCATGGCGGCATGATCGATGCTGGCCTGTCCGCCTGCATCATGGCTCATCGTGTGGCCATCGGCAGCAGGAACCGCATCATGGCTCATCCCGCCATGTCCCATCGCGCCGTGATCCATCGCCATGTCGCGCATGGTGAGTGTGGGGCGCGGGCGCAGCGGGGGAATGGGCGCCGTCATGCCCGGGCGCGGTGCCAGCGTCGCGCGGGCAAAGCCGGAGCGGTCGATGCTCTCGCACATCAGGGTGAAGGCCCGGTCCTCGCGTGGCTCGACGATCACGTCATAGGTTTCGGCAGGGCCGAACTGGAACTCGCCGACCTCGACCGGCTGCACATCCAGACCGTCGGCCTGGACGACGGTCATCGGCAGATCCGGGAAGCGGACATTGAAGATCGTCATGGCCGACGCATTGATGAAGCGCAGTCGGATGCGTTCGCCGGGATTGAACAGGCCGGTCCAGTTGTCCTGCGGCCCGTGCCCGTTCACCAGATAGTCGAGCGTCGCGGCGGTCACGTCCGAGATATCGGTGGGGTTCATCCGCATGCGGCCCCAGGCCATCCGGTCGCGCAGGGCGCTGCCCAGGCCCTGTTCGCGCGCATCGCCGAAGAAATCGCCCAGGGTGCGCTGCTGGAAATTATAGGTGTCGGAGGACTTCATCAGCCGGTCGAAAACCCGGTGCGGGCCCTCGAACGTGTAGTCTGACAGGACGATCACATATTCCCGGTCGAAGGCCACCGGATCGGTGCCGGCCGGTTCGATGACGATCGGGCCGTAATGGCCCAGCTGTTCCTGCAGGCCGGAATGGGAGTGGTACCAGTAGGTGCCGGCCTGACGCACCGGGAAGCGGTATTCAAAGGTCTCGCCCGGCCGGATGCCCGGGAAGGTGACGCCAGGCACGCCATCCATTTCGAACGGCAGAAGCAGGCCGTGCCAGTGGATCGAGGTGTCTTCGTCCAGCGTGTTGTGGACCCGCAGAATGACCTCGTCGCCTTCACGCCAGCGCAGCAGCGGCGCGGGGAGTTGGCCGTTCACCGTCACGGCAGGGCCGCTGCGCCCGTCGATGAGAACCTGCGCGCGGCCGACCGTCAGGTCGAAGGCCTGGCCGTCCAGCGGGCGCAGGCCGCCGAGATTGGCCGCGCCGTTCGGCTGCGCCCAGGCCGGCAGCAGATTGGTGGCTGCCAGGCCGCCGCAGGCGGCGGCCGTTCCCATGAACAGGCGTCGTGAGATCACGCGCTTCACTCCCTTGACGATGCAGGTGGCGGAGTTTCCACCCTCCCCCTGCTGGAAGGTCAAGGCGACTCAGCTGCAAATTGGCAGCGCGGATGGCAGGCATGGCTGCGCTGCGCCGTTTCTGCGTCTGGTCTCTGCTGGATGGTAGGGGTAACATCTCGCTCCGATCCGCCGCCCGACAGGACAATCCATGTCTCTTACGACCGACGCCCTTGCCGACCTCGCCTCCGTCATTCCGGTACTCACTGTCAGCGATGTTACCGATGCGGCGCCCCTGGCCCGCGCTCTGGAAGCAGGCGGGCTCAAGGTGATCGAGATGACCTGGCGCACCGCAGCAGCGCTGGATGTCCTGCAGGCCATGAAAGCCGCGGCGCCGGATCTGGTCGTGGGAATGGGAACCATCCGTACTCCTGAGCAGGCGGCACAGAGCGTGTCGGCCGGAGCAGACTTTCTGGTGTCGCCGGGGCTGACGCCGAAACTCGTTCCGGCCCTGCTCGATGCAGGCGTTCCGGTTCTGCCCGGGGTCGCAACCGCAAGCGAGGCCATGGCGGCGGCGGAAGCCGGTTTCGATCTGCTGAAATTCTTCCCGGCAGAGCAGGCCGGCGGGCTGGACTATCTGAAATCCCTGAAGGGGCCCTTGCCGGATATCCGCTTTTGCCCGACCGGGTCGATCACCCGCGAGCGGGCTCCGGACTATCTGGCACTGGACAATGTCGTCTGTGTCGGCGGGTCCTGGATCGCAAGCAAGGCGATGGTCGAACAAGGCGACTGGGCCGGCATTGAGACGAATGCCCGTGCTGCGGCCGCAATGCGTACCTGATATTCGTTTTGACCTTCGCCCGGCTCGAGGGTGACGGTGAAGCTGACTGAAATTATTGTTCCTGTTTAATTTGACTCCCTGATCTCGCCATACTCAAACTTTGAAAAAGCGCCAAAACCAAAAATGACGCGGCGCGCGAGGTCTGGGAGGACATATTGGACACTGTCGGCAGGACGGGAGACGGCCCCGTGCGTGAAACGGGGGGCATGCCGCAGGCCGCCCCGGCCCTGAAACGCTCCACGATCTTCCTGCATGGCTCACTCGCCCTGCCTTTGGCGATCTATGGCTATCCCCTCGCGATCTGGCTGCCGGCGCACTATGCCGGCCATCTGGGACTGTCCCTGTCGGTGATCGGCCTGATCATCATGGTGGCCCGCTTCACCGACGTGATCACCGATCCGCTCATGGGCGAGATTTCCGATCGCGGCCGCACCCGTTTTGGCCGCCGCAAACCCTATATCGCGCTCGGCGCGCCAATGCTGATGCTCTCGACCTGGTTCCTCTTCGTGCCGCCGGAGGGCGCGGGCCTGGTCTATTTCCTGATCTGGCTGACGGCCTTCTTTGCCAGCGCCACGATGATCCAGATTCCCTTCCGGGCCTGGGGTGCCGAGCTGTCGAGCGACTATCACGCCCGCAGCCAGGTCACGGCAGCACGAGAATTCTATTATCTGGGCGGACTTCTGCTGGCCGCGGCGGTACCGATGGTCGTCGAGATTCTCGCCGATGGCGGCGCAGTCGGCCAGATCTTCGCCTCGATGTGGCGCGATATCTCGGGTGCCTTCACGGGCGAGATCATGCAGCGCACGCCGACCAGTCGCGCGGCCCTGACCGGGCCGGTCATGATGGGCCTTGCCGTCACGATCGTTGCGATTGTTCCCCTGCTCGCCGGCATCGTGATCCTGACGGTCAGCGAGCCGCCGCCCGCTGCGCGCGAGCGTGTGCCGATGATCGAGGGTTTCCGACACCTCTGGCGCAATGGACCGATGCGCCGGATCCTGATCATCGCCTTCCTGGTGATTGCCGGCGAGAGTGCGCGCAACGCCGTCTCGCTCTTTTTCATCCGCGATATCATCGGTATTCCGACGATCGGCGCGGCGTATTTCCTCTACTTCATCGCCGGTATCGCGGCGATCCCCTTCTGGCTCTGGATGGGGCGCAAGATCGGCAAGCATCGCGCCTTCCTGGTGACGCTGGGCTTTGTCAGCACAGTAAGTGCGGCAAACCTCCTGCTCGGCCGCGGCGATTATCTGCCCTTCTTCTGCCTGTTCATCCTCAAGGGATTTGCCTTTGGCGGCCTGCAATTCCTGCCTCTGGCCATGCTGGCGGATGTCGTCGATATCGACAGCGCCCGTTCCGGCGGCCGCCGGGCGGGCACATATTTCGCCGTCCTCGGTCTGTCGGAAAAACTCGCCGTGGCGATCTTTACCGGCGTGTCCCTCAATATTGTCGGCCTTCTGGGCTATCATGCCTCGGCAGGTGTGGAAGGCTCGACCGGGATCGGTGTGCTCTCATTGCGCCTGGTCTACTGTCTCGGACCGATCGTGCTTTATGGCCTGGCGGCGCCGCTGATCTGGTCCTATCCGCTGACACCGGAGCGCCATGCCCGCCTCAGTCAGGGCATGGAACGCCGCGCACGCCGCATGGCCGCCGTCGCGCGCGACCAGGCGGAATTGCCGTCGCCCTGACGCGGTCCCGCATTCCTGATAATGAATCTCAGACTGGACCGACGGAATTCCTGTCCTACTTCGTTCAACAGGACTATGGGATAGCGGAACGCTACCGCTCCAATCCGCTGGGAGGCCCGATTGACGGCTGGATTTTCGGTTCGCGGGGCCGTGCTGTGCACGGCGCTCGCTCTTTTGGTTTCGGCTTGCGGCGGCGAGCCTTCGGCCGGTGGACCGGCTGCTGGCGGCGCGCGCGCCGATGAGGCCATCCGTGTTGTTACCCAGCCCGTCCGGTTTGCGCGCGAGCGCACCGACATCGAAGCCGTCGGCACCGCCCGGGCCCGCTCCACAGCAACGATCTATCCCGAAGCCGGCGGTGTCGTGACCGGCGTTCCCTTCGTCACCGGCAGCCATGTCGAGGCGGGTGCCGTTCTCCTGCAGCTGGACGATCGCGAGGAACAGCTCGCCGTCAATCTTGCCCGGGTCTCCGTGCAGGAGGCCGAGCAATTGCTGGCCCGCTATCGCCGCATCGAGGACACCGGAGCCATCTCCGCCAGCCAGATCGACGAGGCCCGCACGACGCTGGATGCTGCGCGTATCGAGTTGCAGCAGGCCGAGATCGCCCTGGACGAGCGCACCGTGCGCGCGCCGTTTTCCGGACATGTCGGCCTGACCGATATCGACCCGGGTTCGCGCATCACGCCGACGACCGCTATCGCCCAGCTGGACGATCGCAGCGTACTGTTTGTCGACTTTTCGCCGGCCGAGCAGGTGTTCGGCCGTCTGCGTGAAGGCGACACCGTCACCGCCACGCCCTTTGCCGATCCCGATCTCGCCGTCGAGGCCGAAGTCATTGCCGTCGACAGCCGGATCGATCCGACACGCCGCACTTTCACGGTGCGCGCCAGTATCGACAATGAAGCCGATGTGCTGCGGCCGGGCATGAGCTTCCGCGTCGCCTTCACCATCGAGGGCCAGTCCTATCCGCGCTTGCCCGAAGCGGCGATTATCTGGGGCGGCAGCGGCTCCTATGTCTGGGGTGTCGATGGCGATACGGCGTTCCGCGTGCCGGTCGATATTGTGGCGCGCAATGAGGGCCATGTCCTGGTGCGCGGCGATCTGCAGGCCGGAGCCCGCATCATCACGGAAGGCGTTCAGAAGGTCCGTGAAGGCAGCCGCATTGTCGATGTCGGCGAGCGGGAAACCGGGCTGGCAGTCGGCGGGTCGCCCATCGTCTCGGATGAAACCCGATGAGCCTGCAGCGCAACGACCTTCCCGCACTGGCCGTCAAGCGGCCCGTGCTCGTCGCGGTCCTCAACCTCCTGATCATCATCGGCGGCCTGGCGGCCCTGTTCGGCGTTGAAGTCCGCGAACTGCCGGATGTCGACCGGCCGGTCGTCTCGGTCACGGCAAACTTCCCCGGCGCTGCGCCGGAAACCGTCGATGCCGAGGTGACGAGCATTCTCGAGGGTGCCGTTGCGCGCGTCTCCGGTGTGCGGGAGATCGATGCGCAGAGCGAGGAGAACGGCTCGCGCATCCGGGTCGAGTTCAATCCGGGCGTCGATCTGGACTCCGCCGCGGCCGACATCCGCGAGGCGACGTCGCGCGTCGCGCGTCAGCTGCCCGACCGGGTCGAGCAGATCCGCGTGGTGAAGGCCGACGACAATGCCGATCCCATCGTCCAGATGGCGGTGCTCTCCGACGCGCATGACGAAGAGACGCTGACGGCCATCGTCGAGAATGACATCGTGCCGGAATTCCTGTCGATCGAAGGCGTGGCGAGTGTCGACATGTTCGGCGACCGCCAGCGCCTTCTGCGCGTGGTGATCGATCCGCTGCGCCTGAGCCGTTTCGGTCTGACCGTGGGCGATGTCGCGGATGCGCTCAGCCAGGCGCCTTTCGACGTGCCGGTCGGCAGTTTCCGCTCCGAAGACCAGCAATTGCTGGTACGGGCCGAGGCGACGGCTGCGACGCCGGAACGGGTCAAGGATGTCATCATCGACGGCAATACGCGTGTCGGTGACGTGGCCGAAGCCTTTTTTGCGCCGGCGGATGCGACCAATTTCGTGCGTCTCGACGGCCGGCCGATCATCGGTCTTGGCGTGGTGCGCCAGGCCCAGTCCAACACGATCTCGATCTCCGACGGGGTGCGCGAGACGGTCGAGCGGCTGAACGCCCGTTTCGACGATCTGGAAATCCGCATTACCTCGGACGACGCCGTCTTCATCCGCGGTTCCGTGCGTGAGGTCCTGACGAGCCTGGCGATCACGGTAGTGATCGTCATCGCGACCATCTGGCTCTTCTTCGCCCGCTTCCGCGCCTCCCTGATCCCGTCCACCGCCATTCCCGCCGCCCTGGTCGGCGCGCTTGCCGGCATCTGGCTTCTGGGCTTTTCGGTCAATCTCCTGACCCTTCTGGCCCTGGTGCTGGCGACGGGTCTCATCGTCGACGATGCCATCGTCGTGGTCGAGAACATCCAGCGTTTGCAGATGAAGGGGCTGGGCCGCCGGGCCGCGGCCGTTCTGGGCACGCGCCAGGTCTTTTTCGCGGTCGTCGCGACGACGGCCGTTCTGGTCTCGGTCTTCATCCCGATCTCCTTCCTGCCCTCGACGGCGGGTCGCCTGTTCCGCGAATTCGGCTTCGTGCTGGCGCTGGCTGTGGTGATCTCGTCCTTCGTGGCCCTCTCCATCGTGCCGGCGCTGGCCGCGCGCCTCTGGCTGCGGTCGGAGAACCGCAAGCAGGGGCCGCTGGAGCGTGTCGGCGGCCGCATCTCGGACGGTTATGGCAAGCTCTTGCGGCTCGCCCTGAACCGTCCGTGGATCACGGCCGGCATCATGCTGGTTTCGGCGCTGGGGGCGGTGTTCGCCTTTGCCTCGCTCGAACAGGAATTGGTGCCGCAGGAGGATCGCGGACGGATCTATATCTTCGCGACGGGACCGGACGGTGTCGGACTCGATTTCATGGAGCGCCAGGCCGACCAGGTCGAGGCGATCGTCCAGCCCTATCTGGAGAGCGGCGAGGTGACGTCGGTTTTCTCCATCGTCGGCCGCTGGGACCCCAACCGCATTTTCATGACCGCCACCCTGGCTGATTGGGAAGACCGTGATCGCAGCCAGCAGGAGATCATGGCCGAGATGCGCCGCCCGCTGTCGCAGATCCCGGGCCTGCGCGCCTCGGTCTTCGGACGCGGCAGCCTCGACATGCGCGGCTCCAGCCGCGGCGGGATCCAGGTTGCCCTGACCGGCCGCGAATATGCCGAGATCTATGAAGGCGCCCTGGCGCTCGAGCGGGCCATCGATACGGAGAGCCGGATCTTGTCCAACCCGGAAATCTCCTACCAGCCGACCCAGCCGCAATTGTCGATCCGGATCGACCGCCGCCGTGCGGCCGATCTCGGCGTGCCGCTCAACGAGCTGTCGGTGACCCTGCGGGCCATGGTGGGCGGTGACGAGCTGGTCGACCTGAATGTCGGCGACCAGGCGATCCCGATCTTCCTGGAGTCCGCCAATGGCGCCATCGACGACCCGACCGATCTGCAAAACCTCTATGTCCGCTCCAATGCCGGCGAGCTGATCCCGCTGTCAGCCCTGACCACGCTGGTCGAGGAAGGTGTTGCGGCCGAGCTGAACCGGACCGAGCAGCGCCGCTCGATCGATGTCGAGGCGGATGTCGCAGCGGATATCGCCCTGTCCGACGCCGTCGCCGAGATCGAGCGTCTGGCCGAGACCGCCCTGCCGCCCGGGATCGAGATGATCATGATGGGCGATGCGCGCACGCTGAACGAGACCTCGCGCGACATGGCGATCACCTATCTGTTCGCCTTCGTCATCGTCTTCCTGGTCCTGGCGGCACAGTTCGAGAGCCTGACCAGCCCTATCGTCGTCATCCTGACCGTGCCGTTCGGCCTCGCCGCTGCGGTCTATGCGCTGGTGCTGACGGGTACCTCCCTCAACATCTTCTCGCAGATCGGCCTGGTAATGCTGATCGGCCTGATGGCGAAGAACGGTATTCTCGTGGTCGAGTTCGCCGACCAGCTGCGCGCCGAGGGCAAGAGCGTGCGCGAGGCGATCGAGGAGGCGGCGACGATCCGTCTGCGTCCGATCGCCATGACGCTGATTTCGACGGTGCTGGGTGCCCTGCCGCTCATCCTGTCGACCGGGGCCGGTGCCGAGGCGCGCACCTCGATCGGCTGGACCGTGTTCGGCGGGCTGGGCCTGTCGGGCCTGTTCACCCTCTTCCTGACCCCGGTGATCTATCTGGGTGTCGCCCGGTTCGGCAAACCGCGCTCGGTCAATCTTGTCGAACTGGAAGAAGAACTGGCCCGCGTCGAGAACGACCCCGACACCCAACCGGCAGAATGATCATGCGTCACGTCCCGAGTATTGCCCTTGCCGCGCTCGCGGCCTGTCTGACCGGCTGCACGGTCGGACCCGACTACAACGCGCCGGTGCCGGGCGTGCCGGACACCTGGTCGGAAACGGTTCCGGGCAGTGAAACCGCTGCGGCAACCGCGTGGTGGCGGGGCTTTGGCGATGAACAGCTGGACACGCTGATCACCACGGCGCTGGACGAGAATATCGATGTCCGGATCGCGGTTGCGCGGCTGGCCGAGGCCGAGGCCCGGACCACAGCCGAACGCGCTGCCAACTGGCCGTCCGTTGATGCGAGCGCCGATGCGTCCGCCACCGGCGACATTTCCGGCGATGCCGCGTCTTCCACGGCTGCTGGTCTCGGGGCGGCGCTGGCTTTCGTGCCGGACGTGTTCGGCGGGCGCCGCCGCCAGATCGAACAGGTCGAGGCGACGGCCGCTGCCCGGCGGTTCGACATCGAGGACGTCAAACGCGTCACGGCCGCCTCGATCGCCGAACGCTATATCGAGCTGCGCCGCAGCCGGGCCCGGCTCGACCTGCTGACGACCTCGCTGGAGCTGCAGCAGCAGACGCTGGACATCGTGCGCCAGCGTGCCGAAGCCGGCCTGTCGGCCGATCTCGATGTGCAGCGGGCCGCCTCCGATCTTGCCCGCACACGGGCCCAGCGCGGCAGCCTCGATATTGCCGAGGCGCGGTCCCTGCATGATCTGGCGATCCTGACCGGCGCGCTTCCCGGCACGCTCGGCCTGGAGCCGGCCGCGGAAACCACGATCCCGGACTTTGCCGATCCCGTTGCGCCGGGTGTGCCGGCCGATCTCCTGCGCCGCCGGGCCGATCTTCAGGCCGCCGAGCGAGACCTGGCCGCGGCCAGCGCCGCCATCGGCGTCGCCACGGCCGAGCTTTATCCCGCCTTCTCCATTCCCGGCAGTATCACTGCCGATCTGGGTTCGGCCGACCGGTTGGTCGGTGACGTGGTCGCGCGAATCGGTGCTGCGGTCGATGTTCCGGTTTTCGATGCCGGCCGCCGCCGCGCCGGTGTCGACATTGCCGAGGCCCGGGCCGAACAGGCGCTGCTGACCTACCGGCAGACGCTGCTGGAAGCTGTCGGCGAGGTCGAGGACGCACTCGTCTCCATACGCGCCGTCGAGGCGCGGACGGCAGAGCTCGAGCGGGCGGTTGCCGCATCGGAACAGGCTTTCGACCAGCTCGACGCGCTTTACCGGGAAGGTCTGGCCAGCTTCATCGACATTCTCGATGCCCAGCGCACCCTGATCGACAGCCGCGAGTCGCTGCTGGACAGCCAGGCCGATCATGCCCTGGCCGTGATCGCGCTGCACCGGGCGCTGGGTGCGCCGGTCGATCCGGCCCTCAATCCCGGCGGGGGGCCAGACTCGCGCTCTTGATCAGTGCGATAACCGTATCGCCCGGCTTCAACGCGAGCGCTTCGGCCGCGGCCCGCGTGATCCGTGCACACAGGCGCTGCGTCGCCACCTCCAGCTCGACATCGCACCAGGCCGTATCCGGCCGGTCGGTGATCGTTGTCACTGTCCCGGGCAGCCTGTTCCGCACCGAGAGCCCGTCCACGGCATCCAGGGCCAGGGTGACATCGCGGGCGGGTACGTAGAGACGCACCTCGCGTCCGATGGCGAGATCCGTCAGTCCGGGCAGGGCGATCCGGTGCTCGCCGATACTCAGCCCGGTCAGGTGCAGGCGGGCATCATGGCCGGCGATCCGGCCGGTCAGGACGGCGCCGGGTTCGTCCATTGTAACGCTGCGCCCCTCAGAACCGGCAAGCCAGGCATCCCGTCCGCAGAGCGTGCCGATCTGTCCGCTCTCAACGGGCAGGACATGATCGGCCATGATGGCCAGCTCCCGGGCGTCGTGACTGACCATCAGCGCCGGCAATTGCCAGTGCGTGAGCTTGTCCCGCAATGCCGGAAGCAGGCTCTGGCGAAAGCCGGCATCAAGCGCGGAGAAAGCCTCATCCAGCAGGAGCAGTCGCGGCCGGGCAGACAGCGCCCGGGCGAGCGCGACGCGCTGGCGCTCCCCGCCCGACAGATCCGCGGTGCGCCGTGCCAAGAGGGGCGCCAGTTCCAGGAGATCAATCAGTTCCGCGCGGTCGGGACCTGTAGCGTCCGGCACGGCGCGCTGGCTGGCATAGTCCAGATTGCCGGTCACAGAGAGGTGGGCGAACAGCCGGGAGTCCTGGAAGACGAGTGCCGTCCGGCGCCGGTATGCCGGCACGAATGACGCGCTGGACTGCCAGGTTTCACCATCGAAACGCACCGTATTGCCGCGTGCGCGATCCAGCCCTGCGATCACGCGCAGCAGGCTGGTCTTGCCTGCGCCATTGGGACCCAAAATGCCCGTTACACCGTTCAACGGCAGGGTCGCCGCGCCGGTCAGGCTGAACCCGCCCCGACGATGGGTGAGATCGAGATCGAGCGCTTTATCCGGCATGGACAGGATACCGGCGATTGATCAGGAAAACGGCGATCAGCACGCTCAGCGATGTGGCGAGGAGGCCCAGCGCCAGCGTGTGGGCGGCGGCATAGTCCAGTGTTTCGACATGGTCGTAGAGCGCGATCGACACCACGCGGGTGCGACCGGGAATATTTCCGCCCACCATCAGCACCACGCCGAACTCGCCCACGGTGTGTATGAAGCTGAGCACGCCCGCCGTGATGAAGCCGCGCAGGCTGAGCGGTATGACGACCGAAATGAAAGCATCCAGCGGTGACGCGCCCAGGCTGGCAGCGGCGTCCAGCGGTGCGCGGCCAACCCGTTCAAAGGCGGTCTGCAGCGGCTGGACCATGAAGGGCAGGGAGTAGATCATCGAGGCGATCACCAGTCCGGAGAAGGAAAAGGCGAGCGTGTCGCCGGTCAGGCGCACCCACAGACCGCCGATTGCCGAGCCGGGGTTGAACAGGATCAGCAGGTAGAAGCCGATCACCGTCGGCGGCAGGACGAGGGGGAGTGCCGTGACGGCTTCAATTACGGGCTTGAACCGTGTCCGCGTGTTTGCCAGCCACCAGGCCAGCGGCGTACCGATCACGAACAGGATCAGCGTCGTGACCAACGCCAGCTGCACGGTCAGGGCAATGGCTGACAGGCTCCCGCTCACTCCGGCGCCTCATAGCCATGAGTGACGATGATGTCGCGGGCTTCCGGCGAGGCGAGAAAATCCATGAAGGCGCGGGCGGCCTCATTCTCGCTTCCCTTCATCAGAAGAACCGCGTCCTGACGGATCGGATCGTGCCAGCCGGCGGGGATGAGGTCATGACGGCCGGCCGGCGCGCTGCCGGGTTCCCGGATCTGCGACAACGCGACGAAACCCAGATCGGCATTGCCGGTGGCGACGAAGGCATAAGTCTGGCCGATATTCTCCCCTAAGACCTGACGTGAGGCCGAGGCTGTCTGAAGCTCCAGATGGTCCAGAACCTGGCGCGCAGCGGTGCCATAGGGCGCGAGGTCGGGATTGGCGAGGGCGAGGCGCCGGTAGCCGCCTGCCTGCAGGCGCTGCAAGGGGGGCGGCGTATCGGCTGCGATATCCGCCATGTCCATCAGGGCCAGCCGGCCGGTCGCATAGGTCTGTACGCTGCCGGCAACCGCCAGACCGTCTGCGACCAGGCGCGCCGGGCGGACAGTGTCGGCCGCGAGGAAGACGTCAAACGGCGCGCCATTGACGATCTGGGCGTAGAGGCGGCCGGTCGATCCCGACGACACGATAACGGTATGGCCGGTACTCGCGGAAAAGACGCCGGCGAGGGCTCGTACCGGTTCGGCGAAATTGGATGCGACAGCCAGTCTTGCGGTGTCAGCGCGGGCCTGACCGCTGACGGCAGCGACCACCAATGACACCAGCGCTACGGCAAGTCGGAAGAGGAAAGTCCGGGCCATGCGTGACAGATTGCTCGCGGCGCCCCGCCCGGTTCAAGGGCAAAGCGCGGTGGATCACGCGGTTGTCAGTGCTCGTCAGGCCGCGTTGTTCATCCGTTCAGCCAGGGCCCGGGCTGTCATCGGCGCGCCGAAATGCCAGCCCTGCAGGTATTCAAAACCCAGCAAGCGCAGCATGGCGGCCTGGCTTTCGGTCTCTACGCCCTCCGCGACCATGTCCAGATTGAGCGCATCGCCCAGCAGCGCCAGCGCCTGCAGCATCTTGTTGGGACCGTCACCCTTGCCGATTGCGGCGATGAAGCTCTTGTCGACCTTGATCTTGGAGAAGGGCAGCATGTGCAGATAGCCCATCGAGGCGAAACCTGTACCGAAATCGTCCAGATTGACCCGGAAGCCGGCGGCGTTGAATTCGAGCAGTCGCTGCTTGGCCTGTTCGAAGTCGTCGACCAGCACGGTCTCGGTCAGTTCCAGTTCGACCTGGCTGGCTGTCAGGCCCGCGGCGCCCAGCTTTTCCAGATAGCGTGCGCACAGGTCCGGGTCCTTGAGCTGGGTCGGAGACAGGTTGATTGATACGGTAAAGCCAGCGCGCGGCGGGATTTCGCGGCAGACACTGTCGACGACGAAATCGCCGAGACGGCGGATCAGCCGGGAGCGCTCGGCAATGCCGATGAAGACATTTGGCGGCACGGCGCCGCGCGTGGGGTGCTCCCATCGCAGCAAAGCCTCGACCGACGCGATCTTGCCATCGCAGGCACGAGCGATCGGCTGATAGACAACACGGAATTCATTGCGCTCCAGACCGGCTTCGATATCCGCTTCCAGCGAGCATCGGGCATCCTTTTCAAGGCCGAGGCTGGCGTCGAAACACAGGGGTTGCTCCAGCTGGTCGGCCTTGGCGCGATACATGGCCAGGTCGGCGTCGTTCACCAGCTGTGAAAAACTCTTGGGGGTATCTGGCCGGGACCAGGCGACGCCGATCGCTGCGCCGATGTCGAAATGTCGACCGCCGATCTCGAAAGGGTCCCGCAGGCTGGCCGAGAGGGCCCGGGCAATCGGAAGGGCCTGGCTGGCATGGGCCTGTCCAGTGAGGGCGCAGGCAAATTCGTCTCCGCCGACGCGGGCGATATGTACGCCGTCAGGCATGGCCGCACGGAATTTTTGCGAGACGATCCGGATAACCTCGTCGCCGGCCTGGTGCCCTGCCTTGTCATTGACGGCCTTGAAACCGTTGAGGTCGATATAGATGACGGCTGCTTCACCGTCGGCGGCCGCCCGGGTTGCAGCCTCGCCCTCGATGAACTGGTTGAAGCCGAGCCGGTTCGGCAGTCCGCTCAGCGTATCCGTCGTTGCCGCGCGCAGGGCGCGGCGTTCATTGCATTCTGCACTGCGTCCCAGTTTTCGGGCGCGGTGAACGAGAACCTGGGTGCCGGCGAAGAAGACAATGATATAGGCGAGAAGGGGCAGAAAGCTGTAGCGCAGCGTCTCGTTGCCGGGCTGCGAAGATGACCAGGACAGTTGGGCCACGGCGTGTCCGGCATCATCCGTTATCGGCAGACGGCTGCCACGTGGCGGCGTTGCATCCATCGGGATCAGCGACACGTCCTCGACAAGGAAGCGGGTCTGCATTCCGTCAACGAAGCGCTCGTCGAGCGCCGTGCCGATCACCAGGATCGGTCCCGTCATCGGGTCCGTGGCGGCCCGGTTCTCATACTCGCCAACCAGGGTGGCCGAGGCGAGATAGGGCTGACCGCGAACGGTCAGCATGTGCGAGCCGATGAAGTTTCCCCGGGTGTAGGCATGTGCGAGATCGCTGCGCAGACTGTACATGTCGTCCGGTGTGAGCAGACTGTCCAGGGGTGTTTGGCCGCTGTCGCGATGCCAGGAATAGGTGAGGGTGTCGTGCGCGCGCGACATGACAACGAAGTCGAAGCCGAGATGGTCCGAGAAGGATGACGCCATGCTGTCGCTCAGCACGTCGACATCGCCCGCATTCAGACGTTCCAGCGCGACCGACCACCAGCCATAGTCGGCAACCCAGGTTTCATTGTGATAGATCGTGGATTGGATGCCGGCCGTCAGTAATTGCCGGTCGGTCTGCGCGGCGCCGCGATTGAGGGCGCCGACAAAGAAATAGATCACCAGTACGGACGCAATCAGGCTGACCAGCGCAGCGACGTTGATATAGCGCCCCAATTGACTGTCGAGTGACTGACCCATCCCTGCCCGCCGGTTTTTTGTCCGTTATCGGAGCAGGCTTGCACGGGAATCGTAAACGTCCGGTCGACGGGGCTGCATCCGGACGTTCGAAAGCGCGGAAAAGTCTCTCTATTCGGGTATTATCTTATAAATGACGCCGGGCCCGGCTCAGTCCGGCTTGCGATAGGCGAACTGGCCGACATCGATCCTGCCTGTGGTGAAACCGGCTTCGCAATAGGCCAGGTAGAAGCGCCAGATGCGGTCGAAACGGGCGTCGAAACCCTGGCTGGCGATGTCCGGCCAGGCGGCGCGATAGTTGTCATGCCATTCCGCCAGCGTGCGAGCATAGCTTGGTCCGAACATGCGGGTGTCGATCGGTACCAGACCGGCACGACCGGCCTCTTCGCCCAGCCGCGAAGGCGGCGGCAGGATGCCGCCGGGGAAGACGTATTTCTGGATGAAGTCGACGGATCTGCTGTACTGGGCGAACAGGTCCTCGCGGATCGTGATGATCTGCAGGGCCGCCCGGCCGCCCGGCTTGAGGCAGGCCGAGACCTGGTCGAAATAGACCGGCCAGTTTTCCTCGCCGACGGCCTCGAACATCTCGATCGACGCGATGGCGTCGAATGTCTCGGAGATGTCGCGATAGTCCTGCAGCCGGATGTCTGCCTTGTGGGCCAGGCCGGCCTTGTCCAGCCGGGCGACGGCATAGTCGTGCTGCTCGCGCGACAGGGTGAGGCCGGTGACGTGGCAGCCGAAATCGCGGATCGCGACTTCGGCAAATCCGCCCCAGCCGCACCCGATCTCCAGCACGCGGTCGCCCGGTTTCAGGCCCAGCGTCTCGCAGATGCGGCGGTATTTGCGGGCCTGTGCCTCGGCCAGCGTATCACCGGCCTTGTCGAAAATGCCCGAGGAATAGGTCATGCTCTCGTCGAGCCAGCGTTCGTAGAAACTGTTGCCGAGATCGTAGTGGAAGGAGATGTTCCGCCGGCTGCCGCGGCGCGTATTGGCATTCATCCAGTGCTGGATCTTGCCGATGATGCGGCTGGGGCCCTTGCCGGCGCGGGCGGCGTCGATGCTGTCGAGCTCGCCGGCCAGCGCCAGGAGCAGGCCCTGCAGGTCGGAGGTTTCCCACTCGCCGTGGATATAGCCTTCGGAGAAACCCAGCGCGCCGGATCCGGCAATGCGCAGGAGTGCGTTCCATTTGCGGATCGACCAGTCGGCCCGGTGAGCAGCATTGGCCGGCCCGCATTCGAACCGGTAACCGCCGGGCAGTTCGATGCGCAGGCGGCTGTTGGTCAGATCGGAGAGTGCCCGGCGCATCTTTTCCCGGGCATAACGCTGCAGGCGGCTGGCCCGGCTTTCCAGCGTGTCGGTGGATTGCGTCGTATAGTCCATCACAGTCCCCTAGGCAGTGTGTCCGTACTCCCCCGGCGCGGTGCGTAGGTGCGCAGTCCCTTCAGGCGCAACCTTAACGCCTCGAACAGGATTCCGCCAACTGTAGCCAGGGTGTTCAGCGGCTGGGCGAGCTGGGCTTTCCAGAGGGAACGCGTTGTCAGCGCATGCCGTTCCGCCTGCAGGATCGCGCCCATGATGCAGATCCCGTCGCGATAATGGCGAATGCCCAGGCGCAAGGTGTCGGCGTCGCGGTCGAGCCGGAACCGGTATTCGCCCTCCACCGGATTGAACGGTGAGACGAAGAAGGTCTTGTCGCAGGCAAAGCGCAGCGGCGTGACAGTGTCATCGGGCACGTCAAAGGCATAGACCTGCCGGCCGCCATGGAAGTTCGCGACCTCGAACAACACCGCGCCCAGCCGGTCGTCGGCCCTGTGGCAGAAATAGACCGAGACGGGATTGAACACGATACCCAGCACGCGCGGTGCGGCGAGCAGCTGGATGCGCCCGGGTTCGAAATCGATACCGTTCTGCTGCAGCCGGCTGCGGACCCAGTCGCGCAGCGCGCCATGACCGCGCCCATGGTCCGCCGCGTGCTGGCTGACCGGCGCAAAACGGTCAAAGGCGAAGCCGGCAATGCCCCGGTCATCGCGGCCGGCGCCATCGACATCCGTCAGCAGCGACACCATGCGGTAGCGCAGGCTGTGACGGCGCGGATGGTGCCGCATATGCCCGACATCGCCGGTGTAGAGGGAGGCGGGAAGGGGTCTCATTCCGCAGCAACGGCCAGGGCCGGCTGAACCGGCGCGGGCGCCTGCGTCCAGGGGATGCGGGTATCGCCGTCCGTGCAGGCCCAGGGCCGGCCTGGCGCACCGAGCGCCTCGGCGACGGCGAGCCCGGATTGCAGCCCGTCCTCGTGGAATCCCGCCCCCAGCCAGGCGCCGCAATACCAGGTACGCCGGTGCCCCTGCAGCGCACCGAACTGCGCCTGCGCCGCGATCGCTGCGGCGTCGAAGACCGGGTGATCATACTGGTCCGTGTGCAGCACCTGGGCGGGATCGGGCGCCACGTCCGGATTGAGCGTGACGAGGACCGGAGTCTGCGTAGGCAGGGGCTGCAGCGCATTCATCCAGTAGGTCAGGCTGATGCGCCCGGCGCTGTCGGCCGAGCGCGCGGATTCGAGATAGTTCCAGCTGGCCCAGGCCGACCGGCGGCGGGGCAGGAGGCGGGTATCGGTGTGCAGGACGGCCGTGTTGGGCCGGTAGCGGATCGCGCCCAGCAGTTCGCGCTCCACCGGGTCCGGCGTGTCGATCAGCGCCAGCGCCTGGTCGCTGTGACAGGCCAGGACGATCTGGTCGAACCGGCTTTCATCAGTATCGGTGCGCACAATGACCTGGCCGCCGGACCTGTCGATCTGACGCACCGCCGCAGACAGGCGTACACGGCCCTTGATGGCACCGGCCAGCCGCTCGACATAGCGATGGCTGCCGCCGGTGACGGTGCGCCATTGCGGCCGGTCGGACAGTTGCAGCAGGCCGTGATTGGTGAAGAACTCGAAGAAGGCGCGGGCCGGATAAGCCCGCATCTGGTCGACGGGCGAGGACCAGATCGCCGCACACATCGGCAGGATGTGATCCTCGCGGAACGTGCTGGAATAGCCTTCAGAGCGCAGGAAATCGTCGAGCGAGCGAACCTCTCCGGCGTGATCGCCGCGTCGGGCATGATCGTGCAGGCGCAGGATATCGCGGATCATGCGCCACATCCGCGGCCGGACCAGATTGCGCTTCTGGGCGAACAGCCCGTCCGGATTGGAGGAGTATTCGAACCGCCCGCCGTCCAGCGAAGCTGAAAAGGACATGCTGCTGCGCGCCGTCCCGACATCGAAATAGTCCAGCAGCGGCGTGAAATTCGGGTAGTTGCGCGGATTGAAGACGATGAAGCCGGTGTCCACATCGACGCGCTCGCCGCCGATCTGCGTGCGGACCGTATTCGCGTGACCGCCGGGCCGGGGCGCGGCTTCATAGAGAGTGACGTCATGGACCAGCGACAGGCGCCAGGCCGCGGCCATCCCGGCAATGCCGGAACCGATGACGGCGATTTTCTGTCCGCGCGTACAAGTCATGGGAAGCCCTGTCCTTTGACGGCCGGAAGTGCGGCCTTGCCCGGGGTTTACGCGGACGGCATGGCAGCGGATCACTGACCGGGGCGCAGGCGGTCAGTGATCCGGCAGGGCGGTGCAATCGTATCGCGAACCATGTACGCTGCCCTTCATACCCCGCCCGCCAGGGCCAGATGCGCAACGGTCGAGACCGGGAAGGCACGCATGACGCACGATACCGACCGTCGTCGGTCCATCTCCGACGCGGCTCGGCTGGCTAGCTTGCTTGAGCGGGTCGGACGACAGCGTGATGCGCAGGCTTTCCGGGTGCTGTTCGATCATTTCGCGCCGCGTATCCGCAGCTTCCTGATGAAGCGTGGGGTTTCCGCGGCCCTCGCCGACGACCTGACGCAGGATGTGATGCTGGCAATCTGGCGGCGGGCATCGAGCTTCGACGCGGCCAAGGCGTCGGCGGCGACCTGGATCTACACGATCGCGCGGAATGCGCACATCGATCACTATCGCAAGGCGGTTCGCGCCCGGAAGATCGACGAGCACGATCCGCACTTCCAGCCGCCGGATCAGCCCTTGCCTGACGATCTGTATGAACGGGCCGAGGCCGGCCAGAGCGTCGCCGGTGCCCTGTCGGGGCTGCCGGACGATCAGCGCCTTGTGCTGGAACTGGCTTTCACCGAAGGCCTCTCGCACAGCGAAATTGCCGAGCGGCTCGGCCTGCCACTGGGAACCGTGAAGTCCCGCGTCAGGCTCGCCATGAACAAAATGAGACAAGGTCTTGGAGAATGGAAATGACCCAGCGCGGTCATGTGTTGGATGACAGCTGGTATCTCGACTACGCCGCGGGAACACTTGGAACCGAGGCGCAGGACGTGATGATGGCATCGCATGTGGAATTGTCGGACGAGGCCCGTGGCCGCGTCGCCGCGCTGGAAACGCTCGGCGGTGCCATGCTGGATGCGTCGGACGGCGGCGAAGCGCCGCTTGGTTTCAGCGTCGAGGATATCCTGCGGCGGGCCGGCGACGAGCCGGAAGCAGACGTGACAGCGGCACCGGAAGAGACTGCAGATGACAGCCTGTGCCTGCCGCAGGCTCTGCAGGACTATCTGGCCCGCACCGGCACGCCGGTGCGCTGGGGCTTCCTGGGTCCCGGCATGCGCAAGGCCATCCTGTGGCGCGGCGAGCATGGCGAGCGCCTGTGGCTGTTGCGCGCCCAGCCGGGCGTTGCGATCCCGCACCACGGCCATCGCGGTTCCGAGCTGACCCTCGTTCTCAAGGGCAGCTTCTGGGACGGAGACCAGGAATACCGCCCCGGTGATGTCGAGGAGGCGCATCCTGGCGTGGAGCATGACATCCGTATCGATGACCGTGGCGAGTGCATCTGCCTCGCGCTGACGGAGGGCAAGCTGAAGTTCGAAAGCCCCGTGCTGCGCGCTTTCCAGGTCTTTACCGGGCTCTGACTGCCGTGCGCCGCCGCGCTGCAGTTGTCCCCGGGCATCAAGCGGGTATGCTGCGTTTGCGCTACCATCCGGTCAGCGATTGGACGCCAGAGCCGGTACCCGACACGATGACTGTGAAAACGCGGGCCAACAAGCAATTCGGTGCCACCATCAAGGATGTGGCGCAAAGCGCGGGCGTGTCGGCGATGACCGTGTCGCGTGTGCTGAACGGCGAAGCGAATGTACGTCCGGAGACCCGTGAGCGGGTCCAGGCCGCCATTCGCGACCTGCGTTACCGGCCCAACCTGTCCGCGCGAAACCTGGCACGCGCGAACACGTATTTCATCGGCCTGCTCTACGACAATCCCGGTGCGGGCTATGTCTCCGAACTCCTGATCGGGGCGCTGAACCGCTGCCGCGAGGCTGGCTATCATCTCGTGGTCGAGAATTGCGGCGCCAGCGAAGACGATTGGACAAGCACGGTGGAGGCCATGCTGGAGACCGGCGGGTGCGACGGGATGATCCTGCCGCCGCCGGTCTGCAATCATGCCGGCGTCCTGGCGGCGATCGAGGCGGCCGGTCTGCCCTTCATCCGCATTGCGCCGGATGAGGCCGGCGATCAAGGGCCCAGCATCGTCACGGATGACCGGGCCGCAGCGTCCAGCATGACCGCGCACCTGATCGAGCAGGGCCATCGGCGGATCGGCTTTATCGGCGGCCCGGACGGGCAGCGTCCGAGCCGTGAGCGGCATGCCGGTTATTGCGACGCGCTCATCGCGGCTGGCCTCGATGTTGATCCGGCGCTCATTGTTCCGGGTGAATTCACCTATCGCTCCGGTCTCAAGGCGGCCGAGCGATTGTTGGCCCTGTCGCCCCGGCCGACTGCGATCTTTGCCGCGAATGACGACATGGCTGTAGCCGTGATCGCCCAGGCGCATCGCCTGGCGCTCGATCTGCCGGGGGATCTGAGCGTTGCGGGATTCGACGATACCCAGAGTGCGACGGCAGTCTGGCCGCAGCTGACGACGGTCCGCCAACCGGTCTCACGCATGGCGGCCGAGGCTGTCGGGATTCTCGCCGCCCGGCTGGATGCGGTGCGCGCCGGCGAGGCGTGCGGCCGTGCGGATTCGCATGAAATCGGGTCGGAGATCGTCCTGCGGGAATCCGTCGCGCCGCCCCCAAGCACGGGTTAGGCGCTCGCCGCTTGCCCGCATGCTGGAGTGGTGACTAAAGTCGCGCCCCTTGCGGGACTTCATCGCGGAGCGAACCATGACCGACTGGCGCAACAAGCCGGAGATCGATAGCGCAGCTGTTCAGGCTCTGGTCGGAGCGGTTGGCGAATCCGTGTTTCGTGACATGAGCGTGCAGTTCGCCGCTGACCTGCGGCGGCTGGTGGATACCTACTGGGCTGCCATGGATCGCGGGGAGCGCCCGGATGCCCACGCCACCGCCCATGCGCTGAAAGGTGCGGCGGCCAATATCGGGCTCACCCGGCTGGCAGCAGTGGCTGCGGCGCTGGAGCATGACGACAATGCAGCTCGCGACGCGCTCAATGCCGAGCTGGAGGTGGCCCTGACCCGCCTGACCGAAGCGGTCTGACGAGCGCCCGCCGCTGGGGCGGGCCGGGGAGTGACGATGGAATACAGATCCGAATTCACCGGTAGTCCGGTCCTGGTCGCGATCGAAGGTGTGCTCACCTTTGACGATCACGAATGTTTTCGCGAACTCGTGGGCATTCTTGCCGACCAGCCGCCAGGCCCCGTGCTGTTCGACCTGGCCGGGCTGACCATGATCGACTCGGCCGGTATCGGCATGCTGATCATGGCCAATGACCGCATCGTCAAGCGTGGGGGCGGTCTGCGCCTGCGCGGTGTCGCCGGACAGGTTGCCAAGGTTGTCGAGCTTTCGAGGATCGAGCAGCTGATTCCGATCGACTGAGGCGCGGATGGACGTCGCACACTCGCAGTCCGGGCACCACGATCCGGCCCTCGACCGGATACTCGTCGTCGATGACCAGGCGTCCTCGCGCCTGCTGATCGGTTCGGTGCTGGAAGCGGCGGGCTATACCTCTCTCGCCTATGCCGGGGACGGTGTTGAAGCGATCGAATGGCTGGCCGCCAATCCGGCCGATATCGTCATCCTCGATATCCGCATGCCCCGCATGGACGGGTTCGACGTGTGCCGGGAGATCCGCGGTCGCCTGGCACTGGACCTTCCCATCCTCGTGCAGACCGGCATCCAGGAAGCGGACTGCCGGGTCGATGCCTTCAAGGTCGGGGCGTCCGACATCGTCTCCAAACCGCTCAATCCCGGCGAACTGGTGTCCCGTGTGCGGCTGCATCTGGAACGCCGCCGCATGATAGGCCGGCTGCAGCGCTACCAGGACCGGATGGAGGACGAGCTGCGCGCGGCCCAGTCCATGCAGCTGGCGCTCTTGCCCGGGCCGGAGGATGTCGCGGCCATCCTGCATCCGCGCGGTGCTGGCATGACCGCCTTCTACCGGGCGTCGCACATGCTGGGCGGCGATCTCTGGCAGGTCTTCCCGGTCGACGAGACGCGGTTCGGCGTCTTCATGGTCGACCTGTCCGGACATGGCGTGTCGGCTGCCATCAACGCCTTCCGGGTCAACATGATCACCGCCGGACTGGTCGCGGAGCGGGCAACCCCGGCCCGATGGCTGGCAGCGTTGAACCGGGCACTCGTGCCGATTCTGCCGGTCGAACACTTCGCAACGGCCTTCTATGCCGTCATCGACCCGACCGCAGGCGCGATGCGCTACGCCGTGGCCGGTGCGCCGCCACCCCTGATCCTGCGCGGCGATGGCAGCTGGGAGGAATTGCCCGGGCGTGGCCTGATCCTGGGGTGCCTGGCAGATGCGGAGTATGAGTGCTTTTCTGCGCAGCTGGGACCGCAGGACCGGCTGTTCGCCTACAGCGACGCGCTGTACGAAGACTTCGAAAATCCCGATGCCAGTCTGGAAGCCGGACACATTGCGGCGGCGGCGCAGGCGGAGGCCGCTGCGGGGGATGACGGGTTTTCGGACCGCCTGCTGGCCCGCCTCTTTGGCCGTGCAGATGCCGAATTCCGCGATGACCTGACCTTCCTGCTGATCGGACTGAATGCCCCATGAAACACCGCGACGACCTGATCTGGATGATGGTGTCCGACGGCCCGCTGGCGCGCCGCCTGGGCGACTATCTGCAGGGTGAGCCGCGCGGTGTGCTGGTTGGCGAGACCGCCCTGCCGGAAACCGGCGAGATCGGTGTGGTGATCGCCGACGATGCGCATCTGGGTGCCCTGAAGGCTGCCCGGCTGCGGGCCGGAGAGGCGATGCAGTCGATCTTCCTGACCGAACGGGCCGACAGCCAGGTTCAGGCCGATTTCGTCTTGTCGCGCGATACCGATTTCGCATCGCTGAAGTCGGTTTTCGAGGCGGCCTGTGACTATCGCGAACAGGTGTTGGAGCTGCAGGCCGATGTGGCCCGCCGCAAGTCGGCCATCGGCACGATCATGAGCGGACAGTTCGTGTTCCGCACACTGGACGAGGCGCGCAACCTGTCGACCATGCTGGCGCTGGCCTGTCCCAACTCCGACGCCGTGGTCGTCGGTCTCCAGGAATTGCTGGTCAATGCGGTCGAGCACGGTAATCTGGAAATCACCGGCGCGCAGAAGCGCGACCTGCTGATCGCCGGAGCCTGGCGCGACGAGGTCGAGCGCCGGCTCGCAGATCCCGCCTATGCCGAGCGCCGGGTGATCGTCACCTTCCAGCGCGGTGCGCGGATGATTGCCTTCACTATCCAGGACGAGGGCGAGGGGTTTGATCACGAGGCCTTTCTGACGGGGCCGCCGGCCGGTGCAGGCTATCGCGGACGGGGGATCACGCTGGCCCGCACCCTGTCCTTTTCCTCGCTGACCTATATGGGCTCGGGCAGTGTGGTTGAGGCAGTGATCCTGCTGGACGGGCAGACAGACTGAACGCGACTGCGCCGACTTGAAACTTTCATTGGTCATTCCCGATCGCATTCGATAGGCCTGCGCGACTTGGAGCAGGGCCGTTTCCGGCGGAATCGTCCCTGCGCCGGAATCTTGAGCGGTCGCGTGATCGAACGGTGAACCGGTTTCCACTTCACCTGATCACGCTCCAGCGGAACGAGGTCATAGCGTGCGTATCAAATCCTTCGGCCCGGCGGTTGTCCTGGGCGCCTTCCTCGCCGGTGCCGCCAGCGCCGCCACCCTGCAGGATGCCGGCAGCGACAGTGATAACTGGCAGCGTGCCCGCGCCGAGCTGGCGCGCCGCATGGCCGTCGAGGTGCGCCCGCAGCAGGCGCGTAATGTCATCCTCTTCATCGCCGACGGGATGAGCATCCCCACCATTGCCGCCGCGCGGATTTATGGCGGCGAGCAGGCCGGCGATGGCGAGACGCACACCCTCTCCTTCGAGGCCTTCCCCGGCACTGCCCTCGTGCGCACCTACAACACCGACGCCCAGGTCGCAGACAGTGCCAGTACGGCAACGGCGCTGGTGACCGGTCACAAGACCCGCTCCGGTGCGGTCAGTGTGCGGGCCGACCAGTTCCTCGATGCCTGCGCGCCCGACGCGGACCTGCCGCCGACCCTGGTCGAGCTGGCCGAGCGCCGGGGTCTCGCCACCGGTATCGTCTCGACCGCCCGCCTGACCCACGCCACGCCGGCCACGCTCTACGCGCACAGCCTGATCCGCTCCTGGGAAGCCGACAGCGATATGCGCCCGGAAGGCGTTGCCGCGGGCTGTGTCGACATCGCCGCGCAATTGCTGGCCTTCAGCGAAGGCGACGGTATCGAGCTGGCGCTGGGCGGCGGCCGGGCCCGCTTCCTGCCCGAAGCCGAGGGCGGCGTGCGCGCCGACGGGCGCAATCTGATCGCGGAATGGCAGGCGCACGACCGCGTCGCCGTCACCGATGCGGCCGGTTTCCGGGCGCTCGATCCGGCCGCCGGTGCGCCGGTGCTGGGTCTCTTCTCCGACAGCCACATGACCTATGAGGCCGACCGCAGCGAGGCCGACGAACCCTCCCTGGCGGAAATGACCGCCTTTGCCATCGACCGCCTGTCACAGAATAAGGACGGCTATGTGCTGATGGTCGAGGCCGGGCGGGTCGATCACGCCCACCACGCCACCAATGCCTACCGTGCCCTGACCGACATGCAGGCCTTCGATGCCGCCATCACGACGGCGCTGGAGCGGGTGGATCTGGACGAGACGCTGGTTGTCGTCACCGCCGATCACGGCCACACCATGACCTTCTCCGGCTATCCCGGCCGCGGCAATCCCATTCTCGGCCTGGTGCGCCGCGCGAACCCGTACGAACCGGGCTCCGAGCCGGGGCTGACGCTGGACGGGACCGGCCGGCCCTACACCACGCTGGGCTACCGGAACGGTCCCAATGTCCGTCCCCGTGACGGCGAGCCGCTGGACGATGAGACCGTGATGGCGCCGGACTATCACCAGGAAACCGCGGTGGAATTGTCCGACGAGACCCATTCCGGTGCCGATGTGGCGCTCTATGCTACCGGGCCGCGGGCACACTGGTTCGGCGGCTCGATCGAGCAGAACACGGTCTTCCACCTGATCTCCGCCGCGCTCGGCTGGGGGCAGGATGAAGACGAGACCACGGCGGAATAAAATTACGCGTTCAGCTGTGGTTCAGTGGCAGGATCGTCTAAACTGTGATCACGCAACCGGATGGGACGGCACGCGGGTGACCGGGCCGGTGGCGTGAAAGGGGATCCGTCATGCAGTTTCGTTCTCTCGCCGCCGCTGCGGCCGTCCTGGCCTGCGCCGCACCGGCCATTGCCCAGGATTACTCCGCACCGCCCACCTATGGCAGCGTCAATCTGAACTCCGGTTTCACGCCGGATCCCTACACCGTGCGCATCACCTCCGGCGGTGCACGCTCGGCCGCCAATGTGTCCTCGTCCTGCCGCGGCTGGATCGCCAATGCGCCGGATTATTCGGTCTACTACACTGCCGGCAACATGTTCGACCTGACCATCGGCGCCACCTCCAGCTCCGACACGACGCTCGTCGTCAACGGGCCCAGCGGCAACTGGTATTGCGACGATGACAGCGGTGAAGGGCTCAATCCGAGCATGACCTTCTCCAACCCGCAGTCCGGCCGTTACGACATCTGGGTCGGCTCCTACAGCCAGGGCGATTATGCCGACGCCGTCCTCGCCATCTCCGAACTCGGTGGCTCCGGCGGCAGCTATAATGGCGGCGGCAACAGCTATGGCGGGATCGACTTCTCCCTGCCGGCCAATTTCGGCAGCGCCAATCTGCGTGCCGGTTTCACGCCCGACCCCTACCGTGTCGACATCGTCTCCGGCGGCGCCTACCGCGCCTCGGACGTGCGCAGCGGCTGTGCCGGCTGGGTGTCCGCCGCGCCGGACTTCGAGCTGCGCTACACGGCCGGCTCCTCCCTGCCGCTGATCCTGTCGGCCGCCTCCGGTTCGGACACGACCATCCTGGTCAATGATCCGAACGGCAACTGGCACTGCAATGATGATGGCGGCAACAGCGGTCTCAACCCGGCCCTGACCTTCCACAATCCGGCCTCGGGCACCTACGACATCTGGATCGGTTCCTACCGCCAGGGCGAGAATGCCAACGCGTCGCTGTCGATCTCGGAACTCTACAGCGAATAGGCCGTCCCGGCTGACACCAGACACGAAGGGCCGCCCGGACAATCCGGGCGGCCCTTTTTCTTGTCTGCTTTCTTGTCTGGCGCCGGGCTTTCACGCTACAGCTTGTGAACACGGTTCACGAGGGGGAAGCGGCGATGAAGCGGATCATTCTGGGCGGCGTGCTCATCCTCATTGCGGTGGCCGCCGGCCTCTTCTTCTACGTCATCCCCGTGCGCATCGATGCCGGACGCAATCTCGTCCTGCCGCACGAACCCTATACCCTCTCCGCCGAGGCGCAGGCCCTGCACGCCACGCTCGACGTCGCCGATCTGCATTCCGACATGCTCCTGTGGATGCGCGATCCGGCGCAGCGGCACGATCGCGGCCATACCGACCTGCCGCGCCTGCGCGAGGGGCGGGTGGCCTTCCAGGTCTTCTCCAGCGTCACCAAGACGCCGTCCTCGATGAATTACGAGGAAAACTCGGCCGACAGCGACAATATCACCCCGCTCGCCATCGCCCAGCGCTGGCCGGTCGACACCTGGGGCTCGATCCGCAATCGCGCCCTCTACCATGCCGATCGCCTCAACCGCCTGGCCGAACGCGACGACGCCTTCACCGTCATCCGCACGCGCGGCGATCTCGACGCGGTGCTGGCCGCCCGGCAAAGCGATCCGATGGCGATGGGCGGCCTCCTCGCCACGGAAGGCGCCCACCCGCTGGAAGGCGATCTGGCCAATATCGAACCGCTCTGGGAGGCCGGCTACCGGCTGATCGGCCTGCAGCATTTCTTCGACAATGAGCTGGGCGGATCGCTGCACGGCGTCTCCGGCGCCGGCCTCACCGATTTCGGCCGCGAGGCCGTCGCCGCCATGCTCGAGCGCGGCATGATCATCGATGTCGCCCATTCCTCGCCCGCCGTGGTGGCCGAGGTTCTGGCGATGACCGACCGGCCGCTCGTGGTCTCCCATACCGGCATTCACGGCCATTGCCCGGTCACCCGCAACATTCCCGACGGGCTGATGCGCGCCATCGCCGCGGAAGGCGGGCTGATCGGCATCGGTTTCTGGGAAGACGTGACCTGCGACGACAGCCCGTCCGGCGTCGCCGACACCATAATCGCCGCCATCGACCTGGTCGGCCTCGACCATGTCGCCCTCGGCTCCGACTATGACGGCACCATCACCACCACATTCGACGCATCCGAATACGCCGTCCTCACCGACCGCCTGCTCGCGGCCGGTCTCAGCGAGGACGATGTGCGCCAGGTGATGGGCGGCAATGCAATCCGGTTTTTCCGGGAGCAGCTGCCGGAATAGGGGGAAGGTGGCTGGCTCGTGCCCGCTTCGGCGAGGGCACGAGCGATGTGCCGCAGGCGGGCTCCGATAATGCCATGATGCGCGCCGTGCTCGCAGAGGCGGGCTACACCCTGCCGGCCGAGACCATCAACGCCACCATGAAACACATCCTCGACCCCGATAATCCGCGCGAGGAGCTGATGATCATCTACCTAGAAGACCTCACCCCCACCGGCGCCTCCATGGCCGAAATCATAAACGCCGGCCTGGACAGCGCGCTCTGGGAAGGCTTGTCGCAGGGCGTGCTGGACCGGGCCGAGGCGCGGGTTGTGGTGGAGCTGGAGTAGGGGGAATGGGGGCGGAGGGGCTAAGACTACGGTGGCACCACCACATTCGCCGCGTCGGAACACGCTCTCCTCACCAACCGGTTGCTGGCGGCGGGGGTGAGCGAGGAAGAGGTGGGCCAGTTGATGCGCGAAAGCGCTGCGGTTCTCTGGGGCGCAACTGTCGGAGTAGGGTGGCTGCCGGTCGCGTGGCTTCTACGACACTCGGTCTGTCTAGAAGAAAGGCTCCTGAAACGCTCTTGCCAACGCCGCTCCTGCCGCCTTACGTTGAGTTCGTATCGGCATTCCAGCCACACTGAACCCTCTGGCTGTATCTAATTTTATCGGGCCACTTCGACGGGGTAGGCCAGCCCCCGGAGGCCAAACGCAGCGTTGTGGAGATGGAGAAGCGCGCCCTTATGCAGCAGCTCTTGACCGGCAAACGCCGACTGAGCGTGGAGGAGCCCGCATGAGCGACCGCAAAGCCGCCATAGCCCGAGAATGCGAGCGCATTGAAGAGGATGCGCTCCACTCGGCCAAGGGGCACTTCAACACCGAGGCAGGATGGAACCGAAAACACCTGGCTCTGGGTATCGGCAGCGTGCTTGTAGCCTCGGTCGCGGGGCAGCAGGCATTCGTGGACAATACATACGTGGCTGCAGCGCTCGCCTTCCTCGCCGCCTTCCTCGCCGGGCTTGCGACATTTCTCAGCCCTGAAAAGCGCGCTGAAGCGCATGGCCGGGCGGGGCGCCATTACAGCTCTCTTAAAAACCGTACTCGCGTCCTGCGTACCGTAGACCTCCCGAACCTGGACGATGAGGAAGCTCGACAGCGTCTGGAAACAGCCTCCGAGCAGCGCAACGATTTGAATGAAACCGGTCCGGGGATTCCGCGCTGGGCCTACATGCGCGCCAAAAAGGATATCGACGCGCGCATGGGCGCATACCGTGCGGATGGAGAGCAGGCATGAGCGTCAACGCCCATCTCGCCGCCATCGCCAGTCAATGTTGTCTGCGCGACGACGAGCGCGAAACTGTGAAGACCTCTGTGAGGCACATCCAAAACGCCCTCCAAACGTATTTTGGTTCAGACGTTTCCCACTCGATCGTATTTGGTTCTTTCAGCCGGAAGACAATTCTTCCGCGAATGGCTGATCCTTTGTCCGATGTCGATTTGCTGGTCTGTTTCAAAGACGGGCGCCACGCGCCGCAAACCTACATGGACCAGCTCCGCCGCTTTGTGGAAAAACGTTACCAGCGTTCCGAAATTCGCCAATCTAATCCAACCATTCAGTTATCCATGGGACACATTAGGATCGAGCTGGTTCCAGCCGTCGAAAGCTTTTTCTCGCCTTACGTGATTCCTGCAAAGGCGAAGGACTATCAAGAGTGGATTGGGACCGACCCCAACGGATTTGACGAAGAAATCATTTCCGCCAACCAGAACAATCGAAGCCTTGTGAAGCCGCTTTCTCGTATACTGAAACGCTGGAACGTATCGGCCAACCGACCTTTCGAGTCATTCGACCTAGAGCGCCAGATCGTCGAGCACGCGCCTTCTGGCTTCTTCACATATCAAAATCACGCGGATGCCTTCTACCGGTGTGTGCCGAATCTCGATTTGGGTTGGTCAGCGGCGCAATGGAAACGCAATGCTCTCGCTCGGCTAAAGCGCATGGCGGCTGAGGCTCGAAGCGCAGAACGCCTGCGTTATGGCGAAACCGCGAGGCAACAAGTGGCTCGGTTGATCCCGCTGGCCACGGCCGGTGCGGGCTGATGCGACCCGGGGGTATAAGAATATGACCTTGAGTTTTGAGGAAGCGCTCGTCGACTCCGCCGGCTTCGCCCGGCGCCATCTGTTGCTGGGGAATGGCTTTAGCATCGCCTGCCGTGGTGATGTTTTCCACTATGGCTCCCTGTTCAACCAGGCGGATTTCTCGGCGTGCCCAGAAGTGGTCGAGGTCTTTGAATCGCTGGACACACACGATTTTGAGTTCGCAATCCGATCTCTTGAAAGCGCGGCCAAAATCGCACCGATTTACGCCAAGCATGGAGCTGGTGCGGCCGATGTAATGCTTCAGCATGCTGCCGCGCTCAAGGAAGTGCTTTTACAGACAATTGCAGGCCAGCATCCTGATTTGCCCAACATAATTCCCGACGAGAAGTATCATGCATGCCGCTCGTTCCTCACCCACTTTCTGGGAACCGGCGGACAGGTTTTCACTCTGAACTACGACCTGCTGCTTTACTGGACGCTGATGCACACCGATGTGCCCGTTGGTGCAGACCCTGTTCAATTGGAAAACAACGATGGCTTCGGAAATCAGGAAGATGATCCCGGTGCCGACTACGTCGTCTGGCAGGGAGAGACGGGCGCTCATAGCGCAAAAGTCCATTTCCTCCACGGAGCCATGCATTTGTTCGACTCAGGCTCTGAGCTAAAGAAATACACGTGGGTGCGAACCGGTATTCCGCTCGTTGAGCAAGCTCGTGAGGCACTTGAAAGCGGATTCTTCCCACTTTTTGTCGCAGAAGGCACAAGCACAAAAAAGAAGGCCAAGATCCGGCACAATGCCTATCTGTATCAGGGTTTGAAACAACTCAACGCCAACGCGACCAAGCAAAATGCTTGCTTCTTCATTTTCGGACATTCGCTCGCTGCGAACGACGATCATATCCTGACCCGGCTGGCCCGCGCCCGCTTCCCAAAGCTCTATGTTGGGCTTTTCGGTGACCCGGGCAGTGCGACAAATCGGGAAATCAAACGCCGCGCAGAAAGTCTGCCGCGGCTGCGGGCGCGCCGCTATCCACTAGAGATCGTCTACTACGATTCTGCCTCGGCCAAAGTCTGGGGAGAATAGGAATGGCGAAGCCTTGGGAAGACTACCAGCAAGTCATTGTCGAGACGTATTCTGCGGTCAAGTCGGGAAAGGCCACTCGAATTCACGCGCGCCCGGTAGAAGGAGAAGCCTTTCCGACAACTATGGATGTCGAATGTTCTCGCGCGATGCGGAGAGAACATCCGGTCGGAACTAGGTTCCGCATCTGGGCAAAAGAAACCGACCGGGAAGGAGGAAAGCCCTTCCTCTATACCTCATGGCGGTGGCCATATGAGGTCGTCGATCAATGACCCACACGCCGCGCACTACCGAAACCTACACATCCCGCGTTCCCGTGGTGAAGGTCTTGATGGCGTTGGGCTGGAAATTATCGCCCTGCCCAAGTGCCTCGATATGCGGGGCGGCACGACCACCTCGACAGGCTGATGGACGATTAGCATGGCCTTTCCGGGCTGAGCTGTAAGAGCAAACGTGCGCGCTGACGCGCTGCGCGGCGCTTTGCGCCGCCCCCTCAGTCCGCTTCGCGGACAGCTCCCCCGCACGCGGGGCGAGCCCTGATCAGGCTTCCCCTGCGTGAGCGGGGGAAGTGGCCGAGGCCGGCCTTGCGCCGGGTGAGGTCGAAGGGGGCCGGTAAGCCCTAGGCCGCCACAGCCTCCGCCTCCAGCCGCTCCACCAGCTTCACCCCGGCGCCTGAACACGTCAGATCCCCGCCGAGATCGCCCGTCCATTCGCCGGCCTCGTGCATGGCGTTGACCGCCTTGCGGATGCGGGCGGCGGCGTCGGCTTCGCCCAAGGATTCCAGCAGCTGGGCGGCGGCTTCGATGGCGCCGAACGGGTTGGCCTTGTCCTGGCCGGCAATGTCGGGGGCCGAGCCGTGGATGGGTTCGAAAATGCCGGGACGGGCCTCGCCCAGCGAGGCGGAGCCTAAAAGGCCGATCGAGCCGGGCAGCATGGAGGCCTCGTCGGACAGGATGTCGCCGAACATGTTCTCGGTGACGATGACGTCGAAACTGGCCGGGGCGCGCAGGAGGTGCATCGCCGCAGCGTCGACATACATGTGGTCGACCGCGATATCGGGATAGTCCCGCGCGCCCATCTCCGAGACGGTTTCGCGCCACAGGCGGCTGGTTTCCAGCACATTGGCCTTGTCGACCGAGGTGAGACGGCCGCGCCGCAGGCGGGCCTGTTCGAAGGCGACGCGGGCGACGCGGGCGATTTCCGCGCGGCTGTAAGTGCAGGTGTCGGCGGCCTGGCTGTCCGTGCGCTCGCGCCGGCCGAAATAAATGCCGCCGGTCAGCTCGCGCACGATCAGAAGGTCCGTCCCCGCTACGAGGTCGGCTCGCAGCGGGGACTTGTCCGCCAGCGCGGGGTGCACGCTGGCAGGTCTCAGATTGGCATAGACGCCGAGCGCCTTGCGCAGGGCGAGAAGGCCGGCTTCGGGGCGCGAGGGGGCCTTGTCCCATTTGGGTCCGCCCACGGCGCCCAGGAAGACCGCGTCGGCGGCCTGGCAGGCGGCCAGGGTCTCGTCGGTCAGGGGTTCGCCATAGCGGTCGATCGAGGCGCCGCCGAACGCGTGCTCCTCGAACTGGACCGAGAAGCCGGACAGGGCCGCAGCCCGTTCGATGACGGCGCGGGCGACGCGGGTGATTTCCGGGCCGATCCCGTCGCCGGGCAGAAGGACGATGCGATAGGTCATGCGGTCTGTGTCTCGTAGGCGGTGATGGCGTCTTCGTTGGCGGTGAGGAAGCCGAGCGGGTCGGTGCCTTCCATCAGGCAGTGCCGGGCGAAGGGTTCGATCGTGAAGCCGAAACCGGGCCCGTTGCCCATCTCGACGCGCTGGGCGGCAAGGTCGATGGTGATCTCGACATCGGGATGGGCCAGCAACCAGTCATGCGCCTCTTTCGGGGCGAGGATCGGCAGGAGGCCGTTCTTGGCCGCATTGGAGCGGAAGATGTCGGCGATCTCCGAGGAGATGACGGCGCGGAAGCCGAAATCGTGCAGCGCCCAGGGCGCATGCTCGCGCGAGGAGCCGCAGCCGAAATTTCGCCCCGCCACGAGGATGCGGTGGGTTTCCGTGTCCAGCGCGTTGAGGGCGACGGTCTCCAGCGGCTTGCCCTCACTGTCATAGCGCCAGTCGTGGAAGGCCTTGTCGCCCAGCCCGTCGCGCGAGGTCGTGGTGAGGAAGCGCGCGGGAATGATCTGGTCGGTGTCGATGTCTTCCTGGTCGATCACGAAAGTGCGGCTGGTCAGCGTGGTGAAGCGTTCAGGCATGGGCGGGCTCCATCAGCGTCGCCGGGTCGATGACATGGCCGGCGATCGCGGCCGCGGCCGCCGTGGCCGGGCTGGCCAGCACGGTGCGCGCGCCGGGACCCTGGCGGCCCTCGAAATTGCGGTTCGAGGTGGAGACGATCAGCTGGCCGGGCTCACCCTTGTCGCCATTCATGGCGATGCACATGGAACAGCCCGGCTGGCGCCACTCCGCGCCGGCCTCGATGAAGATTTTGTCCAGCCCTTCCGCCTCGGCCTGTTTGCGCACGGCGACCGAGCCGGGCACGACGAGGGCGCGCACGCCCGGTGCCACCCGGCGTCCGCTCATGATCGCGGCGGCGGCGCGCAGGTCTGTGATGCGCGAATTGGTGCACGAGCCGATGAAGACCTGGTCGACCTTCGCGCCGGAAACCGGCTTGCCCGCCTCGAACTGCATATAGCCCAGAGCGCGGCTGTGGGAGGCCGAGCGCGCGGCCGGAACCGGGGCGTCGACGGCGATGCCGGTATCCGGTGCCGTGCCCCAGGTGACCATCGGCCGGATCCGGGTGGCATCGATCACGACCTCATGATCGAAGCGCGCGCCCGGGTCGGAGCGGAAATGTGACCAGTGTGTCACCGCCATGTCCCACTTACGGGGGTCTGACGGCACATGTTCGCGACCCTTAAGCCACGCAAATGTGGTCTCGTCGGCGGCAATCATCCCCGCGCGCGCGCCTGCTTCGATCGACATGTTGCAGACCGTCATCCGGCCCTCCATGTCGAGCGCCTCGATTGCCTCGCCGGCATATTCGATCACGCATCCCGTACCGCCATCCACACCGATCTCTGCGATCACGGCGAGGATGATATCCTTGGCCGAAACACCCGGCGCCGTGGGGCCTTCCAGTGTGATCCGCATGGATTTCGGCTTGCGCTGCAACAGGCATTGCGTCGCCAGCACATGGCCGACTTCCGTCGTGCCGATCCCGAAAGCCAGCGCCCCGAATGCACCATGCGTCGCGGTATGACTGTCACCGCAGACAATCGTCATGCCCGGCTGGGTCGCCCCCAGTTCCGGCCCGATCACATGCACCACACCGCGATACTCGCTGTCCCAGCCATGCAGGGTAATCCCGTGCGCCGACGCATTCGCCTGCAGGGTCTCGACCTGTTTGCGGGCAGCCTCGGTGGCATAGGGCGGTGTCTCGCCCGGCGCGAAATCCAGCGTTGGCGTTGCGTGGTCGATCGTCGCCAGGGTGCGGTCGGGCCGGCGCACTTTGAGGCCGCGCCCGGCCAGGACCGCAAAGGCCTGGGGCGAGGTGACCTCGTGCACCAGGTGCAGATCGACATAGAGCATGGCGGGCGTGTCGGCCGTCTCCGCCTTGACCAGGTGGGCGTCCCAGACCTTCTCGAACAGGGATCGCGGACGCCCGCTATCAGGCGACATGCTGGACCTCCATCGGATTGTCCTGCACCGGCTGCAGCCAGCCGTGATGATCCGGGGTCTCGCCGGTGAACAGGCCGAAGAAGCGCTCCTGCATCTTCTCGGCAACCGGGCCGCGCCCGCCGCAGCGCACGATATGGCCGTCGACCGAACGCACCGGGGTGATTTCGGCAGCGGTGCCGGTGAAGAAGATTTCGTCGGCGACATAGAGGCTTTCGCGCGACAGGGTCTGCTCGCGCACGTCATAGCCTTCTGCCTCGGCCAGCTTGATCACGCTGTCGCGGGTCAGGCCGGACAGGATGGAGGCCGAGGTCGGCGGTGTGCGGATGATACCGTCGGAGACGACGAAGATGTTCTCGCCGGCGCCTTCGGACACCAGGCCGTTAACGTCCAGGCCGATGCCTTCGTCGAAGCCGCGCGAATGGGCCTCATGGCTGATCAGCACCGAGGACAGGTAATTGCCGCCGGCCTTGGCGCCGGTCGGGATGGTGTTGGGTGCGGCGCGGTTCCAGCTGGAGATGCAGCAATTCACGCCCTTGGACAGCGCCTCCTCGCCCAGATAGGCGCCCCAGGGGAAGGCCGCGATGCAGACATCGATACGGGTGTCCTTGCCCGGCAGGACGCCGATCCCGCCATAGCCGAAATAGGCGATGGGCCGGATATAGGCGTTCTTGAGATGGTTGGCGCGAACCGCCATGCGGCAGGCCGCTTCGATCTCCTCCTGGGTGAAGGGGATCGGCATGTGATAGACGCGCGCGGAATCGAACAGGCGCCGGATATGGTCGGTGAGCCGGAAGATCACCGGGCCGGACGGCGTGTCGTAACAGCGGATGCCCTCGAACACCGAGGTGCCGTAATGCAGGGCGTGGCTCAGCACATGGGTCTGGGCTTCGTGCCAGTCAATGAGTTCGCCATTGCGCCAGATGAAGTCGGTTTCGGAAATAGCCATGGTCTTGGTGTCCTGATCAGACGGCGTGTGCCGGTGTGGGTTGGTTGGCCTCGGCCCGGTCGTAGGCTTCGCCGCGATCGAGGGTGAACAGAAGGGCGTCGATGGCCGCGGTTACGATGTCGGGTCCGCGGGCCCGGCCGGAAAAGCGGCGGCCGTCGATCTCGACCTCGATATCGGCCACGAATTCGCGGCCCGTGCCATTGGCCCGCATGCGGGTTTCCAGGCTGATGATGTCGACATCAGTGCCGGTGATCCGCTGGACGGCCGCAAAGGCCGCTGCAACGGGGCCGTCGCCCGAGGCGATGTCCGAGATCCGGCCCCGCACGGGATGTTCCAGCTCTATACGGGCAAATTGTTTCGGCTTGCGGCCGGCCGTGGTGCGCAGCTCGGTGCGCAGCACCGTCCATTGCGAACCGGAGGCCGAATACCCCTCCATCATGGCGACCAGATCGGCATCGTTGATCTCGCCATGCAGGTCGGCCGCGGCCTTGAACTGGGCGAAGATGTCGTTCAGTCGGTCCGGATCGGGCTGATAGCCCAGCTTGGCCAGGCGCTGCGAGAGGGCGTGCTTGCCCGAATGCTTGCCCAGCACCAGCGAGGAACCGGGAACGCCGACGCTCTCCGGGGTCATGATCTCATAGGTGCGCCGGTCGGCAATCATGCCGTGCTGGTGGATGCCGGCCTCATGGGCAAAGGCATTCTTGCCGACGATCGCCTTGTTCGGGGCAACGGCGGTTCCGGTCATGCGGGACAGGCGTTGGCTGGCGGCCCAGATCTGGGTCGCGTCGGCATGGCTGACGGCGGGGAAGATGTCGGCTCGCACCTGCAGCGCCATGACGATCTCTTCCAGCGAGCAATTGCCGGCCCGTTCGCCGATACCGTTGATGGCGCACTCGACCTGGCGTGCGCCGGCTTTCACGGCGGCCAGAGAGTTGGCGACGGCGAGGCCCAGATCGTTGTGGCAATGGGCGGAGAAGATCACATGGTCCGGTCGCTCCACCTTGGCCACCAGGTCGGCAAAGACGCGGTAGATCTCGTCCGGTTCGGAATATCCGACCGTGTCGGGCACATTCAGCACATCGGCGCCGTTTCCGGCGGCACAGCTCAGGGCCTCGATCAGGAATTCCGGTTCTGTGCGCAGGGCGTCCTCGGCCGAGAACTCGATCTCGTCGAACCGGCCCGCTGCGTGTTTCAGACAGCGCTCTATGGTCTGGATAACCTCGCGGCGCGACAGGCGCAGCTTGGCCTCGCGATGGATCGGGCTGGTGGCGATGAAGACGTGCAGACGGCTGCGCTGCGCCGGTTCCAGCGCATAGGCCGCGGCGTCGATATCCTTTTCCGTCGCGCGGGCCAGCGAGCAGATTGTCGGCCCGCGGACTTCCTGCGCGATCAGCCGGATGGCTTCCGCATCGCCCGGCGACGCGGCGGCGAAGCCGGCCTCCATCGTGTCGACCCGCAGATTGGCCAGGAGATGCGCCATCTCCAGCTTTTCCGGCGCGGTCATGGAGAAGCCGGGTGCCTGCTCGCCGTCACGCAGCGTCGTGTCGAAAATGTGCAGCCGTTCCGGCTGGCTGCTGGGTAAGGGGCTCAGTTTCGGGGCGGACATGCCTGTCTCCAGTGATATGAGGCGTGAGCCGCTTCGGCGGCCGCGATTTCCGGGGTGAAGACGGCGCGTACATCCATCAGGCGTCCGATCTGGCGGATCAGCACATCCAGCTGGCGTGCCGCATCGCGCGGCGTCACCTGCAGGGTGATGGTGGACTGGCCTTCACGCGCTTCGCTCTTGTCCAGCGTGCCGATCGTGTAGCCACGGCGCTCGACAAGTCCGATGAGGCGCATCAGGGCGCCTTCGGCTTCGGCAAGTTCGATGATGAGCGTGTTGAGCATGATCAGTCCTCCATCATGTCGGCATTGGATGCGCCCGGCGGCACCAGCGGCCAGACGTTTTCGCGCGGGTCGATCAGCACATGGGCCAGGATCGGGCCGCGCGCGTTCAGCAAGCGGTCGATTGCGCCGGGAACCTCGTCCCGGCTGTGAACCGTGAAGGCTTCGATGCCGAAGGCGTGCGCCACCTCGGTAAAGTCCGGATTGTCGTAGAGATCGATCTCGGAAAAATTCTGGTCGAAGAAGTATTCCTGCCACTGGCGCACCAGGCCCAGAGAGGCATTGTCCAGCAACAGGATCCGGATCAGCACCCCATAGCGGCGGGCCGTCGCCAGCTCCTGGATGTTCATCATGATCGAGCCGTCGCCCGAGATCGTGACGACCTTGGCGTCGGGGCGTTCCATGGCGGCACCGATGCCGGCGGGCAGTCCGTAGCCCATGGCACCCAGACCGGCGGAGGTCAGATGCGATTCCGGACGCGAGAAGCGGCAATGCTGGGCCACCCACATCTGATGCTGGCCGACATCGCAGGCGGCGATGAAATCGTCGCCGGCGGCTTCGGACAATTCCTTCAGCATGGCCGGTGCAAACACGCCATTGCCCGGCGCGTCATAGCGGAAGGCATGGCGTGCCTTGCGTTCGCGGCAGGTTTCGCGCCAGGGGTCGATATCCAGATAGCCCGGATCCATGCGCGCCAGCGCATCGGCAATATCGCCGGCGATTGCCGCATCGGCCGCGCGCAGCTTGCCGATCTCGGCAATGTCGGCATCCATGTGGATGATGCGGGCACCCTTGGCGAAACTGTCCAGCCGGCCGGTCGCGCGGTCGTCGAACCGCGCACCGCAGCACACCAGCAAGTCGCACTCGTCCACGGCGACATTGGCCGCGCGCCCGCCATGCATGCCCAGCATGCCCAGGAAATTCTCGGCATCGGGGTGCGGGCAGCCCAGGCCTTTCAGGGTCGCCACGGCGGGAATGCCGGTCCGGCCCATGAAGTCCCGGACCGCGTCGACAGCGCGGCCCAGGGCGACACCGCCGCCGATATAGAGAACGGGGCGTTTTGATTGAGTCAGCAGGGCCGTCGCCGCAGCCACATCGGCGTCACTGGCACGGGACGGCCCTGCTGCAGGCCGAGGCTCTGGGGGTAAGGTGGGGTACGCCTCGGCTTGTAGGACATCCTTCGGCAGATCGATCAGGACAGGGCCGGGGCGCCCGCCTTCCGCGATCTCGAAGGCTTCGGCGATCATCTCCGGAATCCGCATGGGATCGCGGATGATGATCGAGTGTTTCACGACCGGCATGGACATGCCGAACACATCGACTTCCTGGAAGGCGTCCGTACCCATCAGGCCCGACGGGACTTGGCCCGTCAGGATGATCATGGGGACGCTGTCCATGTAGGCATTGGCGATGCCGGTCAGCAGGTTCGTTGCGCCGGGACCGGATGTGGCCAGGCACACACCGGCCTTGCCGGTGATGCGCGCCTGGGCGTCGGCCGCGAACGCGGCCGCCTGTTCATGGCGGACCAGGATGTGCTGCAGGCTCGAGCCGGTCAGGGCGTCGTAGACCGGCATGATCGCCCCGCCCGGATAGCCGAATACGCGCTCGACACCCAGGGCTTCCAGCGTGCGTACGACGGCGTGCGCGCCGGTCTGCTTGGCTGTCTTGGGCGCCGGAGCGGTCTCCGCTTCGGTCAGGCTGTCATTGGCGGGCAGGGCGGTCATGATACTGGAGCTTTCCTGTCGTCAGTGCGTATTGGCGCCGGGCTGCAGCCACGGCATGTCGGCGCGCAGTTCGGCACCGGTTTTCTCGATCGGGTGTTCCAGATCCTTGCGCAGCAAGGCCTGGTATTGCGGCTTCCCGGCCTGGTTCTCGGTGATCCAGTCGCGGGCAAACGTGCCGTCCTGGATGTCCTTGAGAACCTCGCGCATGCGGGCCTTGGTCTCGTCATTGATGACGCGCGGGCCCGAGCGCAGATCGCCATAAATGGCGGTCTCCGAGATGAATTCGTGCATCTTCGCCATGCCGCCCTCATAGAGCAGGTCGACGATCAGCTTCAGCTCGTGCAGGCATTCGAAATAGGCGACTTCCGGCTGGTAACCGGCCTCGACCAGCGTCTCGTAGCCGGCCATCACCAGCTCGGTCGTGCCGCCGCACAGGACGGCCTGCTCACCGAACAGATCGGTCTCGGTCTCTTCGGCGAAAGTCGTCTCGATCACGCCGGCCGTCGCACCGCCGATACAGGCCGTATAGCTCAGCGCCCGGTTGCGGGCCTTGCCGGTGGCATCCTGGTTGATGGCAAACAGACAGGGCACGCCGCGGCCGATCTCGTATTCCCGGCGCACCAGATCGCCCGGCCCCTTCGGCGCGACGAGGATGATGTCGGTGTCGGGATCGGGATGAACCCGGCCGAAATGCACCGAGAAACCGTGGGCGAACAGGACGGCATCGCCCTTGTCCAGATTCGGCGCGACCATCTCGCGATAGACGGCTTCGTGCGTCATGTCCGGGGTCAGGATGGCGATCACATGGGCGGCCTTGGTGGCTTCTTCCGGCGTTGCCGTCTTCAGCCCGTCAGCCTTGGCCTTCTTCTCGCCGGCCCCGCCGGAACGCACGCCGACGATCACGTCGCAGCCGGAATCCTTCAGGTTCATGGCGTGGGCACGCCCCTGGCTGCCATAGCCGATGACCGCGATCGGCCTGGACTTGAACTCGGTGGTGTCGACTTCGAAGGCGGCGCGCCGGGAAGTCGATTTGGAAGCGGACGCGGTCATGCGGTGATCTCCTGCTTGGATGTCGCGTTGTCGGTGGATTTCGGGGCGGCCGGAGTGTCGGTCCCGGCCGGAATGGTGACGGCGCCGCGCGAGGCCGAGGAGACCAGCGCGGCATATTTGGCGAACACGCCGCCGACGGATTTTGGCTCGGGCCGGACCCAGTCCTTGCGGCGTGCGGCCAGATCGGCATCGACATCGATCCGGCGGGCGCCGACATCGATACGCACGATGTCGCCATTCTCGATCAGGCCGATCGGGCCTCCGGCAGCCGCTTCGGGGCTGACATGGCCGATCACGAAACCCTTGGAGGCGCCGGAAAAACGGCCATCGGTGATCAGGGCGACGTCTTCGCTCAGACCCTGGCCTACCAGGGCCGCGGTGACGCCCAGCATTTCACGCATGCCGGGGCCGCCCTTTGGGCCCTCATTGCGGATGATGATGATGTCGCCGGCCTTCACGCGGTTATTCTCGATTTCGGCGAAGGCGGCTTCCTCGCTCTCGAACACGCGAGCCGGGCCTTCCATGGCAGTGCGCGAATGGCCGGAGGTTTTCAGCACGGCGCCTTCCGGAGCCAGATCGCCGTAGAGGATACGGAAACCGCCATCGGGCTTCACCGGATCCGCGACGGTCTTGATAACGCGCTGGTTCCGGGACTCGACCGCTTCGGCGGCCTCCGTGTGCAGGCTGCGGCCGGTCACGGTCGGGGTGTCGGCCAGCAGGCCGGCCTCGGCCAGGCGCTGGGCAAACAGGCGTGTGCCGCCGGCCAGGAACATGTGGTGGGCCAGGAAGCGGCCGCCGGGCTTCAGGTCGGTGATCACCGGCGCGATGCCGGAGACCTCGTCAAAGATATCGATCGAGAAGGGCTCGCCCGCCTCGGCCGCAATGGCGGCCAGGTGCAGGATGGCGTTGGTCGAGCCGCCGCTGGCGGAGGCCGCGATGGCGGCATTGCGCAGCGAAGCCTGGCTGACGAACTGGCGCGGCCGCGTGCCCGTTTTGGCCAGTTCCACAACCAGCTTGCCGCAGCGCGCGGCGGCGGCGGGCTTGTCCGGGTGTGGCGCCGGGATGTCGTTGACGCCCATCGGCGACAGGCCCATCACCGACAGGATGGTCGCCATCGTGTTGGCGGTGAACTGGCCGCCGCAGGCGCCGGCGCCCGGGCAGGCCGCTTTCTCGACGGATTTCAGCCCTTCATCGTCGAGCGTTCCGGCGGCGTGTGCACCGATCGCCTCGAACACGTCCTGGACGGACAGGTCCTTTTCGCCCAGCCGGCCCGGCATGATGGTGCCGCCATAGAGGATGCAGCCGGGCACATCCATGCGCGCCAGCGCCATCGCAGCAGCCGGGATCGTCTTGTCGCAGCCGACCAGGATCACCACACCGTCCAGGCAATGCCCGCGCACCGCCAGCTCGATCGAGTCGGCGATGGTCTCGCGCGAGATCAGCGAGGCACGCATGCCTTCGGACCCCATGGAGATGCCATCGGAGACCACGACCGTGTTGAAGTCGACGGGGAAGCCGCCGGCTTCACTCACGGCCTCGCGCACCGGAACCGCCAGGTCCGCCAGGTGCATGTTGCACGGCGTCACCGTGGTCCAGGTGTTCACGACGCCGATCATCGGCTTGTCGAAGTCGGCGTCCTGCATGCCGGTTGCGCGCAGCATGGCGCGGGCGGCGGCGCGGGCCGGCCCCTTCGTGATCGCGTCTGACGTTTTTTTCGAACTCTGTGTCATCGAAGCTTTCCGTGCGGCGAACACGAAAAACCCCGCTCCCATGTTCCGGGAGCGGGGTTTTTCGTGTCTGCCTTTGCTCTGGTTTTTACCTAGCCGGCAGGCGCGTACGCCACTCCCGTTATGGGGGTGATAATAAGTACGAGTACGAGAAGGAGGAGGCCGAGCGAACCTGCCCGCGCGCCCTCAAGGGCGGCGGCCGGAAGAACCGGCTGGGCAATGGCGTTCATCGACATGACAGGGGTATTCCTGTTTCCTATTGCGCTGCAGCGTGACCGCACTCGATCATGATTGCAACCCCTCGATTGGAAAATTTCTGCACCAGATCGCATATCGGGGTCAGTGTGAGCAAAAAACAGCGAACGGCAGGGTTCCTGCGCAATGGAATTTCAAGGCGCAGAATTGTGCACTTCACGGTAGGCTGACGCATCATGGTTCGCTTGGTATGGCTGGCATTCGGAGGTCTATGCGTCGGGCTGGCAATTGCCGGTGCCGCGCTTCCCCTTTTGCCGACCACGCCCTTCCTCCTTCTGGCGGTCTTTGCCTTCGCGCGGGGCTCGCAGCGGCTGCACGACTGGCTGGTCGATCACCGGCATTTCGGCCCGATGATCCGGAACTGGCGCGAGCATGGCGGGATTGACCGCCGCTCCAAACTGCTTGCCGTCGCGGCCATGCTGGTGGCGCTTCTGGTCAGCTGGGCTGTGGGTGTTGGCCCGCGCCTGCTGCTCATCCAGGCATTGGTTCTGGGCGCATCCGCGACCTTTATCCTGACTCGTCCGGACGGTCCGAGGCACCCGGAAAGCTGATGCGCCATTCATCTTGCTCGAAATCCGGGCAGCCTGTCTCAATTCCGGGCAATGGTAGCGACGTGGAAAAAAATTGCATGAATACGGTTGACCGCGGTTCAGGCAAAGGCCGCTGATTTCCCCGCGGCATCCGATCATGTCGCGACTCTGTGGATTGAACTGCTGGCGGCGTTGGCCGCCAGCTCTTTTCCTCGGGTCGGGAAAATTTCCCGAAATCCGGTGAAAAAGACTGATTACGCGCCATAAAAATTCAATTAATCGACCAAAAAGAAAAATGTTGCAGTGCAGCATTCGGTGTCATAGGGTTGTCAAACAACGAGCCGCGATGACGCGGCCGCACCACAGAGCGCGTTGATGGGATCCGCCGCCGCCAGAAGGCGGTAGGGATCAACTTGCCCGACGAGGCACAGGTTTCGTCATTGCGCGCAATATTCGTGCACAAGTCAGATCCGAGTCGAACAAGCGGACCGTTCAATCAAGAACGGTTTCACCGCATGCGACCGGTGCGCGAGGCTCACCCGCAGGCGGTTCAAGGGATGGTTGCCAGAGCGGGGGGATCCCAATGATTGGCACAATGAAGACACGAAAGACACTTCTTGGCGGCGCGCTGGTCGCGCTGGCGGCCGGCGCCCTGGTCGCCGGGCCGGCCCAGGCCGAGGTGTCCGAAGAGACCGCGTTCGTTTTCAACACGCTGCTCTTCCTGATCGGCGGCTTCCTGGTCATGCTGATGGCTGCCGGGTTCGCGATGCTGGAGGTCGGCTTTGTCCGCACCAAGCACGCCGCGGCGATCTGTCTGAAGAATATCGCGCTCTACTCGATCGCCGGCCTCATGTTCTACCTGGTCGGCTATCAGGTCATGTATGGCGGCGAGACGCCCTGGTTCGGCATGCCGGCGATCTGGGGACCGTCCGAAATTGCCAGCGACGCCGAGATTTCGCTTGAGACCGGCTATGCGGCAGCCTCGGACTGGTTCTTCCAGATGGTGTTTGTCGCCACCGCGGCTTCGATCGTGTCCGGCACGATTGCCGAGCGCGTCAAGCTCGGCCCCTTCTTCATCTTTGTCGTGGTGCTGACCGGCGTGATCTATCCGATCCAGGGCTCCTGGGAATGGGGTGCAGGCTGGCTCGACAGTGATTTCGGCTTCTCCGACTTCGCCGGGTCGACGCTGGTTCACTCCACCGGCGGCTGGGCGGCACTTGCGGGCGCGATCCTGCTGGGTGCACGGACCGGGCGTTTCGGTCCGAACGCGACACCGATGGTGCCGTCATCCCTGCCGCTTGCCACGCTGGGTACCTTTGTCCTCTGGTTCGGCTGGTTCGGTTTCAACGGGGCTTCCCAGCTTGCGATGGGCTCGGCTGCCGATGCAGTCGCTATCTCCCAGATTTTCGCCAACACGAATATGGCGGCTGCGGCAGGCGTCGTGACAGCGTATCTCCTCTCCATGCTGCTCGGCGGCGGCAAGGCCAATCTCGCTTACTGCCTCAACGGTGCGCTGGCCGGCCTGGTCTCGATCACGGCCGAACCCCTGACGCCGACCATCCTGGAGGCGGTTGCCATCGGCGCTGTCGGATCGGTGATCGCGACCTTCGGTGCCAAATTCCTCGAAGCCGTGCGCATTGACGACGTGGTGGGCGCCATTCCGGTCCACCTCTTCGCCGGCATCTGGGGCACGATGGCGGTTCCGCTGACCAATGCGGACGCCTCCTTCTTCGGACAGGCAGTCGGCGTCGGGGCCATCGGTGCCTTCGTCTTCCTGTCCAGCTTCGTGGTCTGGCTGATCCTGAAGATCACGGTGGGTATCCGCCTGTCGCCGGACGCCGAGAATGTCGGTGGCGATCTGTCCGAGCTGGGGCATCCGGCAGGCTCGATCTTCGCCGCGATCGATCCGGGAAAGCCCCCGGCCCCGGCCGAGTAGCGGGGATTCCGGCAGGCGAGGCGACCCAGACGGTCGCCGAGCCGGCCAGTCTGCCCGGGGCCGACCCGACCGAACCCCAGTTCCGAGATGCCGCGAACACCTTCCGGTCCAGACCCGGACCGCCGCGGTCCCTGAAATCCGCGCCAGTCAAGCTGCGCACACCCGAGACGCTGCGCTCGCGTCCGGCCGCTGGCCCGCCGAGCAAGGCCTGAACATCAACGAGGAGTAACAAGATGAAAGCGAAATTCCTGACAACCGCCCTGGTCCTTGCCGCTTTGACCGGTCCGGTCGCGGCCCAGACCATTGAAGGCAATGTCGCCCTGACCACCAATTATGTCTTCCGCGGCATTTCCCAGACCGGCGACGGCCCCGCGGTCTCCGGCGGTTTCGACATCGCTGCTGAAAGCGGACTCTATGCCGGTGTCTGGGGCTCCAGTGTCGACTTCTCCGACGACACCACGATGGAGCTGGACCTCTATGGTGGCTACGGCTGGGAAGCCGGTGGCTTCGGCTTCGATATCGGCGGCATCTATTATGCCTACCCCGACAGCCCGGACGGCCAGAACTTCTTCGAGATCTATGGCGGGGTGAGCCATGCGCTCGGCCCGCTCGAATGGGACGCCAACCTGGCCTATTCACCGGAATTCTATGGCGAGATCGGTCCGGGCTGGTATGTATCGATGGGGTTGGCCCTGCCGCTCAACGACAATGTGTCGATCGACGCCCGCGTCGGCGCCAGCCGGTTCGACGACTTGTCCTCGGCCGACTATGAGGACTACCAGCTGGGCATCTCCGGCACGGTGTTCGAGAACATCGGCTGGGATATCCGCTATTTCAGCGCGTCCGATGGCGGTGATGACGGCGTCTTTGCCACCATCTCGCAATCCTTCGGCGGATAAGGCGGATGGCGGGCAGGACTGTCCTGCCCGCCCTTCCTGTCAGTCCGTCCGGTCCGGGGCGGTTTCCAGCTCGATCCGCGTGATCCGTCCTTCGGAGCCAATCGCCCAGCCGGCAGTGCCATCCGGTGTGAAGGCAATCGCGTGATGGCCGTCCAGCGCATCCCAGGACACCCAGATCTCGCCACTGTTGCGGGAAATATCCGTGCCATTGGGGCCGGTCGTGATCAGTACGTCCGGATGGCCCGGCAGATGGGTGACGGCCGAGCGGTAGCCGAGCGGGGGCTCGAGGGCCCCGTCCCAGCTGTTGCCGCCATCGTCGGACCAGGCGAAATTGCCGGTGCGGCCGTCTTCAGCAGCAAAATCACCGCCGACGATGACGATACGCTCGCCGGTCGCATCAATGGAGAAAACGCCGGCGCTGGACCGGCCGGCCGCAAGCGGCGTATCGGCGACGCTCCAGCTTTCCCCGAAATCGCAGCTGCGCAGCATGCGTGCTGTCGCCGCGCCGCCCGTACCGATAAAAGCACACCCGGACGGGGTCAGGGCCATGGCGCTGTCGGACGCGGCAAAGCCGGCTTCGCCGTCCAGAGCTTCCGGCGCGTCCTCGACGGCCCGCCAGGTCTCGCCGCCATCGCCGGTCAGCAGGATCAGGAAGCGTCCATCGACCGGATCGGAAAAGGCAATCCCGTAAAGATCGTTCCAGAAATCCAGCCCGTCGAAAAAGGCCTCACCGGTTGGGTCTTCCCAGACCGTCTCGAAACTCGCGCCACCGTCTTCGGTCAGGTAGAGCCGGGCGGGTTGTCCCGCCGTGAAGAACAGGGCGCGGTCGGCGCTGAAGGCGTGCACCGAGCGCAGGTCGAGACCCTCGGCGCCCGGTATGCGCGCCAGCATCCAGTTCACGCCGCCATTGGTGGTGCGCAGGACCTGCCCGTCGGGGGCGCCGATCCAGGCGGTCTGCGCATCGACGACTGAGAGACCGCGCAGGCTGGCATCGGTCCCGCTGTGCTGGGCAATCACCTGCACATCCAGACGGGCCGGCGGTGTCGCGTCAGGTGAGCAGGCCGCCGCCGATACGAGCGCGGTCGCAATCAGGATCGGGCCGAGCGGCTTCACTCGCCCAGTCCCAGCAGCGAGGCGCTGTCGCAATGCCAGCACGTGTCGGCGCCGATCGGGCTGCCCGGCGGGATATCGGTATCGCTCAGGCTGGGCGTTTCACCACGGTCGAACCGGTCCAGTCCGGCCTCGATCGCGCGAGCCAGCCACAGGCGGTGCGCCGCCTCGGCGTCGCTGTCACGCCGGCCGGGGGCTTCGGCGGCCAGGGCTTCCAGGCGCTGGCGGGCCAGTGCAGCGACGGCCGGCGAGCCCTGGGCGACCAGGTCGAGCAGCTGGTCGGCATACTCGGTCTGGATGGCAAAGCGGACCGGCTGCAGGCGGCCGGCTTCCCCGCGCGGGGTCTGCATGACCTGCGCTTCGATGCGGTCGAACAGGCCTGCCGGCGACATCTGTCCGCTGTCGCGCGCGTGCTGGTCGGCGAGACGGGCCATGCGGCCAGGTGCCAGCATGGCGTCGAGGGTGATCCGCGCGGCGGCTGCTGCGGCAGCCGTGCGGCTGAAGGCCGGATAGGCCGGGCTGTCGAACAGTTCGCGGGTCGCGGCGGCGTCATAGTCGGAGAAGGGCGACGGAGCCATCAGCGCCAGAACCCGGTCGGAGATGTCCAGTGTCTGCGGGTCGAGTGTTGCCATGAGGGCGTCCACAGCGCGGCGCTGGTCGGCTGCTGCGACCGGTCGCAGCCCGTTCTGGCTGCCGCTGTTGAGCTCATAGTCGAACACCACGCCGCCGATCGCCTTGGCCGCGGCCTCGGCCTGGTAGCGATGGTAGAGATAGATCGGCGAGAACACATCGCGCAGCGAGCTGGCGGGCAGGCCCTCGGCGAGCACATGCGGTCCGAAAGCCTCGAGCGCGGCTGCGCGGACGGCAAGGGTCTCGGTCAGGCTGTCCGCCGCGTCGGCGCCATTGTCCCACAGATTGGCCTGGGGATGGGCGCTGTCATTGCCGCGGGCATGGCGGTCGGTGATGTAGAGCAGGCCGTCGGCGCGGGCCTCGGTGAGGATGCGGTCCAGCGCGGCCGCCTCGGTATCGCCCTCGCCGAACTCGCCATAGAGCCAGGTGATCGCCACCTTGTCCCATTCGCCGATGCCGGTGTCGTAGGCGCGCGAGGTGTCGATCTCGCCGGTGCTGTCCAGTGTCACGAGCGGGGCCGGATAATCCATCACCGAGGCGCGGTCGGAGACCGAGGCCGCGAAATTGTGAGCCAGGCCGATCGTGTGGCCGACCTCGTGGGCGGAGAGCTGGCGGATGCGGGCCAGGGCCAGTTCCAGCGGATCGTTCGCCGCGCCGGAGCCGGTGCCGTCGGCGCCGAGCAGACCTTCGAAAATCATCCGGTCCTGCCGCACGCGCTGGCTGCCCAGGATGACATGTCCCTTGATGATCTCGCCGGTGCGCGGATCGACAACCGATGCGCCATAGGACCAGCCGCGGGTCTGGCGGTGCACCCACTGGATGATGTTGTAGCGGATATCCAGCGGGTGGGCGTCTTCGGGCAGGAGCTCGACCCGGAAAGCGTCTTCATAGCCGGCCGCCTCGAAGGCCTCGGCCCACCAGGACGCGCCTTCGATGAGGGCGTCGCGGATCAGGGGCGGTGTGCCGCGGTCGAGATAGTAGACGATGGGTTCGACCACAGGGCCGCTCTCGGCCGTCGGGTCGACACGCTCCAGCCGGTGCCGGATCGCGTAGGACCGGCGGACCGGTTCGTCGAGCGGTGCGGCCATGTCGTAGAAGTCGAGCGTGATCGCGCCGGAGCGGTCATCCGCCACGCGGATTTCCTGGCCGGCCTCGGGCAGGGCCGAGAAGGAGTGGTGCACGGTCAGCGTCACCGATCGCGGATCGGGTGTGACGGCGCGGACTTCCGATCCCGGATCACCGCCGGACAGGGTCAGGAGGGCGTCGATTTCGACATTCAGCGGAAACGCCAGCGTCTGATCGGTCAGCGGCGCGCTGCGATCGCTGTCGATGGAGAAATTGCCCTGGCCGGTATCGGAGAGCTGACCGGCCGTGCCGACCGGGTCGCGGGTCAGGAAGCCGGACAGGTCGATCAGCACGCGCTCGCCGTCCTCGGCGACGATGTCGGTGCTCCAGATGACCGAACGGGCGAAGGATTGGCGGGTCGCGCGGGCTTCGTCGGGACCGGCGCCGAGCGTGCGGTAGCCGGTGTTTTCGAACTCGGCGAAGACGCGGTCATTGACGCGGAAGAAGCGCAGGATCTCGGACGACGTGCCCAGACCGCGGTCGAGACCGACCGGGTTGGAGCCGAGGCCGGATGTCAGGCGGGCGGTGTAGATCATGCGGCCCAGCGAGCCGTCTTCCTGTTCGGAGAGCTCTGCGAGGATGCGGCCGTCGCCTGTGTCGACATGCAGCGGGAAGAAGCCGTCGCGGCGCTCGAGCCCGTCGGTTTCCTCCGACCAGTCCTGGGCGAGGGCGGCCGGGGCCATGGCGAAGGCGAGCGCGCAGCTGGCGGCGCGCCAAAGGCTAACGGTTTTCATGATCTTGAAGTCTCCTGATCCCCTGTTCGGCGCTCACGCTAGCGACTGGCCGGACGCCTGTCACCATGGGTGCGCGCCGGGGTCGGGCGCGGATCAGTCTGCGGTGCCGCGGACATAGTCGCCGGACTTGCCGCCACGCTTTTCCTCCAGCTGGACGTCAGTGATGCGGATCGCCTTGTCGAGCGCCTTGGCCATGTCATAGAGCGTCAGCGCGGCCACGGAGGCGGCCGTCAGCGCCTCCATCTCCACACCGGTCTTGCCGTCTGTCGCGACTTCGGCCCGCACCAGAAAAGCCTGTGCATCATCGTCCGGTTCGATAGCGACACGGGCGCGGGTGAGGGGCAGGGGGTGGCAGAGCGGGATCAGGTCGGCGGTGCGCTTGGATGCCATGATGCCGGCCAGTTCCGCGGTCCGGATCGCATCGCCCTTGGGGCCGGCCCCGTCGCGGATCGCCGTGAAGGCGGCTGCATTCATGAAGACGCGGGCCGAGGCGATGGCGAGCCGGGTCGAGACGGGCTTGTTGCCGACATCGACCATGCGCACGCGTCCGTCCTTGTCCTGATGGGTCAGTCCGCTCATCGTGCTCTTTGCTCCTATGCGTCTTCGCTGGCCATCTGGTCGAGCCAGAAATCGGCCGCCTGGCGATCGGTATCTGCCGCATCGACCCAGTGGCTGCCGCTGGTTGTATGCACGCGTTTCCAGAACGGCGCCTCGGTCTTGAGAAGGTCGATCATATAGCCGACCGCGTCGAGCGCGGCCCGGCGGTGGGGCGCTGTGGCGCCGACGAAGACGATGGGCTCGCCCGGTATCATGCGGCCGACCCGGTGATGGATCACGGCCCGGTTCAGCTGCCAGCGCTCGGCAGCGGTCCGGGCGATCCGGGCGAGCGCCTGTTCGGTGACGCCGGGATAGTGTTCCAGTTCAAGCGCGGTCAGCCCGTCTTCCTGGCGCACCTGACCGAGAAAGCTGGCGACACCGCCGGCAGAGAGATCGGCACCGGCCAGACGCGCCAGGGCGGCGGCCGGGTCGAGGGCGGTCTCCAAAATGCCCGTGTCGATGATGTTCGTGTCGATGCGCGTCATCTCAGCCTCCCGTGAAGGGCGGGCAGAAGGCCAGTATATCGCCGTCGGCCAGCACAGCCGGGCGCGGCACGATGGCGTCGTTCAGGATCAGCCGGACTGACGGGTGTGCCAGCGCTTCGGCGGCGGCATCGGTTTCGCGCAGACGGGCGATCACGGCCTCGCTGTCGGCGGCGCCGGCGGGCAGGGTGACCGTGTCGCCGGAGCGGCCCATCCGGTCGCGCAGGGCGGCGACATATCTGACGGTGATCTGCATGCGCGGTCAGCCTCCCGTGCGGGCCATGTTGCGGGCAACGGCCGGGGCGATGCCGCGTGCAATCGAGAAATCATGCGCTTCCGGCTTGATCGCCATTGCCGTGTCGATCAGCCGGTCGACGGCACCGGGCCCGCCGGTGCGCAGGGCGCCGCGCAGATCGAGGTCGTCGTCATGGCCGAGGCAGGTGTGCAGCGTGCCGGTACAGGTCATGCGGATGCGGTTGCAGCCGGCGCAGAAATTCGAGGTCAGCGGCGTGATGAAGCCGACCCGCCCGCCGGTCTCGGCAATGCGCACATAGCGCGCCGGACCGCCTGTACTGTCGGGCAGATCGGTCAGGGTCCAGCGGGCTTCCAGGCGGTCGCGGATCACGGTGAGGGGCAGGAATTGGTCGGCCCGGTCCGATCCCACATCCCCGACCGGCATGACCTCGATCAGGGTGAGGTCGAAGCCCTGGTCATGGGCCCATTCGATCATCGCCGGGATTTCGTCCTCGTTTTCGTTCTTGAGGGCGACCGTGTTGATCTTGATGCCGATTCCGGCGTGTCGTGCGGCCTCGATTCCCCTGAGTGTGCAGGCGATGTCGCCGCCCCGGGTGAGGCGTGCGAACCTGTCACGATCGAGTGTATCAAGTGATACATTGATGCGACACAGGTGCGACATAGCGAGCGCATTGGCGTGACGTTCCAGTTGCGTTGCGTTCGTTGTCAGGGTGAGCTCGTCGAGCCCGCTGCCGACATGGCGGCCGAGATTCTCGATCAGCCGGACGACATCGCGCCGGACGAGAGGCTCGCCGCCGGTGATGCGGATTTTCCGGATGCCGCGGCGGATGAAGGTTTCCGCGACGGTGGTGAGCTCTTCCAGCGTCAGAAGTTGGGATTTGGGCAGAAAGTCGGGCCGCTCCGCCATGCAGTAGACGCAGCGCAGGTCGCAGCGGTCGGTCACCGACAGGCGCAGATACTCGATCCGGCGGCCGAAGCGGTCGGTCAGCGTCTCGCTGGCGGGGATAAAGGCGGGGGTGCGGTCCAAATCCTGTGTCTTTCGCCCTGGTTTGCGTGTCCGGTCCCGAGCCTATCGGGTGCGCCGGAGATTGACGACCGGTCTCACGCCGTCCTCCGGCAAGTGTGATCGCGCCGAAGGATTTTCCGGCGCGCACCGCCATTCTCGCATGATCTGGTGTGACCGGGGATAAGTTTCAACGAATGTTCTCTGTGACCGGGAGATCGTCCAACCATCTTGTGTTGCGCTGCAGCGCTGCCGACAGGGTCGGGGAATAAAATTGCAGTTGATGTGCCGCTGCGTTTCTGACAAGGCATAAGCATCCCTTCAAATCGGGATATCGGGCAAAAAGTGCTAAAAGGTCGCGTGGTCGCCATCTTGTGCGGCGGCGAGGTCTGTGCTGCACTAGCGAATTCGTGGCCAGATGAGGGGCATCGCTTGCTGAGATTTGTAGACATCGACCAGGCCTATCCGGAAAAGCGTTCCGAGGCGGAAAGACGGCAGGATTTCAACGAGATCTACCGTCCGTTCGACCCTGTGAAGGCGAAGGACCAGGCGTCGCGGTGTTCGCAATGCGGCATTCCCTTCTGCCAGTCCGGCTGTCCGCTGCACAACAACATCCCCGACTGGCTGATGCTGGCGGGCGAGGGGCGGCTGGAAGAGGCCTACGAGATATCATCGGCCACCTCGACCATGCCGGAAATCTGCGGCCGCATCTGCCCGCAGGACCGTCTGTGCGAAGGCTCCTGCGTGGTGGAGAAGTCCGGCCATGGTGCCGTGACCATCGGCGCGGTCGAGCAATACATCACCGACACGGCCTGGCAGGAAGGCTGGGTGAAGCCGATCCGTCCGGGCGCACCGCGCGGCGCAAGCGTCGGCATTGTCGGGTCCGGCCCGGCGGGCCTGGCGGCCGCGGAAAAGCTGTGCGAGGCCGGTTATGCGGTGACGGTCTATGAGCGCTCCGACCGCGCCGGCGGGCTTTTGATGTACGGCATTCCCGGCTTCAAGCTGGACAAGGCCGTCGTGCAGCGCCGGCTCGACCGGCTGACCGAGGCCGGCGTGGATATCCGTACCGGTTTCGAGGTCGGCCGCGATGCGACGCTGGCCGATCTGCGGGATGAACATCATGCGGTGCTGCTGGCGACCGGCGTCTATGCCGCGCGGCAGCTGACCTGTCCGGGTGCGGGCGATGGTGTCATCGCGGCGCTGGACTATCTCACCCGCTCCAACCGCAATGATCTGGGCGATGCGCCCGACAGCGATGACCGCCTGTCGGCGAAGGGCAAGCGCGTCGTGGTGATCGGCGGCGGCGATACGGCGATGGACTGCGTGCGCACGGCCGTGCGCCAGGGTGCGGCTTCCGTGACATGTCTCTATCGCCGCGATCGCGAGAACATGCCGGGCTCGGCCCGCGAGGTGAAGCATGCCGAGGAAGAGGGCGTCGTTTTCGAATGGCTGTCCTCGCCGCTCGCCGTGCTGACCAAGGGCGAGGCCATCACCGCTGTGCGCGTGCAGGGCATGCGCCTGGGCGCACCGGACGTGTCCGGCCGCCGCGCACCGGAGCCGGAACCGGGCCGCACCTTCGATGTCGGCGCCGACATGGTGATCTCGGCCCTGGGCTTTTCGCCGGAAGACATTCCGGCGCTGTTCCAGGCGCCGGATCTGGAAACCCACCGGGATGGCCGGATCGATGGCGATATGGCCACCAAGATGACCAGCCTGGACGGCGTCTTCGTCGCCGGCGACCTGCATCGCGGCGCCTCGCTCGTCGTCTGGGCGATCCGCGACGGCATGGATGCCGCCCGCTCGATCGAGAGCTATCTGTCGAACCGCCTTCAGGTTCTGGGAGCTGCCGAATGACACACCAAACCTGGAATGAGGCCCGCACGCGGGCCGGCTTGTCCCTGCTCGAAAGCACGGGTCTGTGGCGTCCGGAAGACGAGCGCGATGCCTGCGGCGTCGGCCTGATCGCCGACATGCAGGGCCGTGCCCGCCGGGATATCGTGGAACTGGCCATCGACGCCCTGAAATCGGTCTGGCACCGCGGCGCGGTCGATGCCGACGGGCGCACCGGCGACGGCGCCGGCCTGCGCGTCGGCGTGCCCCAGGATTTCTTCAAGGCGGCCGTGGCCCGCACCGGTCACGAGCCGGAACGCGGCGATGTCATCGTCGGCATGGTCTTCCTGCCGCGCACGGATTTCGGCGCCCGCGAACGCGCCCGCGCGATCATCGAGGCGGAAATCCTGCGCGAGGGGTTTGCCTTCTACGGCTGGCGCCAGCCGCCGGTTGACACGTCCGTGCTGGGCGACAAGGCGCGCGCCACCCTGCCGGAAATCGAGCAGGTGCTGTTCCGTGATCCGCGCGGCCGCGACATCGATACGGTCGAGCGCATGCTCTACATCGTGCGCCGGCGTATCGAGCGGCGTGCGCGTGAGGAGAATCTGCGCGACCTCTATGTCTGCTCCCTGTCCTCGCGCGACGTGATCTACAAGGGCCTGTTCCGCGCCCAGGACATTGACGGTTTCTTCCACGATCTGCGGCACCGGGACTTCGTCTCGCCCTTTGCCATTTTCCACCAGCGCTACTCCACCAACACCTTCCCGGAATGGCGCTTGGCCCAGCCCTTCCGCATGCTGGCGCACAATGGCGAGATCAACACGATCCGCGGCAATACCAACTGGATGAAGAGCCACGAGATCCACATCGCCGAGACCGCCTTCCCGGGCGAGGAGCGCGACGTGCGGCCGGTGATCCAGCCCGGCGCGTCGGACAGCGCCGCGCTCGACCAGGCCTTCGAGATCCTGGTGCGGGCCGGACGCTCGGCGCCGATGACCAAGACCATCCTTATCCCCGAGGCCTGGTCCAAGCGTGCCGATGTCATGCCGGAAGGCTGGGCGCGCATGTATGAATACTGCAATGCTGTGATGGAGCCCTGGGACGGGCCGGCTGCGATCGCCGCCTTCGACGGGCGCTGGGCCATCGCCGGCATGGACCGCAACGGGCTGCGGCCGATGCGCTATGCGACGACCCAGGACGGGATACTGGTCGCCGGGTCGGAGACCGGCATGGCGCCGATCGACCAGGCCAAAGTGGTCGAGCGCGGCTCGATCACGCCGGGCCGGCTGATCGCGCTGGATATCGAGAACGGCCGCTTCTACCGCGAGCAGGAAATCCTCGACGAGCTGAGCGAGCAGCATCCCTATGCGCGCTGGCTGGGCGAGATGGAGGACATCGAGCCGGTGATCGGCCCGGGCGCCGAGCCACAGGCCTACAGCGATGACGAGCGCACGCGCCGCCAGGCGGCCGCCGGCTTCTCCTTCGAGGGGATCGAGCTGGTGCTGAACGCCATGGCCGAGGACGGCAAGGAAGCCGTCGGCTCGATGGGCGATGATGCGCCGCTGGCCGTGCTGTCGGAAAACTACCGGCCGCTCTCCCACTTCTTCCGGCAGAATTTCTCCCAGGTCACCAACCCGCCGATCGACCCGCTGCGCGAAGGCCGGGTGATGGGGCTGAAGACCCGCTTCCGCAATCTCGGCAATATCCTCGCCCAGGGCGAGGCGCGCGCCAGCGTGCTGGTGCTCGACAGCCCGATCCTGACCAATGGCGCCTATGAGCGCTGGCGCGAGCATATGGGCGGCGCGGTCAAGGAGATCGACTGCCTGTTGCCGGTCGAGGGTGCGACGGGCGACGGCCAGACCCTGCGCAAGGCACTGGACGGTGTGATCGCCGAAGCCGTCGCCGCCGTGCGCGACGGCGCGGCCCACCTGGTGCTGACCGATCACCGCCAGGACGACAGACGCGCGGCGCTGCCGATGATCCTGGTGGCCGGCGCGGTGCATTCCACGCTGACCCGCGAGGGGCTGCGCAATTTCTGCTCGATCAATGTGCGCTCGGCGGAGTGTTTCGACTCCCATTATGCCGCCGTGCTGGTCGGCCTGGGCGCAACGACGGTGAACCCCTATCTCGCCTTCGACACGGTTACCGCGGGGCGCGAGACCGTGGGCGGCGATCCCTGGGCCCAGGGCCGGGCGCGCCGGCTGAAGGATGCGCTGGATGGGGGCCTTCTGAAAATCCTGTCCAAGATGGGCATCTCGATCATCTCCTCCTATCGCGGGGGCTGCAATTTCGAGGTGCTCGGCCTGTCGCGTGCCCTGGTGGAAGCCTATCTGCCGGGCGTGGTCAGCCGTATTTCCGGCATCGGCCTGCCGGGCCTGGAAGTGCGCACGGTCGATCTGCACCGCAAGGCCTGGTCGGGCGCAGCGCGCCTGCCGATCGGCGGCTTCTACCGTCAGCGCGCCGCCGGCGACCGGCACGCCCTGTCGGCGCGGGTGATCACCGAGCTGCAGACCGCCGTGAAGGAAAACGACGTTTCGGCCTGGGGCCGCTATCGCGAAGCGGTTACCGCCCAGGGGCCGGTCCATCTGCGCGATCTGATCGACATGCGTCCGCTGGGGCCGGGCATCGGGCTCGACCGGGTGGAATCCATCAATGGCATCCGCCGGCGTTTCGTGACGCCGGGCATGTCGCTGGGCGCCCTGTCGCCGGAAGCGCATGGCGCGCTGAATGTGGCGATGAACCGGATCGGCGCGAAGTCGGTGTCCGGCGAGGGCGGCGAGGACCCGGTCCGCTACAAGCCGCTGCCCAATGGCGACAACATGAATTCGGCGGTCAAGCAGATCGCTTCGGGCCGTTTCGGTGTGACCGCGGAATATCTCAACCAGTGCCGCGAGTTCGAGATCAAGGTTGCCCAGGGCGCCAAGCCCGGCGAGGGCGGGCAATTGCCCGGCTTCAAGGTGACCGAATTCATCGCCCGCATGCGGCATGCGACACCGGGCGTCAGCCTGATCTCGCCGCCGCCACACCACGACATCTATTCCATCGAGGACCTGGCGCAGCTGATCTATGATCTCAAGCAGATCAATCCGAAGGCGCGGGTCGGTGTGAAACTGGTGGCGGCCGCCGGCGTCGGCGCCGTCGCGGCGGGTGTTGCCAAGGCGAATGCCGACATCATCAACATTTCCGGCTCGGTCGGCGGGACCGGTGCTGCGGCGCTGACCTCGATCAAGTTTGCCGGCGGACCGCTGGAACTGGGCCTCGCCGAGGCGCACCAGATGCTGTCGCTGAACGGGCTGCGCGAGCGCGTCACCCTGCGGGCCGATGGCGGGATCCGCACCGGCCGCGATGTGGTGATTGCCGCCATGCTCGGCGCCGAGGAATTCGGCATCGGCACCGCTTCGCTCCTGGCGCTGGGCTGTCTGATGGTGCGCCAGTGCCATTCCAATACCTGCCCGGTCGGGGTGTGCACCCAGGACGAGGACCTGCGCGCGCGCTTCGGCGGTTTCCCGGACCATGTGGTCAATCTGATGACTTTCCTGGCGCAGGATGTGCGCGAGATCCTGTCCGGTCTTGGCGCGGCCTCGCTGGAAGACGTGATCGGACGCTCGGATCTGCTCGCCCAGGTCTCGCGCGGCTCGGAATCGCTGGACGATCTCGACCTGTCGCTGATCATGTCGCGCGCCGATGCGGTGGAGCGGCCTGCCCGCTCGACCCGCAGCCAGCGCAATGCGGTCACGCCCAGCCTGGACGAGCAGATCATCACCGATGCTGCTCCGGCCTTCGACCGCGGCGAGAAGATGCAGCTGGACTATGGCGTGAAGAATACCGACCGCACGGTCGGTACGCGCACCTCGTCGGAAATCATCACGCGCTTCGGCCCGGAGGGTCTGGGCGAGGATCACCTGACCCTGCGCCTGCGCGGCTCGGCCGGCCAGTCGCTGGGCGCGTTCGCGGCCCGCGGTCTGCGGATCGAGCTTGATGGCGATGCCAATGACTATGTCGGCAAGGGCCTGTCCGGCGCGACCCTGATCGTGCGGCCCTATGGCGGGTCCAGCCCGGCCAACGAGGCCCACGCCATCATCGGCAATACCTGTCTTTACGGCGCCACCTCCGGCCGCCTGTTCGCGGCGGGCCGGGCCGGCCAGCGCTTTGCCGTGCGCAATTCCGGCGCCGAGACAGTGGTCGAGGGCTGCGGCACAAATGGCTGCGAATACATGACCGGCGGCACGGCCGTGATCCTCGGTCCGGTGGGCGATAATTTCGCGGCCGGCATGACGGGCGGCGATGCTTTCGTCTATGATCCCGACCGGCGGCTCGATGCCCGGCTCAACCCGGAAACCGTGCTGGCCTTCGATCTGGAAGGTCAGGCCGAACAGCGATGCCTGGCGCTGATCGAGGCCCATGCGAAGGCCACCGGATCGGTCGTGGCAGCCCGTCTGCTGGCGGCCTGGGAGGCCGAGCGCGGGTATTTCGTGCACCTGCGCGGCGAGGAAGTGGTCAAGCGGGAACGCGTCCGTCTGACCCCGGCCAATGAAAGCCGCTCGGCCTGACGAAAAACCTGTATTGCAGTGCAGCACAGGCATTGGTTCCGGCCCGGGAACAGCGTAAGAGGTCGCCAGTTTTTTTCGTGGCCTCGCGCGCCGGCTTGCCGGCGTGTCCGTCTGGCCCCGATCGACCGGCCGTAAGGAGCATGCGATGCGGATCGACAAAATCTCCGCGGGTGAGAACCCGCCCGAGGACATCAACGTCATCATCGAAGTCCCGGTGGGCGGCCAGCCCGTCAAATACGAGATGGACAAGGACGCCGGTACGCTCTTCGTCGACCGCTATCTGCACACGCCGATGAGCTATCCGTGCAATTACGGTTTCATGCCGCACACCCTGTCCGAGGACGGCGATCCGATCGACGTCATGATCATCGGTCACACCACGCTGGTGCCGGGCTGCGTCGTGCGCGCCCGCCCGATCGGCGTGCTGATGATGGAAGACGAGAGCGGTCTGGACGAGAAGATCCTCTGCGTGCCGCACCACAAGCTGTCGCCGCTCTATGACGAGATCAGGGAATATGGCGATGTCGCCCAGCCGCAGCTGATGCGCATCAAGCACTTCTTCGAGCACTACAAGGATCTCGAGCCCAACAAATGGGTGAAGGTGACCGGCTGGGGCGACAGCGCCAAGGCCCGCCAGCTGATCCTCGAGTCGATCGAACGCGCCGGCCCGGACGCCTAGGTCAAAGCTCGACGCTGACATGCAAAGCCCCGGTCGGAAGGCCGGGGCTTTTTCTTTCCTCCCCATTTCATGGGGAGGGGGACCCGCGAAGCGGGGGAGGGGCCGCCGCGGCACGCGGCGGAATGGCGGAGCGAGGCTCTGCTGTCCTCCGGCGCTTCGCGCCGCCCCTTCGACCCCTCCTTCGCCAAGGCTACGG
>JAZAHA010000050.1:0-24928 GCA_036231565.1 Pseudomonadota bacterium
CGAAGGAAGAGGGTGGCCGTCACACGCCGTTCTTCACGAACTACCGTCCGCAATTCTACTTCCGCACGACCGACGTGACCGGCGTCGTGACGCTGAAGGAAGGCACCGAGATGGTGATGCCGGGCGATAATGTGGAAATGAATGTCGAGCTGATCACGCCGATCGCCATGGAAGAGAAGCTGCGCTTCGCTATCCGTGAAGGCGGCCGGACCGTCGGCGCCGGTGTTGTTTCCAAGATCGTCGAGTAATCGTTCGATCCATACCCATGCTGAAACGGCGGGCCTTCGGGTCCGCCGTTTTTGTTTGTGCCTGTAGCGGGTGCTGTGCCGGACTGCGGTGCGCTGTCGCATGACAGGCCGTCGTATGGACACGCTCCGGGGGCGCCGGTACCACTTTGGCCCTGGGCTGAGGAAGTATCCGCGATCATGGCTGAAACGCTCGAACTGAGACTGAACCCCGCGCTCGATGCGCAGAAATGGGCGGAGATCTATGCGCGCGACAGGCTTGTCCGGATCCCCGATGTGTTCGAGCCGGCCCTTGCCGAGCACATTGAAAATCTTCTGGCGCGCACCCTGAACTGGCGGCTCGTCTTTGCCGAGGCCGATCCGTCCGCGCCGGGCGGGGAACGCGTTGCCAAGCTGACCCAGCAGGATATTGCTGCGATGGGGCGGCAGGCCATCGGTGCGAAGATCGGCCGGGTCATGGAGCGGGCGCGGGATAATTACGGCTATCTCTACGACAGCTATCCGATGATCGAGGCCTACACGTCTGGCTGGGATGCCGGGCATCCGATCCACCAGCTCACCGAGTTCATCAATTCGCCGGAGTTCCTCGAACTGGGCAAGACCGTGACCGGGGCGCCGCTGGTGACCAAGGCCGATGCCCAGGCGACCCGCTATGCGCGGGGTCATTTCCTGACGCGGCATATCGACGAAGGTCACGACAAGGAACGTGTGGCCGCCTACACGCTGGGCTTCACGCGCAACTGGCAGCCCGACTGGGGTGGTCTCCTGATGCTGCTCGACGACAATCTGGACATCAGCCGCGCCTTCCTGCCGCGGTTCAATGTGCTGTCGATTTTTGACGGCCGGCGCATCCATTCCGTCAGCGCCGTCTCGCCTTTCGCCGGTGGCGCGCGGCACCAGATCACCGGCTGGTTCCGGAACGATCCGCCATACCGGGAAACGTGATGCAGGACACGCGGCTGGACCAAGCCGGGCAGTTGCGCCTGGCCAATGATTTTAACGGCGCCTGCGCCCTGTGCGAGGCGGTGCTCGCGGATCGGCCCGGCGATGCCGGGGCCATGGCCCTGCTGGGGGTCTGTGCCGTCGAAACCGGCAATCTTGCTGCCGGCCGCGACTGGCTCGACAAGGCCGGAGAGGCCGATCCCGGTCTCGGCCTGGTTCCGCTTTACCGCTCCATCCTTCACGAGGCTGAAGGCGATCTTCCCGCCGCGCTGACTGCTGCGCGCAGGGCGAGCGAGTTGTCGCCCGACCGGTTTGATGTCTGGGGACGCTATGGCGATCTGGCCGGACGGGCCGGGGATTTCGAGACTGCCGCGCGAGCGCTTGACAAGGCGCTGGCTGTTGCCGATGCCGGCCATCCGGCCCGGCCGCACGTCGCGCTGCGACTGGCCGGTGCTGAGCTGGAGTGCAAGCGGCTCGATGCGGCCGCTGCGGCACTCGACACGGCCGAGGCCGAAGGGCTTGCCGGTTCCCTGGATGTGTTGCGCCTGCGCTCCGATCTTGCCCGGTTTGCGGGTGACTTCTCCGCGTTGACGGCAGCCGCCGAGGCCTGGCATGCGCTGGACCCGCAGGACATGGAAGCGCGCGGGGCGCTGGCCATGGGCCTGGGTCAGCAGGGCTATTACCGCAAGGCGATCCGGATCTACTGCCCCGTGGTCGATGCCGAGCCGGACAATGCCGGCAATTGGGCGGCGCTGGGCCGGCTGACCCTCGGTGCCCGCGATATCGACGGGGCCCGCGCCGCCTTCGACAAGGCGTTGTTGCTCGATCCCGACTGCGCTGAGGCCTGTTTCGGGCTCGCCCGCATCCACACTTTCCGCGGCGAGCAGGACAAGGCGATCGAGATGTGCCGGCGCACGCTCGCCATCGATCCCGGGAATTTCGAGGCCTATGGCCAGTTGTCCGAAGTGTCCGGCGGCCGCCTGACCGACGAGGAAGTCGAACGGCTGGAGGCCGAAACCGTCAAGCCCGGCATGCCGGCTGACCGGTTGTCGATCGGTCTGTTCGCACTGGGCGATGCCCGGCACCGGCGCGGTCAGCGAGAGGCCGCCTTTGCGGCCTGGTCGCGGGCCAATGATACCAAGAAACTCCAGCACAACGGCGCCGTCGTGTCGGCCTATGACCGCGCCGAGCAGGAGCGGCGCACCGGGTGGCTGACACAGGTGTTTGCAGGACCGGTCGCCAGACCGTCCCCGACGCTTGAGCAGGCCCCCATCTTCATCGTCGGCATGCCGCGCTCCGGCACGACACTCATCGAGGCCGCCATTGCCGCCCATGACGACGTGCAGGCCGGCGGTGAGCTGAGCATGATGCCGGTCCTGTTCGAGGCCTTCATCCGCTGGGCCCGCGAGGCCGGCTGGTCCGGTGGCGAGATTCCCGAGGAGGTGCTGGCACCCTGGCGCGAGCGCTACCTGTCGCAATATCGCGAATACGGTCTCACGGGCACGCCTTTCGTGACCGACAAACAGCCGGCGAATTTCCTGGCCGTCGGCCTGATCCGCCAGATGTTCCCCAAGGCGCCGGTCATCCATATCCGCCGCAAGCCGGTGGAGGTGGCATTCTCGATCTACCGGCGCAATTTCTCGCGCATGTGGCCGTTCGCACACGACCTCGACGATATCGCGCATTACTATGCACTCCAGGCGCGGCTGGGCGCGCATTGGGCGAAAACCTACCCCGACCACGTCACGCCCCTGCAATACGAGACGCTGGTCGGTGACTTCGAGGCGCGGCTGCGTTTTGTGCTCGCGCGGTGCGGTCTGGCATGGAGCCGGAAATGCCTCGAATACTACGATGTCGAGCGCACGGTGATGACGTTCAGCGCGACCCAGGTCCGGCGGCCGCCGTCGAAAGAGCACCTGGACTCGACCTCGCCCTACGCGACATTCCTGAGCCCGTTTGATGACGCCTTGTCGCGCTTATGCGTAGACAATGAGACCGGTATGTGGGTGGAAAGCGACAGTGACGTCTTGCCCGATCCGGACGCGCCGGCCCCGAAGCCCGGGCTGGGCGGAATGATGCGGCGGGTCCTGTCCGGCGGCCGTTTGCGGAACGGGTCATGAGCGCCGATCTCCAGTTCGCGATGCAGCTGCTGCAAAGCGGCCGGGCTGCAGAGGCAGAGGCCAGGCTGGACGCCGTGATCGCGGTGCGGCCGGATGATGTCGAGGCCCTGCATCTTCGCGGCGTGGTCCGCGGCCGGCTGGGCCGGTTTGCTGCCGGCATTGCGGATCTGGAGTCTGCGGCAGGGCGGCATCCGCAGCCGTTTGCCGTCCTCAGCAATCTGGGAAATCTCAAACGCAGGGCGGGGGATCTCGCCGGCGCTGTGGAAGCCTACCGGACGGCCTTGGCGCGCAAGCCGGATTTTGCTGACGCGATGACCAACCTGGCTATCACGTTGTCGGATCTGGGCGAAAGCGATGCGGCGGAGACGGCTTTCGGCGACGTCCTGAAAGCCGTGCCGGACAGTGTGTCGGCGCTCAACGGGCTGGGTAATCTGCGCTCGCGGGCCGGCGACGAGACGGGCGCGCTGGACTTCTACTCGCGCGCCATCAAGGCAAATCCCTCTGCGGTGACGCCGCGCATCAACCGCGGCAGCGTGCTGCGGTCGGTCAACCGGCTAGCGGATTCCCTGCAGGACCTCGACGTGGCCTGCCGGCTGGCACCGCGCCAGGCGGAGGCGCACTTCCAGCGGGGCCATACCTTGCGCACGCTCGGACGTTCCGCCGAAGCAAGGGAAGCCTACTGGCAGGCCTCGCGGTGTGCGCCCTTGCGGGCGGATATCCACAGGGACCTGGCGAGCTTGCTCTGGGAGCTGGGAGAGGGACGCGGCGCGACCGCTGCACTGGACTCCGTTCTGGCAGGCCAGCCGGATCCCGAACTGGCTTATACCAAAGCGCGCGTGCTCGTGCGAACCGGCTATCCTGCCGACGCGCTCGAAGCGCTTGAAATCGCGCTGGAAAGGGAGCCGGCACACGTGCGTGCCCTGGCGTTGCGCGGGGAAATCCGGAGCAAGCAGGGTGACGGGGAGGCGGGTCTTGAGGACCTCCACGCCGCCCTCGCCGCGAGCGGCGGAGGCGATTTCGAGATACGGCACCAGCTGGTCGAGGCGTGCCTCATGCACGGGCAGATCGACGACGCGGTCGACGCGCTTCGTGCCAGCCCGCCGGCGGAGCATCTTCAAAAGCATGTCGCCCTGCAGGCGACGGCTTGGCGCTGCGCCGGCGATGATCGTTATACGCGCCTGTATGATTACGACCGGCTTACCGCGAAGCGGTTCATCGATACTCCGGCCGGTTTCGCATCGCTTGACGCATTCAACGAGGCTCTCGCCGAGCGCATCGCAGCGCTTCATGCTACCCAGGCCCAGCCGATCGAGCAGACCCTGTTCGGTGGCACCCAGTCGCCCGGGCGCCTGTGGGACAATGACGATCCGGTCATCCAGGCACTGGCGCGGGCATTGCAGGCTGCCGCACAGCGTTTTGTCGCCGAACTGCCGGATGATCCCGACCACCCCTTTCTTGCGCGAAAGTCCGACCGGCTCAAACTGACCGGTGCCTGGTCTGTCAGGTTGCGTTCCGGGGGGGGCCACGTCGATCATATCCATCCAGCCGGATGGATCAGTGCGAGCTACTACGTCCACGTTCCGGAGACGGTGCTGCGCGGCGAGCGTGCCGGCTGGCTTCGACTGGGGGCTCCGGGCTTGCCTGGTCTCGACCTTCCGGCAGAACGCTACATCCGCCCCGAGGCCGGCGCAGCGATCTTCTTTCCCTCCTACATGTGGCACGGTGTCGAGCCGTTCGAGAGCGAGGATCTGCGCGTTACGGCGCCGTTCGATCTGCTCCCGGAATAGCTATTTGTACGGTGTATTGTAACGCCTACCTCGTCTGAAAAGGCTTGGTAAAATCAGGTCTTGTCGAAAGGCCTGCGGCAATTGGGCAACAGTGCAGCGTGAATGACGCTTGGCACGGGGATGTGACGGACGTGTGTCATTGACCCTTCGCATTCTGCATGGGTACCTTGCAGATAAGGCGGAGAATCGTGAGCTCCGCCGAGCCGGGGGATACTGCCTGACGCCAAGTGTGGGCGGCCTTCCCATTACAACCTTACTCGGAGGGATTTAGAGTGAGACCGACTTCCTTGAAGGCTTGCCTCATGGCGAGCACGCTCATCGGTGGCCTGGCTGTAGCCGCGCCGGCGATGGCCCAAGATGCGGATGACGATGTCGTCGTCATCACCGGTTCGCGCATTCAGCGCACCGACACGGTGGCCCCGAGCCCGATCACCTCGGTGGACGAAGAGCTGTTCGAGCTCAACAACGTCGTCAACACCGAAGACCTGCTGAACACGCTGCCGCAGCTCATCCCGGCTTTCGACGCCACGTCGAACAACCCGGGTAACGGTACCGCCACGGTCTCGCTGCGCGGCCTCGGCACGACCCGTACCCTGGTCCTCGTTGACGGCCAGCGCTTCGTCGGCTCCGGTGCTGCCCAGGTCGTCGACCTGAACAACATCCCGGCTGCCATGGTCGAGCGCGTCGACGTCGTGACCGGTGGTGCTTCGGCCGTTTACGGTTCGGACGCTGTCGCCGGTGTTGTGAACTTCATCCTGCGCGACGACTTCGAAGGCGTCGAAGTGTCCACCTCCCACGAGTTCTCGCTCGAAGAGGGTGACGCTGCGATCACCGACGTGTCCGTGACCGTCGGCGGCAACTTCGACAATGGCCGCGGTAACGCCGTGCTGTCCTTCGGCTACACCAACCGTGAAGCCGTCTTCCAGGGCTCGCGCGAGTTCTCCAAGCAGGCCTGGTGGTCCAACGGTCCGGGCTCCACGACCTACTATCCGGGCGGTTCGTCCAACATCCCGACGACCCGTATTCGTCCGGCCGCCGGTTCGGCCTTCGACGTCACCAGTGACGCGAACGGCAACCCGGTTGCCTGGTCGCCGTACAACTACGCGCCGACCAACTACCTGCAACTGCCGCAGGAACGTCACATGATCTCGGGCTTCGCCACGTACGAGATCAACGATCACGTCGAGATGTATGCCCGCGGCATCTACTCGAACAACGTGGTCGACAGCCAGCTCGCCCCGACCCCGACGGGCACGCTGGGCATGACGATCAACCTGGACAACCCGTTCCTGTCGACGCAGATGCGCGACCTGATCGCGGCCGACCCGAACTCCAACAATGGCGACGGCACCGCGGACATCCGCATCAACCGTCGTATGCAGGAGATCGGCACCCGGAACAATCTGCGTGACACGAACACCTTCCAGGGTGTCTTCGGCTTCCGCGGCGACCTGAACGACAACTGGTCGTACGACGTGTTCTACAACTACTCGCGCTCGTCGGTTGCGCAGATCCTGGGCGGCAACATCTCCGTGTCGGCCTTCCAGGAAGCCCTGCTCTGCGACGGTGGCCCGACGGCCCTTGCCAGCGGTTGTACGGCTCCGGCTCTCGACATCTTCAATGGCGAGAACACGGTGTCGGCGGCTGCGGGTGACTACATCAGCCGTACCGGTGCCCAGATCGACGTCGTCGAAGCCACGCAGGCCGTCGCCTCGATCTCCGGCGAGCTGGAGAACATGGCGTCGCCGATGGCCGACATCGCTCCGGCCCTCGTCCTCGGTGTCGAGTACCGCGAGAACTCCGCGTCCATCCGCCCCGACTCCGTGCTGGGTCCGGACGTGCGCGGCTTCAACCAGTCGCTGCCGATCGAAGGTTCGTTCGACGTCTACGAATTCTTCACGGAAGTCGACGTTCCGCTGATCACTAACAAGCCGGGCATCGAAAGCCTGAACTTCACCGGCGCGTTCCGTATGTCGGACTACTCGACCATCGGCAACGCCCAGACCTACGCCGCTGGCCTGGGTTGGGAACCGGTTGAAGATCTGCGCTTCCGCGCCCAGTACAACCGCGCTGTCCGTGCGCCGAACGTGAGCGACCTGTTCTCGCCGGCGACCAACGGCTTCCCGGGCGCTCAGGACCCGTGCTCGGGTGGTCTGGGTTCCTATGACGGCGGTGTGATCGATGCGAACTGCGTCGCGACCGGTGTTCCGGCCGCTGCCGTTGGCACGCCGTTCCAGTCGAACGCTCAGATCGAAGCCCTGTTCGGTGGTAACCCGAACGTGAGCGAAGAAGTTGCTGACACCTTCACCATTGGTGCCGTGTGGCAGCCGAACTTCATCAACGGTCTGACCGTCCAGGTCGACTACTACGACATCGAGATCGAAGACGCGATCGCCACGCCGTCCCTGCAGAACCTGCTGGACGAGTGCTATCGCCAGGACATCCAAGCGTCCTGTGACTTCTTCGCCGGTGCGCGTAACCCGACGACCGGTGAGATGGCCAACCCGTTCATGCCGGAACTGTTCTCGTCCAACCTCGCTGTGTTCAGCGCGGAAGGCGTGGACGTTCGCGTCGACTACATGTGGGATGCCGAGCAGATGGGTCTGTCGCCCGACCTCGGTTCCTTCGGCCTGAACTACTACTCCACCTTCACGATGGACAACGGCTACCAAACGTCCGCCGTCGCCGGTTACGTTGCCTGTGAAGGCCAGTTCGGCGGCCAGTGCGGCGAGCCGACGCCGGAGTACAAGCACGTGATGCAGGGCTCCTGGTACTGGGGCAACCTGACCACGTCGCTCCGTTGGCGCCATGTGGGCAGCGTGGACATCGAGCCGTCCTATGCCGGCTACGTGTCCGAGCGCGAAAGCTCGATCGACGGTTACAACTACTTCGACGTGACCTTCGGTTACGACGTGACGGAAACCGCCCGCGTCAGCGTCGGTATCCAGAACGTGACCGACGAGCAGCCGCCGGAGCTGACCTCGACGTCGTCGGAGCAGGCCAACACCTGGCCGGCCACGTACGATCCGTTCGGTCGCCGTCTGTTCCTGGGCGCCAACCTGCGCTTCTAGTCGACAGACTGCATACCTACCGGGAAGGGCGGGTCTTCGGACCCGCCCTTTTCTTTTGGGCATAGGCCTGTACCCGTGCGCAGTGACGGAGTTGCGTTCAGGGAATACGTCCCTAACATGACCGTAATGTTGGGGGATCAAGCTCTATCGAGCGAAGTGGCTGCCTGGAGGCGGTTCTGGGCTGGGCGCAGCCAGGGCGACGAGCATCGCTATCGTGACCCGAGAGTCGCGGCGGTACTCGAGACGCACTGGTGTGGTTTTTTTTCCGATAGGGTTGATGAAGGCGGCATCGACTCGCTGCTCGACCTGGCGTGTGGCGAGGGCGAGGTTCTGCGGTTCGCTGAGCAGGTATTTGCCCAGACGTCCGACCCGGTGCCGACAACATTGTGCTGTGACGTCGCGCCGTCTGCCGTGCAGATGGCGACCGGTGCCCTGAACGCGCTGCCTGTGGCGGCCGACAGTGCGGCCTTGCCCTTCGCAGACGCGGTTGCTTCGTGTGTCGTTAGCCAATACGGGCTGGAGTATGCCGGGCAGGCTGCGTTTCCCGAGGCTGCGCGGGTTGTTGACGAAGGGGGGCGGCTCCATGCGCTGGTGCATTGTCGTGGCGGGGCGGTCGAACGGGCATGTGGCGATGTTGCGGCGCTCTTGGCCGCGGTTGTTGACAGTGACCTTTTCGGGAAAATGACCGACTACGCGGAGATCATTCCGCAGGCCGCCGCAGGAGCAGTGCCCGATGTCCGGGCCCGCGAAAGCGTTGACCGGCTGCGTATCGCGCTCGGCGCAGTGGGAGAGGCGCTGGCGGCCGCCAGCCCCGGGCCTGCCCGCGAGCATGTGTCCCGCCTGGTGATGGATTGTCAGACCTTGGCGGCACGACTGGGCCACTACGCTCCTCCTGATGTATCTGCCTGGATACAGGGCCAGAAATCGGATACGGAGGCGTTCCTCTATCGCATGACTTCGATGCTCGACGTCGCCCAGTCGGAAGGCGATATGCGCGGGATTCTCGACGGACTGGATGCGGCCGGTCTGGCGGTGGAGGCCCTTTCCGTGCTGGAAGGCCCCGGACAGAGCGGGGCGCTGGCATGGGTCGTCGACGCACGGCGGATTGCCGCGTCCTGAGAGCGGGTTGAGAATAAGCGCAGCAATATGCGTTTTAGCTGTTTTCTTATGGCGCTCTGCATTGTAGACAGCTGCGCTTCGGATGTGGCGGTGGCTGGGTCACCGTGCTATTCCGCGCGCGTGGTACAGGGGTGTAGCTCAGTTGGTAGAGCATCGGTCTCCAAAACCGAGGGTCGGGGGTTCGAGTCCCTCCGCCCCTGCCATGCCGCTCTGACGGAATTTTGCGCCGCATGACCGCGGCGCCGATTGCAAACAGGGCCCCGAGGGGCCAGATGGAAGCGAATGACGCGGAACGCGAATAACAAGACGCCGGCGCAGGCCAAGGCGGATACGGCAGCGCCGAAAAAGCGCCGGGCCGGCCCGTTCCAGTATCTGGCGCAGGTGCGTCAGGAGGCCCGCAAGGTGACCTGGACCGGGCGGCAGGAGTTGATCGTCTCGACGATCCTTGTGCTGATCCTTTCGATCATCGCCATGCTGTTCTTCTGGGGTGTGGACTTCGCGATCCGCGAAACCGTCCAGTTCCTGCTTTCGCTCGGTTCGTAGGAGGAGGCTTGTATGTCTGCCAAGTGGTATATCGTGCACGCCTATTCGAACTTCGAGAAGAAGGTCGCCGAGGCGATCCGGACCGAAGCCGCGATTCAGGGGCTTGAGGACAAGTTCGAAGAGATTCTCGTCCCGACCGAGGACGTGGTCGAGGTTCGCAAGGGGCGCAAGGTGAACGCCGAGCGCAAGTATTTCCCGGGTTATGTCCTGGTAAAGATGGACATGACGGACCAAGCCTATCACCTGGTCACGTCGACGCCGAAGGTCACCGGCTTCCTCGGTTCGGGCAAGAAACCGATTCCGGTGTCCGAGAACGAGGTGAAGCGGATTCTCGGCCAGATGGAAGAGGACGCCGAGCGTCCGCGCCCGACGGTCAACTACGAGATCGGCGAGACAGTGAATGTCATCGATGGCCACTTCGCCAGCTTCAATGGCGTCGTGGAAGAGGTCGACGACGAGAATGGCCGCCTCAAGGTGGCAATCAATATTTTCGGCCGGGCCACCCCGGTCGAGCTGGAATACGCGCAGGTCGAAAAGACCCAGTAGCGCGTGTGATGTGCGGGAGGTGCCGGCGCAAAGTCCATGCCGGGCCGTACCGCAAACCCCCAAGGACGCGATGGTCGCGTCCTGTTGATGGAGTGGAGACATGGCCAAGAAGATTGACGGCTATATCAAGCTGCAAGTGCCTGCCGGCGCAGCAAACCCGTCCCCGCCGATCGGCCCGGCCCTGGGTCAGCGCGGCGTGAACATCATGGAGTTCTGTAAGGCCTTCAACGCGAAGACCCAGGAGATGGAAAAAGGGATGCCGATCCCGACCACCATCACGGTCTTCTCGGACAAGTCCTTTACCTTCGAGATCGCAACACCGCCGGCGAGCTTCTACCTGAAGAAGGCCGCGAAGATCCAGAAGGGCAGCCAGGCCCCGGGCCAGACTTCGGCCGGTTCCGTCTCGATGGCGCAATGCCGCGAGATCGCGGAAGCCAAGTTCAAGGACCTCAATGCGAACGACCTCGACCAGGCGACGAAGATCATCGCCGGCTCGGCCCGTTCCATGGGTCTGGAAGTGACGGAGTAGGGATCATGGCGACTATCGGAAAACGTCTCGCGTCTGCGCGTGAAACCATCGACCGCGATCACCTCTACACGGTCGACGAAGCGGTCAAGCACGTGAAGGCCAATGCCAAGGCAAAGTTCGACGAAACGATCGAGCTGGCCGTCAATCTGGGTGTCGACCCGCGTCACGCCGACCAGATGGTTCGCGGTGTCTGCGAGCTGCCGAACGGCACGGGCCGTACGGTCCGCGTCGCAGTGTTTGCCAAGGGCCCGAAGGCTGAAGAAGCCAAGAAGGCCGGTGCCGACGTTGTGGGCGCCGAAGATCTGATGGAACAAGTCCAGGGCGGCAACATCAATTTCGATAAGGTCATCGCGACCCCGGACATGATGCCGCTGGTTGGCCGTCTCGGTAAGGTGCTCGGCCCGCGCGGCATGATGCCGAACCCGAAGGTCGGTACGGTCACCATGGACGTGACCAAGGCTGTTGCGGCTTCCAAGGGCGGTGCCGTGGAGTTTCGCGTCGAGAAGGCGGGTATCGTGCACGCCGGTGTCGGCAAGGCGAGCTTCACCGAAGCGCAGCTGGTCGAGAATGTTCGGGCTCTGATCAGCGCCATCGTCAAGTCGAAGCCGTCGGGCGCCAAAGGCACCTATGTCCGCCGGATTGCGCTGTCCTCGACCATGGGGCCGGGCGTTAAAATCGACACGTCGGAAGCCTCCGCGGCTTAATTCGACGCAAAAGACACTTGAGTTTCAGCCCGGCAGGCTTTATCCGGCCGGGCTGATCCGGTTCTTCACCACGCGTTGTGGGTGAAGGCCGGACCTGTCCGAGATCGCAGGGGGCGGGGCCTTTCAAGGTTCTGCCTTAATCCAATTTGGGCCCTGTGTGAGACAGAGCATGAACAATATGGCCTTGTTCGTAAGGTCTGTTGGTTCAAGCCCTGGGACAGGACGCGCCGTAGGCGCGCCCGAACCCTTGAAACGGGGAAGGCGCTCGACGGCGTTTTCACCGGACCGTCCGTGGTGGACGGTTCAAACAGGGAGTCCGCAAAATGGATCGCAATCAAAAAGAAGCGTCCGTTGAAGAGCTGGAAGGCATCTTCTCGAACGCTGGATCCGTGGTGATGGCCCACTATACGGGCATGACCGTTGCGGAAATGACGAATCTGCGTGCCAAGCTCCGTGAGCTCGGCGGCACATTCAAGGTGGTTCGCAACCGCCTCGCCAAGATCGCTCTGCAGGGTAAGCCGGGTGAGGGCGCCTCCGACCTGTTCTCGGGTCCGGTCGCCATCGCGTACTCGGAAGACTTTGTTGCTGCGCCGAAGGTGCTGGTGGATTACGCGAAGTCCAACGACAAGCTCGTCATTCTCGGCGGCTTCATGGAAGAGGAAGTGTTCGACGCCAAAGGCATCGACGCCCTGTCCAAGATGCCGTCCCGCGAAGAGCTTATCGCCACCATCGCGGCCCGTCTCACGGGTCAGGCTTCGCAGGTTGCCCAGCGTATCATGGCCCCGGGCCAGGGTCTGGCTGGCGCCATCGAGGTTATCCGCGAAAAAGCCGAAGCATAACGTCATTCTCCGCTAACGAACTGACACACTGAACACGACAAGGAATTGAACAAATGGCTGATGTAGCTAAACTCTGCGACGAACTTCTCTCGCTCACCATCCTTGAAGCCAAGGAACTGAACGATCTTCTCGAGGAAAAAGGCATCAAGGCTGCGGCTGCTGTCGCGGTTGCCGGTCCGGCCGGCGGCGACGCTGGCGCTGCCGCTGCTGAAGAGAAGGACGAATTTGACGTTATCCTGGCTTCGGCTGGCGACAAGAAGATCAACGTCATCAAGGAAGTCCGTGCCATCACCGGCCTGGGCCTGAAGGAAGCCAAGGACCTGGTCGAAGGCGCTCCGAAGGCGGTCAAGGAAGGTGCTCCGAAGGCCGAAGCCGAAGAGATCAAGAAGAAGCTCGAAGAAGCCGGCGCTACGGTCGAGCTGAAATAATCACGCTACGGCGTGACCTGAACGGTGCGGCGGGCGCGCGGGGTATCCTGCGCGTCCGCTAGCCCGTCTTTGTGTTTCGCGGTCCCTCCGCTGCCGTTCCAGGCGGGGCCGCATAATCCGGACCGGGCCGCTGCGTCTTTGACGGGCAGGGCCGGGCCACTCGGAACGGCGGCGCGGGGACGAACCCCGCATCTATGGCGCAGTGCTGTCTGCGAAGGGAGCCGACATGGGTCTGTCGTTCACCGGCAAGAAGCGGATTCGCAAAACGTTCGGTCGCATTCCGGAAACGGTCGCGATGCCGAACCTCATCGAAGTTCAGAAAAGCTCCTATGAGCACTTCCTGATGAAGGAAGTCCCGTCAAGCGAGCGGGGCGATACGGGCATGCAGGCCGTCTTCAAGTCGGTCTTCCCCGTCAAGGATTTCGCTGAGCGTGCTGTGCTGGACTTCGTGTCCTACGAATTCGAAGCGCCGAAGTTCGACGTCGAGGAATGCCAGCAACGTGACATGACCTTCGCGGCTCCGCTGAAGGTCAAGATGCGCCTGATCGTGTTCGATGTCGACGAGGAAACCGGCGCGCGTTCGGTCAAGGACATCAAGGAGCAGGACGTCTACATGGGCGATATCCCGCTCATGACGGACAAGGGCACCTTCGTCGTCAACGGTACCGAGCGGGTCATCGTTTCGCAGATGCACCGTTCGCCGGGCGTCTTCTTCGATCATGACCGTGGCAAGACCCATGCCTCGGGCAAATATCTCTTCGCCGCACGGATCATTCCTTATCGCGGTTCCTGGCTCGACTTCGAGTTCGATGCCAAGGACGTGGTCCACATGCGCCTCGATCGCCGCCGCAAACTGCCGGCGACCACGCTGCTCTATGCGCTCGGCCTCGACAAGGAAGAGATACTTTCGACCTTCTACAACACGGTCGAATACAAGTTCTCCAAGAAAGGCTGGACCGTTCCTTACGTGAAGGAACGCTGGCGCGGTGCCAAGCCGGTGCGCGACCTCGTCGACGCCAAGACGGGCGATATCGTTGCTCCGGCCGGCAAGAAGATCTCTGCGCGTGCCGCCAACAAGCTGGCTGAAGACGGTCTGGAGGCCCTGCTGGTTTCCGACGAGTTCCTGCTGTCCGGCTATCTGGCCGAAGACATGGTCAATCTGGAAACCGGCGAGATCTTCGCGGAAGCCGGCGACGAGCTGACCCAGGAAATTCTCGACACGCTGAAGGAAACCGGCGTCAAGGTCCTCAACCTGCTCGACATCGACCCGGCGACGGGTATCGGCCCGTACATCCGCAGCACGCTGGCTGCCGACAAGAATGAGAGCCGCGAGCAGGCGCTGGTCGATATCTACCGCGTCATGCGTCCGGGCGAGCCGCCGACTCCGGAAACGGCAGAAGCCATGTTCCAGGGCCTGTTCTTCGATCCGGAACGCTACGACCTGTCGGCCGTGGGCCGCGTAAAGATGAACATGCGTCTGGACCTGGATTGTCCGGATGATGTCCGCACGCTGCGCAAGGAAGACATCCTGGCCGTGCTGAAGACCCTCGTGGATCTGCGCGACGGCCGCGGTGAAATCGACGATATCGACAATCTCGGCAACCGCCGTGTGCGTTCGGTTGGCGAGCTGATGGAAAATCAGTATCGCATCGGCCTTCTGCGCATGGAGCGCGCGATCAAGGAACGCATGTCCTCGGTCGATATCGAGACGGTCATGCCGCACGACCTGGTGAACGCCAAGCCGGCAGCGGCCGCTGTGCGCGAATTCTTCGGCTCCTCGCAGCTGTCGCAATTCATGGACCAGACCAACCCGCTGTCCGAAGTGACGCACAAGCGCCGCCTCTCGGCGCTTGGCCCGGGTGGTCTGACCCGCGAACGCGCCGGCTTCGAAGTGCGCGACGTGCACCCGACCCACTACGGCCGGATCTGCCCGATCGAAACGCCGGAAGGTCCGAACATCGGTCTGATCAACTCGCTGTCGACCTATGCCCGCGTCAACAAATACGGCTTCATCGAGAGCCCGTACCGCCGGGTCGAGAACGGTAAGCTGACCGAAACGGTCGACTATCTCTCCGCCATGCAGGAGTCGCGCTACGCAATCGCCCAGGCGAACGCGCACGTGAACGAGAATGGCGAGCTGGACAACGAGTTCGTGAACTGCCGTATCGGCGGTGAAGTGACGCTCGTTCCGCGTGAGGACGTGGAATATATCGACGTGTCGCCGAAACAGGTGGTTTCGGTCGCTGCGGCGCTCATTCCCTTCCTGGAAAACGACGACGCCAACCGCGCTCTCATGGGTTCGAACATGCAGCGTCAGGCCGTGCCGCTCGTAAAGGCGGAAGCGCCGCTCGTCGGTACCGGCATGGAAGGCGTTGTGGCCCGCGACTCCGGTGCTGCCATTGCGGCGCGCCGCGGTGGTGTGATCGAACAGGTCGATGCGACCCGTATCGTTATCCGGGCCACGGAAGATCTCGATGCCGCCAAGTCGGGCGTCGACATTTACCGCCTGTCGAAGTTCCAGCGCTCCAACCAGTCCACCTGTATCAACCAGCGCCCGATCGTGCGTGTGGGTGACGAGGTGAAGGCCGGTGACATCATCGCGGACGGTCCGTCGACCGATCTGGGCGAGCTCGCGCTCGGCCGGAACGTGGTCGTCGCCTTCATGCCGTGGAACGGCTACAACTTCGAGGACTCGATCCTGATCTCCGAGCGCATCGTGCGCGACGACGTCTTCACCTCGATCCACCTTGAAGAGTTCGAGATCGCGGCCCGCGACACCAAGCTGGGTCCGGAGGAAATCACGCGCGACATCCCGAATGTCGGCGAGGAAGCCCTGCGCAATCTCGACGAAGCCGGTATCGTGGCCGTGGGCGCCGAAGTCGGTCCGGGTGACATCCTGGTCGGCAAGGTGACGCCGAAGGGCGAAAGCCCGATGACGCCGGAAGAAAAGCTTCTGCGCGCCATCTTCGGCGAGAAGGCGTCCGACGTTCGCGACACCTCCCTGCGCATGCCTTCGGGCGCGACGGGTACGGTCGTGGAAGTCCGCGTCTTCAACCGTCACGGCGTCGATAAGGACGAGCGCGCGATCTCGATCGAGCGCGAGGAAATCGAACGTCTCGGCAAGGACCGCGACGACGAGCTGCACATTCTCGAGCGCAACATCTATCAGCGTCTGGGCGATCTCCTGCTCGGCAAGACGGCGGTCTCCGGCCCGCGCGGCTTTGCCAAGGGCAAGGTGACCCAGGAAGCGCTCGACGAGACCCCGCGTTCGCAGTGGTGGCGCATCGGTCTCGACGACGAGAAGGCCATGGGTGAAGTCGAAGCGCTGCAAAAGCAGTATGATGACTCCAAGGCCCGTCTGGACCGCCGGTTCGAGGACAAGGTCGACAAGCTTCAGCGTGGCGACGAAATGCCGCCGGGCGTGATGAAAATGGTCAAGGTGTTCGTCGCGGTGAAGCGTAAGCTTCAGCCGGGCGACAAGATGGCCGGCCGTCACGGCAACAAGGGTGTTATCTCCAAGATCAACCCGATCGAGGACATGCCCTTCCTGGAAAACGGTGAAGCTGTCGACATCGTGCTGAACCCGCTGGGCGTGCCGTCGCGGATGAATGTCGGCCAGATCCTGGAGACCCACCTTGGCTGGGCCTGCCGTGGTTTGGGGCGCCAGATCGGCGATGCGTACGAAGCCTATCAGCGCGACGGTTCCGTCGAAGCCCTGAAGTCCGAGCTGAAGCGTGTCTATGGCGAGGATGAGCTGCCGGAAACCGATGCCGACATCGCCGAGCTTGGCCGCAACCTGGCCAATGGCGTGCCGATCGCGACCCCGGTCTTCGACGGTGCCCGCGAGCCGGACGTGTCCGCCATGCTGGAGAAGGCCGGTTTCGATCCGTCGGGCCAGGTCACCCTGTATGACGGCCAGACCGGTGAGCCCTTCCGCCGCAAGGTTACGGTGGGTGTCAAGCACCTGCTGAAACTGCACCACCTGGTGGACGACAAGATCCACGCCCGTTCGATCGGCCCGTACTCGCTTGTGACCCAGCAGCCGCTGGGCGGTAAGGCGCAGTTCGGCGGTCAGCGCTTCGGTGAGATGGAAGTGTGGGCCCTGGAAGCCTATGGTGCGGCGTACACGCTGCAGGAAATGCTGACGGTGAAGTCGGACGACGTTGCCGGCCGGACGAAGGTCTACGAGGCCATCGTGCGCGGTGACGACACCTTCGAAGCCGGCGTTCCGGAGAGCTTCAACGTGCTCGTGAAGGAAATGCGTTCCCTCGGCCTCAATGTCGAACTGAAAAACGGCTAAGGCCGAACCTTATATCGCGGGACAGGGCTGGCCCTGTCCCGCTTGCCCCTTTTGGGAGACGGCGACATGAATCACGACGTCATGAACATCTTCAATCCGGCTGCTGAAGGCCCGTCCTTCGACCGGATCCGGATTGCCCTCGCGAGCCCGGAAAAGATCCTTTCCTGGTCTTTCGGCGAGGTCAAAAAGCCTGAAACCATCAACTACCGGACCTTCAAGCCGGAGCGCGACGGCCTGTTCTGCGCCCGCATCTTCGGCCCGGTGAAGGACTATGAGTGCCTGTGCGGCAAGTACAAGCGCATCAAGTACAAGGGCATCGTCTGCGAGAAGTGCGGCGTTGAAGTGACTCTGGCCCGCGTCCGTCGCGAGCGTATGGGCCACATCGAGCTCGCTGCACCGGTCGCCCACATCTGGTTCCTGAAGTCGCTGCCGTCGCGGATCGCGATGATCCTCGACATGGCGCTGAAGGATGTGGAGCGCGTGCTCTACTTCGAGAATTATGTCGTTATCGAGCCCGGCCTGACCCCGCTGCAGCCGTTCCAGCTTCTCTCGGAAGAGGAGTATATGGACGCGCAGGACGAGTATGGCGAAGACGCCTTCACCGCCGGCATCGGTGCGGAAGCCGTCCGCGAAATCCTGATTGCCATGGACCTCGAGGCGGAAGCCGCGAAGGTCCGTGAGGACATGAAGGAGACCGGTTCGGAACTGAAGCTGAAGAAGTATGCCAAGCGCCTCAAGCTGCTTGAAAACTTCATTTCCTCCGGCAACCGGCCGGAGTGGATGATCATGACGGTCATTCCGGTGATCCCGCCGGAACTGCGTCCGCTCGTGCCGCTCGATGGCGGCCGTTTCGCGACGTCGGACCTGAACGATCTCTACCGTCGCGTCATCAACCGGAACAACCGTCTGAAGCGCCTGATCGAGCTGCGTGCACCGGACATCATCATCCGTAACGAAAAGCGGATGCTGCAGGAATCGGTCGACGCCCTGTTCGACAATGGCCGTCGCGGCCGCGTCATCACCGGCGCCAACAAGCGTCCGCTGAAGTCGCTGTCAGACATGCTGAAGGGGAAGCAGGGCCGTTTCCGCCAGAACCTGCTCGGCAAGCGCGTCGACTATTCCGGCCGTTCGGTCATCGTGGTCGGCCCGGATCTCAAGCTGCACGAGTGCGGCCTGCCGAAGAAGATGGCGCTCGAGCTGTTCAAGCCCTTCATCTATGCACGTCTCGACGCCAAGGGTCTCAGCGGCACGGTCAAGCAGTCCAAGAAACTGGTCGAGAAAGAGCGCCCGGAAGTCTGGGATGTGCTAGACGAGGTGATCCGCGAGCACCCGGTCATGCTGAACCGGGCGCCGACGCTGCACCGTCTCGGCATCCAGGCCTTCGAGCCGAAGCTGATCGAGGGCAAGGCCATCCAGCTGCACCCGCTGGTCTGCGCGGCCTTCAACGCCGACTTCGACGGTGACCAGATGGCCGTTCACGTGCCGCTCTCGCTGGAAGCCCAGCTGGAAGCGCGCACGCTGATGATGTCGACCAACAACATCCTCTCGCCGGCCAACGGCAAGCCGATCATCGTGCCGTCCCAGGATATCGTTCTGGGCCTGTACTACCTGTCGGTGATGAACGAGAACGAGCCGGGCGAGGGCATGGCCTTCGGTTCCCGTGCGGAAATGGAAGCCGCGCTGGAAAGCGGCGTCGTCTCGCTGCACGCCAAGATCAAGGCGCGCTGGGAGGGCATCGACGAGAACGGTGAGCCGATCACGAAGGTGATCGAGTGCACGCCGGGCCGGAAGATGATCATCGACCTGCTGCCGAAACACGCCAAGATGCAGCCGGAAATCGTCGGCGAACTGCTGACGAAGAAGGCGATCGGCAGCCTGATCGACCACGTCTATCGCCACTGCGGCCAGAAGGCGACGGTGATCTTCTGTGACCAGATCATGGGGCTGGGCTTCAAGGAAGCGGCGAAGGCCGGCATCTCCTTCGGCAAGGACGACATGCTGATTCCGGATGCCAAGGCCGACCTGGTGGGCGCCACCCGTGCGCTCGTCGCCGATTACGAGCAGCAATATGTCGACGGCCTGATCACCAAGGGTGAGAAGTACAACAAGGTCGTCGATGCCTGGGCGAAATGTACGGACAACGTCGCCGACGCCATGATGGACGAGATCTCCAAGACCACCATCGGCGAAGATGGCCGCGTCTCCGAGGTTAACTCGGTCTACATGATGGCCCACTCCGGCGCCCGGGGTTCGAAGAACCAGATGAAGCAGCTGGCCGGCATGCGCGGCCTGATGGCCAAGCCGTCCGGCGAGATCATCGAAACGCCGATCATCTCGAACTTCAAGGAAGGCCTGACCGTTCTCGAGTACTTCAACTCGACGCACGGTGCCCGTAAGGGCCTGGCCGACACCGCGCTGAAGACGGCGAACTCGGGCTATCTGACCCGCCGTCTCGTGGACGTCGCCCAGGATTGCATCATCACCGAAGAGGATTGCGGCACGTCCGAAGGCTTCGAGATCGGTGCCGTCGTTGATGGCGGTGATGTGGTCGTCTCCCTGGAGCAGCGCATCCTGGGCCGCACGACCGCTGCCGAGGTGAAGAATGGTGAGGGCGAAGTGATCTGCCCGGCCGACACCTATATCGACGAAGACCTGGCTGCGGCGATCGAGGCCGCCGGCGTCCAGAGCGTGTTCGCACGCTCACCGCTGACCTGCGAAACCCGCGTCGGTGTCTGCGCCACCTGCTACGGCCGGGACCTGGCACGCGGTACGCGCGTCAATATCGGCGAAGCTGTCGGGGTGATCGCGGCCCAGTCGATCGGTGAACCGGGGACCCAGCTGACGATGCGGACCTTCCACATCGGCGGTACGGCCCAGGTGTCCGAGCAGTCCTTCATCGAAGCTGCGCATGAAGGCAAGATCACCTTCAAGAACCCGTCGACGGTGACGAATGTCGACGGCGATCTGATCGTGATGAGCCGCAACATGCAGGTCGCAGTTGTCGACAAGGACGGCAAGGAACGCGAAAGCTACAAGCTGGGTTACGGCACCAAGCTGAAGGTCAAGGAAGGCGACAAGTCCGAACGCGGCATGCGCCTGGCCGAATGGGACCCGTACACCGCTCCGATCGTGTCGGAAGTCGGCGGTACGGTGAAGTTCGTCGACATCATCGACGGCGTGTCCGTGAAGGAAGAAACCGACGAAGCGACCGGTATCGCGTCCAAGGTGGTAATCGACTGGCGTGGCGGGGCCAAGGCCTCGGCGATCCAGCCGACTATCGTTATCCAGGACGAGAACGGTGACCCCATCAAGCTCGCTTCCGGTTCCACCGCCAGCTACATGCTCGCCGTGGGCGCCATTCTCTCGGTCAGCTCCGGTGACACGGTGCGCCCGGGTGATATCGTTGCCCGTATCCCGACCGAAGGCGCCAAGACCCGGGATATCACCGGTGGTCTGCCGCGCGTTGCGGAACTGTTCGAAGCCCGTCGTCCGAAGGACCACGCCGTGATCGCCGAGATCACCGGCCGCGTCGAGTTCGGCCGCGACTACAAGAACAAGCGCCGCATCGCCATCGTGCCGGATGACGAGAACATGGAGAAGGTCGAGTACCTGGTACCCAAGGGCAAGCACCTGACGGTCCAGGAAGGCGACTATATCCAGAAGGGCGAATACCTGCTCGACGGTCACCCGGCGCCGCACGACATCCTGTCCATCCTGGGTGTCCCGTCGCTGGCCAACTACCTGATCAACGAGATCCAGGAGGTCTATCGACTGCAGGGCGTGCCGATCAACGACAAGCACATCGAAGTGATCGTTCGCCAGATGCTGCAGAAGATCGAGGTCAAGGATCCCGGCGAGAGCACGTTCCTGGCGGCCGAGCAGGTCGACAAGATCGAGTTCCTGGAGACCAATGAGAAGCTCGAGGCTGAGGGCAAGCGTCCGGCAACCGGTGAGCCGGTTCTGCTGGGCATTACCAAGGCTTCGCTGCAGACGCGCTCCTTCATCTCCGCGGCCTCCTTCCAGGAGACGACACGCGTCCTCACCGAGGCCGCCGTGCAGGGCAAGGAAGACATGCTCGAAGGCCTTAAGGAGAACGTCATCGTGGGTCGACTCATCCCGGCCGGTACGGGCGCGATGATGCGTCAGTACCAAGCGCTGGCCGACGATCTCGATGCCGAGATGCTCGCCGAGCGGGCGACGGCCGTGGAAGCGGAAGGTCTGCCGGCGGAAATTGCCGAGGCAGCTGCCGAAGAAATGGCGTCCGAAGGCAAGGCCGAGTAGGCATTTCGGGCCAGAAAGCCCAATCTAAACAGGCAAAAGGCCGCCGGGTGACCGGCGGCCTTTTTCATGACTGCAGCGTTTACCATGCAAGCCTCTGAAAATGTCTGAACAAGCGCTTGACGGAACCGAGTCGCATGCGTAGTTTCCGCGCTCGTTTTGAGGATGAGCCGTAACCCAAGCGGTTAGACGTCATCCACGGTAACGGAAAAACCCCAGATGCCGCCGTGCGGGCCTCGCGCTCGAACGTCGGTGTCGTAATTTGCGTCCATCAGTTCCATTCCGGTGCTGAGGGGCGTGGTCTTTGAGATTAGGAACGGATTAGAGCGGGATGCCGACAATCAACCAGCTCATTCGCAAGCCGCGGAAAGACAAGCCGAAGCGCAACAAGGTGCCGGCCCTTCAGGCTTGCCCGCAGCGCCGTGGCGTCTGCACGCGTGTCTACACCACGACCCCGAAGAAGCCGAACTCGGCCCTGCGTAAAGTCGCCAAGGTGCGTCTGACGAACGGGCATGAAGTTGTGAGCTACATCCCGGGTGAGGGGCACAATCTTCAGGAACACTCCGTCGTTCTTATCCGCGGTGGCCGCGTGAAGGACCTTCCGGGTGTCCGCTATCACATTCTTCGCGGCGTTCTGGATACCCAGGGCGTCAAGGACCGCAAGCAACGCCGTTCCAAGTACGGCGCCAAGCGTCCTAAGTAAGGGAGACGTCCATGTCGCGTCGTCACCGCGCAGAGAAACGCGAGATTCATCCGGACCCGAAGTTCGGAGATCGCGATCTCACGAAGTTTATGAATTACATCATGCTCGACGGCAAAAAATCGGTCGCCGAGCGCATCGTCTATGGTGCCCTCGACATCGTCGAGGACAAGCTGAAGCGCGAGCCGATCCGCGTTTTTCACGATGCCATGGACAATGTGGCCCCGGAAGTCGAGGTTCGCTCCCGCCGTGTTGGTGGTGCGACTTACCAGGTTCCGGTTGAAGTTCGTGCTGATCGCAAGAAGGCTCTTGCGATCCGCTGGCTGACCGGCGCAGCGCGTGGCCGCAACGAAAACACGATGCGTGAGCGTCTTGCTGCCGAGCTGATGGATGCTGCTGCCAATCGCGGTACTGCCGTCAAGAAGCGCGAAGACACGCACCGGATGGCGGAAGCCAACCGCGCCTTCTCGCACTACCGCTGGTAACGATCCACAGGCACTGACCCGTACCAAGGACCCTTTGAAATGGCCCGCGACTACAAAATCGAGGACTACCGCAACTTCGGCATCATGGCTCACATCGATGCCGGCAAGACGACGACGACCGAGCGGATCCTCTATTACACCGGCAAGTCCCACAAGATTGGTGAAGTGCACGATGGTGCTGCCACCATGGACTGGATGGAGCAGGAGCAGGAGCGTGGCATCACGATCACCTCGGCTGCGACGACCTGTTTCTGGAAGGACAAGCGCCTGAACATCATCGACACGCCCGGACACGTCGACTTCACGATCGAAGTCGAGCGTTCGCTGCGCGTGCTCGACGGTGCCGTGTGCTGTCTGGATGCCAATGCCGGTGTCGAGCCGCAGACCGAAACGGTCTGGCGTCAGGCTGACAAGTATGAAGTGCCGCGCATGGTGTTCATCAACAAGATGGACAAGCTGGGCGCCGACTTCTACCGCTGTGTCGAGATGATCGAGGAGCGTCTGGGTTCCACGCCGCTGTGCACGCAGCTGCCGATCGGCTCGGAGAGCGATTTCGAGGGTGTCATCGACCTCATCAAGATGAAGGAACTGGTGTGGCACGGTGAAAACCTGGGTGCCACCTGGGACGAGCGCGAAATCCGCGCCGAGCTTGCCGACAAGGCTGCCGAATACCGCGAAAAGCTGGTCGAGGCTGCTGTCGAGCAGGACGAGGCCGCGATGGAAGCCTATCTGGAAGGCGAAGAGCCGACCGAGGAACAGCTCAAGGCGCTGATCCGCAAGGGCTGTATCGCTCTGGCTTTCAATCCGGTTCTGTGCGGTACGGCGTTCAAGAACAAGGGTGTCCAGCCGCTGCTTGACGCCGTTGTGGATTACCTGCCGAGCCCGATCGACATCGCGGCCATCAAGGGCATCGACGTCAAGTCGGGTGAAGCCACCAAGCGCAAGGCCTCGGACTCCGAGCCGGTTTCGCTGCTGGCCTTCAAGATCATGAATGACCCGTTCGTCGGCTCGCTGACCTTCGCGCGTATCTATTCCGGTCACCTCGAGACGGGCGTGTCCCTGCTCAACACGGTGAAGGAAAAGAAAGAGCGTATCGGCCGTATGCTGCTGATGCACTCCAACTCGCGCGAAGACATCAAGGAAGCCTTCGCTGGCGACATCGTTGCCATCGCGGGTCTTAAGGACACCACGACGGGTGACACGCTCTGCGATCCGGCCAGCCCGGTCATCCTCGAGCGTATGGAATTCCCGGATCCGGTGATCGAGCTCGCGATCGAACCGAAGTCGAAGGGCGACCAGGAGAAGCTCGGCATCGCGCTGCAGCGTCTGGCCGCCGAAGACCCGTCCTTCCGCATGAAGACCGACGAAGAGTCCGGTCAGACCATCATCGCGGGCATGGGCGAGCTTCACCTCGACATCCTGGTCGACCGCATGAAGCGCGAATTCAAGGTTGAAGCGAATATCGGTGCGCCGCAGGTGGCTTACCGTGAATCGCTCGGTCAGGCCGGCACGGTCGATTACACGCACAAGAAACAGTCCGGCGGTTCCGGTCAGTTTGCCCGCGTGAAGATCGAATTCGAGCCGGGCGAGCCGGGTTCGGGCTTCGTCTTCGAATCCAAGATCGTCGGTGGTTCGGTGCCGAAGGAATACATTCCGGGCGTCGAAAAGGGCCTGAATTCGGTGATGGAAAACGGTCTGCTGGCCGGCTTCCCGGTTATCGACGTCAAGGCGACCCTGATCGACGGCGCCTATCACGACGTGGACTCCAGCGTCCTGGCCTTTGAAATCGCCGGCCGTGCGGCCTTCCGCGAAGCGAAGAACCATTGTGCGCCGAAGCTGCTCGAGCCGATCATGAAGGTCGAGGTCGTGACGCCGGACGAGTACACCGGTTCGGTGATCGGTGACCTGAACTCCCGCCGCGGCCAGATCGCCGGGCAGGAAATGCGCGGCAACGCCACCGTCGTGAATGCGATGGTGCCGCTGGCGAACATGTTCGGTTACGTCAACAACCTGCGTTCGGCCACCCAGGGCCGGGCCCAGTTCACCATGCAATTCGACCACTACGAGCCTGTGCCGAAGGCGGTCGAACAAGAAGTCATTGCCAAGTCCGCCTAAGGCGAACCTCTGGTCACTGTAGAAACGAATACGAGATTTCGGAGCGAGATCGATGGCGAAGGAAAAGTTTGAGCGCACTAAGCCGCACGCGAACATTGGCACGATTGGTCACGTTGACCACGGCAAGACGACGCTGACGGCGGCGATCACGATGGTGCTGGCCGAGCAGGGCGGCGG
>JAZAHA010000051.1:0-16137 GCA_036231565.1 Pseudomonadota bacterium
GGCGGAGCCGCGAAGGAATACCGCAGACCGATCCAGGCCTCGTGCCCGGCCAGAGCATCAACGCTCACGCCCGGAGCGTAATCGGTGCTGGAAGCCGAGAAGTAACGATACTCGGTATCCAGGGTCAGCTGCTCGGTGAGGTCCCAACCGATACCGGCGAGGATCTGCCACACGAACGGATTGTCGCTGTCTTGCGCGATCACGTAATCGGCAGGCGTCGGGTTCGGCGGCGTCGTACCGGCCGAGAAGCCCGTCAGGGTGCCGGACACATCGCCCAGACCCAGACCGACACCGATATACGGGTGGTAGGCGCCATCCGGATTGAAGTCGAAGATGGCGTTCGCCATCAGGGACCAGATCTGGAAGTCGCTCAGGCTGTGCTCATAGCCGCCGACCGCACCGGTATCATTGTAACGGTGAGCCAGTTCGCCTTCGAGGCGGAAGCCGTCAGCCCATTCATAGCCGAGGGCAGCCGCTTCGCGCCAATTGCCCTTGCCGTTGATTTCACCATTCAGCGAGCCGGAAACGTCGGTGTCGCCCGGGCCGCCGTAACCGACTGCACCACGGACATACCAGCCTTCGTCAGCGAACGCAGGACCCGCTGCCAAGAAGGCCCCAACGGCGACCGCCGTAAAAAGCCGTTTTTTCATCATTCCCCCTCCAGAGGCTCGCGCCTCCTTGGTGTGACTGACCATGCCCGGCACAGTGCCGGGCGCGAAGAATCGTCCTGATGGACGCTCCTAGTACGTCCCCTACTACAATTACATCGCGAGCGCCATAGGCCAGACAGGTAAAGCCCCGATAAGACCGGAATATTTTGTCGCGTTGCAGCAAGGATACAGTGCGTCCCGGGACCGGGCCACACATCCCCGTACAACCAGACAACGCAGCAGCCTCCCGATCGGTTCCCGATTTTTTTCCGGGAATGCCGAAACTCTCAATCAGCGCAGGGATGCAATCACTCCGAATACCCCTGACCGCCCGGCTCCACCCGCTGCGGTTGCCGTCGCTAGAGCCTGCGCATACGCAGCAACCAGGCGTCCGTCGCGCCGGTAGAGGTCGTGCAGATAGCGAACAGAACCGTCCGCCTCCCCGACCACCGTCCAGTAGGCGATATGGACCGGGATACGCTGATCCAGCCAGACGACCGTGGGCGTATTGCCGGACACGACTTCGTCGATCCGGGCCCGCGACCAGTCCGCCTGGCCCGCGAGCACCCATTCCGCCAGGGCGAGCGGGTCCTGGACGCGGATGCACCCGGCCGAGAAATCACGGCGCGTCCGCACGAAGCGGTCCCGCTCGGTCGTGTCGTGAATGTAGATATTGTGCCGGTTGGGAAAGATGAACTTCACCTCGCCCATCGGATTGGTCGGCCCGGGCGGCTGGGACAGGCGATACGGCCAGCGGTCATTCCAGCGGCTCCAGTCGATCTCGTAGACCGAAACCGGCTCGCCGGCCGAATTGTAGATGCGGAAACCGTGCGAGTTGACGATGCCCGGATTGCGCCGGATCGAGGCAAAGCGTGCGCGCGCCGAGCTTGACGGCAGTCCCCACCAGGGATTGAGGACGATGTATTGCATCTCCTCTGAGAATTCGGGCGTCGAGGAGGTCTGGCCGCCGATCATCACCTCATGCTCGCGCGCCAGCTGGCCGTTCTCCCAGGCCTCCAGATGGAAATCGGCGAGATTGACCCAGATATGCCGCTCGCCCAGCTGCCGCGTGCGCCAGCGCCGCTGTTCGAGATTGGCGCGCAATTGCGCGATGCGGTCCTGCGGCGTGATGTTCAGCTGGCGCAGGGTCGGCCGGTCGAGGCGGCCGGTCGGCGACAGGTTCACCCGTCCCTGATAGCGCCGCAACGCAGTTTCCAGCCGCATGTCAAACGCATCGCCGCTCGCCCATCCCGGTGCCAGGAGCCCCTCGGCGGCGAGCCGCGCGCGCAACTGGTCGACCCGCGCGCCGGTATCGCCGAGCGCCAGCGCATCGCCACCGTCGATCTGTGGCCAGATCGGCCGCAAGGTCATCAGACGCAGCATTTCCCGGCGCAGGACGTCATAGTCGCGCACGGCGGGCAGGCTTTCCGTGATCGCCTGCTCGACATGTCCGGTGTCCAGCGCCGCCACAAGGCGCGCAACCAGCCGGGATGCCTCACTGTCCGTCAGCAGACGCAGCGCCAGCGTGTCCTGATCGATCAGCCCGTATTCCAGCCAGGCGGTGTATTGCAGCGCAGCCCGCGACGCCGCTGCAGCCCGCGGCTCGAACGCCACGTCCGGATCGAGCAGATAATCGGCGACAGTATCCAGGGCCGGCAGTCCGTGTCCCGGTGCCTCGTAGAGAAAGCCCGCCAGTTCGGCGACCGATTGCGGCGTCCAGCCGGTGACCTGGCGAGCCCAGCGGTCGAGATCGGCCGTCCGCACCGGCTGCGGCATCTCGGGAATTTCCGAGGCAATCACAGGCTCGTCGTCAGACGCAGCGGTCACCGCGCCCGGCAGCATGGCCAGCAGAATTGCCAAGAGGAAACGTCCCAAGCTTGTCCCCGAGTCGAAAGCAGGCCGACATTAACCATTAAGGATGCGGGACGAAACCGTGTTTCGGCCGGCCGCGTTCAGGACAACGGATCCCGCTCGTCTTCCGGATCGGGCTCGCCGACATCCTCGGCCATCAGCTCGGCCAGCGAGACGACGCGCGACCGGGCCCGCTCGATATAGGCTTCATTATCGAAGACATCGATCTCGGCATCCCAGACCTCGAACAATTGCCGCAGGCTTTCCTCATCGTGGCGGGCAAAGGCCTTCGCCTTCTTCTCGGCGCGCTCGCGCGTTTCGCCCAGCACCTCGAGCGAGCGGGTCGCCGCCTCGAGGGAAGAGCCGAACAACTCGCGCACCGCGCTGTCCGCGCCGGCCGCGCGCAGCTGGTAGACATGCTCGCGGCTGGCAGCCCGGGCGATGACGTACACATGCGGGTAGCGCTGCTTGACGTGCTGGACGAGTTCGACGGCGCGCTCGCGATTGTCGGTACACACGACCAGCAGCTTGGCGCGGGCGATACCGGCGGCTTCCAGCAGGCCGGGCCGCAGGGCGTTGCCGTAATAGACCTGGATGCCGAACTTGCGCAGCCCGTCGATATGCTCGGCCGAATTGTCAAGGACGATGGGCTTGTAGCCATCCATCACCAGCAGGCGATGCACGATCTGTCCGAAACGGCCCATGCCGGCAATAATGACCGGCGCCTCTTCCTCGATCGTGTCGTCGTCTCGCTCCTGCCCTGCCTTGCGGCCGACCCGCGGCGAGACAAAGCGTTCGAAGGCGATCATCAGGAGCGGCGTCGCCATCATCGACAGAGCCACGACCAGCGAAGCGACGGCGGCGATCTCGTCGGGGATGACGTGCAGGCTGGTCGAGAAAGCCAGCAGCACGAAGCCGAACTCGCCGCTCTGGGCGAGTGCGAAGGTGAACAGCCAGCGGGCCCGCCCCTTCATCCGGAACAGGGTCGCCAGCGCCAGCAGGATCGCGCCCTTTACCAGGATCAGGCTGAGCGTGAGACCGATGATGAGGCCGAATTCAGCGCCCAGGAGGGCAAATTCCATACCCGCGCCGACCGTAATGAAGAAGACGCCGAGCAGCAGGCCCTTGAAAGGTTCAAGGTCCGAGACAAGCTCGTGGCGGTATTCGCTTTCCGCCAGCAGCACCCCGGCCAGGAATGTCCCCAGCGCCGGCGACAGACCGACCATGCTCATCAGGACGGCGATGCCGACAATCAGCACCAGCGCCGCGGTGAAGAAAAGCTCGTGCAGTCCCGTGCGCGCAATAATGCGGAAGGCCGGACGTGTGAGATAGCGTCCGCCCAGCACCACGCCGGCAACGACGGCGAGGGTTATCAGCCCCTGCGCCCAGGCCGGCCAGGCTGCGAACGGCGCCGGGCCGCCATGGGCGCCCCCGCCATGCGCCGCCCCCGCATCGATGCCGGCCGTTGCCAGAAAGGGCAGAAGGGCAAGCATCGGAATGACAGCGATGTCCTGGAACAGCAGCACCGAAAAGGCCGACTGACCGCCCTCGGTGCGCAACCAGCCCTTCTCTCCCAGAGTCTGCAGGACGATGGCCGTCGAAGACAGCGCCATGATCAGGCCGAGTGCCAGTGCCAGCCGCCATTCCAGCCCGAAACCGAGGCACGCGACCGCCACCACCAGCGCCGTCACCGCCACCTGGAGCCCGCCCAGGCCAAACAGGCGCATGCGCATCTGCCAGAGCAGGCGCGGCTGAAGTTCCAGCCCGATCAGGAAGAGCATCATCACCACGCCGAATTCGGCGAAAGTCTGGACGTTTTCCGGATCGGACCCCATCCAGTCGAGCAAGGGCGCAATCGCGACGCCGGCCAGCAGATAGCCCAGTACCGAGCCGAGGCCGAGACGGTGCGCGATCGGCACCGCGATCACGCCGGCACCGAGATAGATCACCGCCTGCAGGAGAAGCTCGTTCATGGTCGGGCCGCCGAATCAAAGAGGTATTGAAGGGATCGCTATTGCAAGAATAGCGTGCGGCAGCCGCGGCGCCATGCCCGGCGCGCGTTTTCCACCATACCATCGCGCCGGCAAGAGATCTCGGCACGCGTATCAGCAATCCAGCTGTTCGTCGAACGCGGCCCGGGCCTCCGGCTGACGGCGTGCGATACCAGCGGCGATCGCGCAGCGCTCGGCCGGCTCCAGCCGGTCGTCGGCGGCGAGGTCTCGGGCAATGGCGGCCAGCGAGTCGCGACCGCCGGTCACAACCGGCCCGCCATCGTCAGGCGTGTCGAACCGCATCAGCCGGGCGGCCTCGCTCCAGCGTGGCCACTCCGGCCCGGTCTCGCCGCCCGTGCCCGGTTCGCCGGTACGGGCGAACTGGCTCCAATAGCCACCCATTGCATTTGCCAGGGCCTGGCGCCCCGGCGCGTTGCGGTCGTTGAACAGGATGCGGTCGAAGGCACCGAACAGCTCGAAATGATTGAAGACAAACGGGATCTCCATGGCGTGCGAGGCGCCGAGCAATTCGCCGGTATCGGTCAGCAGAACCCGCCCTCCCTCGTCCCAGTCGAAACGGTAGGCCCAGATGTCGCGATGACCCGAGGCGTACAGGCGGTCGAGAAGGTCGTCGACCGCATTCACCCGCCAGTTCCGGCTGGGATATTCGACCGCCGCCGCATAACGCTCACTGTCGCGGGGCCAGACCAGCGGCCCCAGGCGACGGGTCAGCTGCGGATCGAACACGGTGTACAGCTTCATCTCGTCGCGATTGACGCCGGTGATCAGGGGTACGGGCGCGAAACCGTCTGGCCGCGCGGCTGCCCCCAGTATGCCGTCCTCCGGCAAGGTGACCCCGTCCTCGATCATGCGTGGCAGCGAAGTGAATTCGCCCGCCGTATCGCGATAGACCGCATAGACTTCCTCCAGCGGGACCGCCCGCATGGCCGCCGCGCCGGCATCCGGCCCGGCAAAGGCGGCAACGGCCTCCCGGGCGGGATGAAGATCGGTACCACCCCCGTTTTCGGCCACCTCGCGGCTGATCGAGGCCGTGCCACCGCTCTGCATGATCGCCGCATCGAAATGACCCTGCGCAACCGGCGACGCCATCAGGCCGGCGATATTGTAGGCCCCCGCGCTTTCTCCGAAGATGGTGATCCGGTCGGCATCGCCGCCGAAAGCGGTGATATTGGCATCCACCCAGTCCAGCGCTGCGACGAGATCGAGCAACGCGAAATTCGCCGCCTCGTCGAGCGGGTGTTCGGCGCTTTCGCGCAAGGCCGGATGCGACAGGAAGCCGAGCGGGCCCAGGCGGTATTGCACGGCAACGACCACCACATTGCGGTCGGCCGCCAGCTGCGACCCGTCATAGGCCGAGGACGAGCCCCAGACATTCGCCCCGCCATGAATCCACACCATGACCGGCAACCCGGCCTCGGGCGCGGCATCGCGCGGGGCGTATATATCGAGTGTCAGGCAATCCTCCCCGCCGATCAGCACGCCGGTCTCGACATCTGCCGCCGCGGCCGAGAGTTCATTCGTCACCTGCGGGCAGACCGGACCGTGTTCGATCGCCTCGAGCCGGCCGTCGAAAGCCAGGGCCGGACGCGGTGCCCGCCAGCGCAGATCGCCTTCAGGCGGCGCGGCATAGGGTATGGCCAGCCAGGCGGAGGCCGCCTCTCCGGAATGGAAACCGACGATCTCGCCCTGGGCGAGCGTGCGCCGTGTATCCGGTGCCGGTTCGACGCGGCCCTGCGCTTCTTCCGCCCCGTTACACCCCGCCAGCGTGAGCAGCGCTGCAGCGGCTGCCAGGCACACACATCTCTTCATCGGCCCCTCCCGTTTGCACCGGGAGGCTCGACCGGCGACGCGGCAAGGTCAAGCGGAAGGCGAGATCCGTGCCCGGAGACGGCCGCGAAACCGCGGCTCAACAAGGATGATGCTGGAGAAGAATGGTGAGCCGACAGGGATTCGAACCCTGGACCTACTGATTAAAAGTCAGTTGCTCTACCAGCTGAGCTATCGGCTCCCCTCACGAGGAGCGCGGAACCTATACGGGCGATTCCGGAGGGTCAATGCGGCTTTACCGGCGGATATCAGCATTTCGGCCAAGATTTTTCCGCAATCGCCGATAAACTTGCCGGTATGAAGAACAGGGTCCTGATTCCAGCCATGGTTTGCTTCGCGGTGGCGCTGTCCGCCGGAGCGTGTTCGTCCACCCGCCAGAATGCCGGCGAAACAGCCAGCATCGCCCGGGCCGAAACGACCGACGCACTGGAAGACGCGGTCGGCCTGCCGCGCGAGCGGCCCGGTCCGATCATGGTCGACGAGGGCGACGATACCGTGCCCACCCCTTATGGCGGCGAGGGCTCGCGCCGGCGCTGTTCGACCGTGGCGCGGGATGTGGCACGGCTGACCGTGGTGCTGGGCCCCGATATCGAGGAAGAGGAACGCCAGGCCGAGGAAGAGGCCCGGGAGGAACGCAGCTGGTTCGACCGGGGGACCGGGCTGGCGGCCCAGGCGCCCGATGCGGCCGCAGACGGCGCGCGCAGCCTGTATCACTCCACGATTGTGGGCCTGAACCCCGTGCGCCCGGTGATCCGCTTTATCGGTGGTGCCGGCCGGATCGAGGACGAGGCCCGCGAGCGCCGCGAAATGGCCCAGCGCCGGCGCGCCTATCTGCGCGGACTTTATGACGGTTTCGGCTGTCCGGCACACCAGATGCGACGCGCGTTCGAGGCTTATGGCCTGGTCGAACCGGCGACCGAAGACTGAGCTTCACTGCATTACATTCCTGTAATCTTCGCAACTTTTCGTGGCGGCCGTCCGTTTCGGGTCCGGATGGCAGGCACAGAGCTGTCCCCGGCTGAAGCCGGCAGATGGAGCAAGACAGGAGGTAGACATGAAACGCTTCTCTATCCTGACGACTGCAACCGCTGCATCGGCGTTTGCCTGCGCAACGACCGCGCTGGCCGGCGCTGCGGCCCTGGCCCAGGACGATCTTCACCAGGATGAAAAACCCGTGGTGGACGAGCAGATGACCGTTGAAGGTCAGGCTCACGCCCCGGCTCCGAACGAGACGATCCAGGACAATGACCTGCTGCGCGAGACGGCAGAAACCTGGGACAATTCGGACCTTGACCGCGCGCCCTATACCGATGACCACCACTGGATCGACCTGCGGGTTGAATCCGAGGATGGCGGCGAGCTCGGCGAGATCGAGCGTGTCCGTCTCGGCACGGAAGGCGATGTCGAAGCCATCGTCGTCGAGAGCGGCGGTACGCTGGACATCGGTGGCCGTGAGGTTCTGATCGATGCCGACGAGGTGAGCTTCGCCCCCGAGGGTGAACGCCCGGTCGCCGTGATCGAATACACCCGTGCGGAATTCGAGGCCATGCCGGACTTCAACGAGGATGCGGCAACCGAGTATCCGCTGTCGGATGACGATTATGGCGACAATGAAAACGATATCGAGCTTGATGACGGCCCGGCTGACCCCAGCCTCTAAGCCTAACATCTGAAGCCAAGCTTCAGGTCCCTCCCCGCACCTGAAGCCCCTGAGCGGCGCTTCCACCTCCCGGAAGCGCCGCTTCCATGTCTGCAGCTCAGCCGGGAAAATTCTCGCCGCTCTCGGTGGCGGCGCGGCCTTCTTCCCATTTTGTGCGGAATTCCTGGCGGAAGGCATCGAACGTGCCCGCGGCAATCGCCCGCCGCATCCGCGCCGTCAGGTCCTCGAAATAGGCGATATTGTGCCAGGACATCAGCATGGCCGAGAGGTATTCGCCCGAACGGAAGAGGTGATTGAGATAAGCGCGGGAATAGTCGCGGCTGGCCGGGCAGTCGATCGCCGGGTTGAGCGGACGGTCATCCTCGATGAATTCGGCGCGCTTGATATTGATCGGGCCATAATCCGACCAGGCCTGGCCGTGGCGCCCGGACCGCGTCGGCAGGACACAGTCGAACATGTCGACACCGCGCGCCACGGATTCCACCAGATCGATCGGCTTGCCCACGCCCATCAGATAGCGCGGCCGCTCGGCGGGCAGGTGCGGCGTGGTGAAGTCGAGCACGTCGCACATCGTCTCGAAGCCCTCACCCACGGCCAGCCCGCCGATGGCATAGCCGTCATAGCCGGTCTCGATCAGCCGCTCGGCGCTCTCCCGGCGCAAATCCTCGAACACCGAACCCTGCACGATGCCGAACAGGTTCTGGGCGTCGCGCGCACCGAACGCCGTCTTCGACCGCTCGCCCCAGCGCACGGACAGATCCATGGAGGCTTTCGCCTCGGCCTTCGAACAGCCAAAGGCGGTGCACTCGTCCAGCTGCATCGAGATGTCGGCGCCCAGGAGGTCGGCCTGGATCTCGATCGAGCGCTCCGGCGAGAGCTTGTGTTCCGACCCGTCGATATGGGAGCGGAAGGTCACCCCCTCCTCGGTCATCTTGCGCAGCTTGGAGAGCGACCAGACCTGGAAACCGCCGCTGTCGGTGAGGATCGGGCCCTGCCAGGTGGAGAATGTGTGCAGCCCGCCGAGGCGCTTCACACGCTCTGCGCCCGGGCGCAGCATCAGGTGATAGGTATTGCCCAGGATGATGTCCGCCCCGGTCTCCTTCACCTGGTCCATGTAGAGCGCCTTCACCGTGCCGGCTGTGCCCACGGGCATGAAAGCCGGCGTGCGGATCTCGCCGCGCGTCGTCTTCAGGACGCCGGTGCGCGCCGCGCCGTCGGTGGCATGGATGACGAAGGGGAAACCGGTCATGCGCTCCGCTCGATCAGGCTGGCATCGCCGTAGGAATAGAAACGGTAGCCCGAGCGGATGGCGTGCGCATAGGCCCGCTTCATCACGTCCAGTCCCGCCAGCGCGCTGACCAGCATGAACAGGGTCGAGCGCGGCAGGTGGAAATTCGTCATCAGCGCATCGGTGATGCGGAACTCATAGCCCGGCGTGATGAAGATATCGGTATCGCGGCTGCCCGCCTCGATCACGCCGGGCTGTACGGCCAGGCTCTCGATCGTGCGCAGCGCCGTCGTGCCGACGGGGATCACCCGGCGGCCCTCGGCCTTGGCGGTGTTGATCGCATCGGCTGCCGCGGCCGACACGGTGCACCATTCGGCATGCATGCGGTGATCGGCGAGATCGTCAGCCTTGACCGGCAGGAAAGTGCCCGCCCCGACATGCAGCGTCACATGCGTGTGCTGCACGCCGCGATCGGCCAGTGCCGTCAGCAGGCGTTCGGTGAAGTGCAGGCCGGCCGTGGGTGCGGCAACCGACCCGTCCTGCCTGGCGAACAGGGTCTGGTAGTCCTCGACATCCTGCGCGTCGACTTCGCGCTTGCGGGCGATATAGGGCGGCAGGGGCGGCACGCCGGTCGCGGCAATCGCCTCGTCCAGCGCCGCGCCCGTACGGTTGAAGACCAGCCGCGTATCGCCGCCCTCGGACTTGCCGGTCACTTCGGCCGACAGATCCTGCGAGAAGGCGATCACATCACCGACGCGCAGACGCTTGGCCGGGCGCACGAAGGCACGCCAGCCGCTGGCATCGAGACGCTTGTGCAGATTGACCTCGACATCGACCGGTCCGCCGCCGCCGACACTGCGCGCCGGACGCACACCGTTCAGCGCGGCGGGAATGACGCGGGTGTCGTTGAACACCATCAGATCGCCCGCGCGCAGGAGCTCGGGCAGGTCGGACACGCCGCGATCGGCGAACACGCCATTGCCGGCGATGTGCAGCAGCCGCGCCGCATCGCGCGGACGCGCCGGACGCAGGGCAATACGCTCCTCGGGGAGCTCGAAGTCGAAATCGGATACGCGCATGGCGCAGGGGTCTATCCGCCGACTTGCAGGTGCGCAATCTCTGCTGTGTAGTGGCCGCACACCCATCGCACCCGGACGATCCTGCCTTGCGTCTTTCAAATCTCGTGTTTCTTCCGCTTGCCGGCCTCGCCGGGGTCGCCGCCGCAGTGTGGCTGGCACCGCTCTGGCGCGGTTTCGACGCCTTCCGCCAGCTCTGGCCACTCTGGGCGGTGCTCGCCCTGATCGCGCTGGCCGCGATTGCCCTGCTGCGCCACCGCACGGCCCGCTGGCCGATGGCCATTATCGCCCTGCTGATCTGGCTGCCCGGTCTGGGCGAGCCGGTGCGCCGGCTGACAGCCGACCGGGCCGCGCCCTCGGACACCGCCCTCACCCTGCGCGTCGCGACGCAGAATATGTGGGTCAGGAACACTGCGCCGGACGCCACCGCCGATACGCTGCTGGCCCTCAATGCCGACATTCTGGCGCTGCAGGAGGCGTTCGCGAATGCCCAGCCCGCCCGGGACCGGCTGGAACAGGCCTATCTTTTCGCGGCCCGCTGCCGCTCGACCCGGATACTCAGCCGGCTGGAAATCCTGCAGAGCGGCTGTGTGCATCCGCCGGATCCGGCCGTGTTCCGGAGCACCATTCCCTGCGACTGGGAAGTGCCGCCCGCCACCTGGGCCCGCATCCGCCTGCCCGACGGTTCGGACACCATTATCGCATCGGTCCACCTGACCTGGCCCTTCCCCGGCGCGACACAGGACTGCCAGCGCGGCGGCCTGGCGCGTTTCCTGGGCGATCTGCCCGGGGAGCAGATGATCGTGATGGGGGATTTCAACGCGGCGGCCCCGTCCCATGCGCTGTCACGCCTGGAGCGCGATCTCGGCCTCGACCGGCGCACGCTCGCCCTGCCGAGCTTTCCCTCCGGCCGGCTGGTCCCGGAACCCGTGCTGGGGATCGACCATATCTTCGCCGGCGAGGCCTGGCAGACCGTCTCGGTGGAGACCGGCCCGCAGACCGGCTCCGATCACCGCCCGGTCGTGGCGACGCTGCAGCTGCGCTGACCGCCGTCCCAAATGAAAAGGGCTGCCCCGTGAGGACAGCCCTTCCCTTGTCTCTGCAGCGATGCGCCGGGCCTACGCCTCGACGACGCTCGCCTTGACGATCTTGCCGGGCTTGGCCGGCGGCTCGCCCTTGGGCAGCGCGTCGACATGTTCCATGCCGGACACGACTTCGCCCCAGACCGTGTACTGGTTGTCCAGATAGGGCACCGCGTCCAGGCAGATGAAGAACTGGCTGGAGGCCGAATCCGGATCGGCTGCACGGGCCATCGACATCGTGCCGCGCTTGTGCGGCTCGGCCGAGAACTCCGCCGGGATATTGGTGCCGGAACCGCCCATGCCATTGCCGTTCGGACAGCCACCCTGAGCGACAAAACCGTCGATGACGCGGTGGAAGGTCAGCCCGTCGTAAAAGCCGTCCTTGGCCAGCTTGGTGATCTGTTCGACATGCTTGGGCGCCAGGTCCGGGCGCAGCTTGATGACGACATCGCCGCCTTCGAGCGTGAATACGAGTTGTTCTTCAGCCATTTATCTTACTCCGCAATTCGGGACGGCACGGTGATTTCGCAGATGTCGGGCAGATTGCCCTGGGCATTGCGCAGCGTGTCGAGATAGCCCGCAAAGGCCTCGCTGTCCGTGTCGACGACTTCAATCTCGATCTGGTCTTCAGCCGGCAGCTCGCTGCCGATACGCATGGAGCGGATCACGTCCGGACGGAAATCCGGGTCTTCCATCGCCGAGCCGACCGCGATCTGGTCGACGGCGTCCATGCCATGGCGCACCCGGCCCCAGACCGTGTAGGTCGCATTGAGGTGATCGGGGCTGCCGGTGGTGATGTAGAACTGGCTGCGGGCCGAGTTCGGGTCGCTGGTGCGCGCCATGGCGGCGGCGCCGCGGCAGTGCAGCAGCCAGGACTGGACCATGCCGTCGCCGGTGATTCCGGCCAGCGCGGCGGTCTGGGTGCCGGCATGGAAGCCGTTCCAGAAACCGGCCTTCGCCATCTGCGGGATCTGGCCCGGATTGACGACGCGGTCCTGCAGCTCGCTGACAGCCGGCTCGCCGGCGCGGCGGATGGTGAATTCGGCTTCCATCGGCGGCTTGTCGGCGGCGTGGCCCGGATTGGCGCGTGCGCCACCGCCCTGCGCCATGAAACCGTCGATCACCCGGTGCCAGACCAGGAAGTCATAGAAGCGCTCGCCGACCAGCTCGCGCAGGCGCGCGACGTGGTTCGGCGCAAATTCCGGCGCCAGCTCGACCACCACCATGCCGTGATCGGTATCGATATAGAGCAGGCGGTCCTGATCGACCGTGCGCCAGGCTTCGGCGGGAAAATCATAGGCCGGTTCCGCAGCGGCGGGCTCGGCCTGGGTGGCGACCACCGCGGTGCTGGCCGTCGAGGTCACGGCCCCGGTGTCGGCTTCAATTGCGGCTTCGCGGCCGCAGGCAGCGGCCGTCAGGGCCAGGGCGAAAGTGGCAGAAAGGGTCAGTCGCATGATCACGCAAGTCGCTCCTTGAGGCGGGCTTCCACGGCAGGCGGCACGAAATCGGAGATGCGTCCGCCCAGGGAAGCGATTTCCTTGACCAGGCGCGAGGCAATCGCCTGATGACGCGGGTCGGCCATCAGGAAGACGGTCTCGATATCGTCATTGAGGCGCTGGTTCATCGCCACCATCTGGAATTCGTACTCGAAATCGGACACGGCGCGAAGGCCGCGCATGATCGATTCCGCGCCGATCTCCTCGGCAAAATGCATCAGCAGGCCGTCGAAGGGCCGCACCTCGATCGCCGCACCGGCCTCGAACTTCGCCACCTCGTCACGCACCATCTCGACGCGTTCCTCCAGCGAGAACAAGGGTTTCTTGGCCTCGTTGATGGCGACACCGATCACCAGCTTGTCGACCAGTTTCACGGCCCGGCCGATGATATCGAGATGGCCGTTGGTGATCGGGTCGAACGTCCCGGGATAGAGGGCGGTTCGGGTCATGTCGGTCTCCTGGCCGGCTGCCGCCGCCGCTTGTAGCGGGATTGCGAGCGCCTTCAAAGCGTTTCGGGATCAGGCCTCGCTGTCATCCGCGGCGCCGGAGGTGTCGTCCGGAGCGCTGTCGGGCGCTTCGCCGACCGGGCCGTCGCCCGCCTCCGGTGCCTCGCCATCCTCGTCTCCGGCATCATCCCCGGCATCGGGAATACGCACCACGGCGACGACATTCTCGCCGTCATTGAGACGGATGAGACGCACACCGCGCGACGAACGGCTGGCGATCCGCACCGTATCGACCGGGAAGCGGATCAGCTGGCCGCCATCGGTCACAGCCATGATCTGGTCGGCATCCTCGACCGGGAAGCTGGCCGAAAGCGGGATCTCGCGCTTCACATCGGTGGCGGCGACGCCCTGATTACCGCGGCCCATGACCCGGAAATCATAGGCGGAGGACCGCTTGCCCATGCCGTCGGAGCCGACGGTCAGCACGAATTCCTCGGCAGCCCCCAGCTCGGCCAGGCGCTCGGTCGTCAGAGCCGCCTCGTCATCACCGTCCTCGTCGGCGTCGAGCGCCGGCGCATCAGCCTCCTCGTCATCGCCCAGCGCACGGCGCATGGCGGTGGCGTGTTTCATGTAGGCGCGGGCTTCCGGCGAGGTCACGTCGACATGGCGCAGGATCGCCATGGAAATCAGCGTGTCCCCCTCAGCGAGGCGGATACCCCGCACGCCGACCGAATTGCGGCCGGCGAAGACACGCACATCGGTGACCGGGAAGCGGATCGCGCGGCCCTTTTCCGAAACCAGGAAAACGTCGTCATCCGTGGTGCAGAGCACGACATTGATGATCCGGTCGTCCTCGCCTTCCAGCTTCATCGCGATCTTGCCGTTGCGATTGACCTGGACGAAATCGGACAGCTTGTTGCGGCGGACGGTGCCCTTGTTGGTGGCGAACATGACGTCCATTTCCGCCCAGACGCTCTCGTCCTCGGGCAGCGCCATGATCGAGGTGATCGTCTCGCCCTGCTCCAGCGGCAGCATGTTGACCAGCGCCTTGCCGCGCGTGTTCGGCGCGCCCATCGGCAGACGCCAAGTCTTGGTCTTGTAGACCATGCCGCGATTGGAGAAGAAGAGCAGCGGTGCGTGGGTGGAGGCGACGAAGAGCGTGGACACGAAGTCCTCATCCTTCATCGACATGCCCGAACGGCCCTTGCCGCCGCGGCGCTGGGCCCGGTAGTCGGACAGGGCCGTGCGCTTGACGTAGCCGCCATGCGTCACCGTCACCACCATGTCTTCGCGCGGGATCAGATCCTCGTCCTCGAAGTCCAGCTCGGCGTCGATGAATTCGGAGCGGCGCGGCGTGGCGTAGTTCTCGCGAACCTCACGCATCTCGTCGCGGATGATGTCGAGCACGCGATCGCGCGAACGCAGGATGTCGAGGAGATCGGCGATCTGCTCGGCCAGCGTCTTGGCCTCATTGCCCAGCTCTTCGCGGCCCAGACCGGTCAGGCGGTTCAGGCGCAGTTCCAGGATGGCGCGGGCCTGTTCGTCGGTCAGGCGCAGCGTATTACCATCGGTCAGCACGGAGCGCGGATCGGCCACCAGCTCGACCAGCGGCGCCACATCGAGCGCCGGCCAGTCGCGCGACATCAATTCCTCGCGGGCGGCGGCCGGGTTCGGCGCGCGGCGGATCAGGGCGATCACCTCGTCGATATTCGCCACGGCGAGCGCCAGACCGACGATGACATGCGCCCGGTCGCGCGCCTTGTTCAGCTCGAACTTGCAGCGGCGGGCCACGACCTCTTCGCGGAAGCGCAGGAATTCCTTGAGGATATCCAGCGCACCCAGCAATTGCGGACGGCCGCCCACCAGGGACAGCATGTTGGCGCCGAAGCTCGTCTGCATCGGCGACCAGCGATAGAGCTGGTTCAGGATCACATCGGCATTGGCGTCGCGCTTCAGCTCGATCACCACGCGCAGACCGGTCCGGTCGGACTCGTCGCGCAGATCGCCGATCCCCTCGATCTTCTTGTCGCGGACGAGTTCCGCGATCTTCTCGATCATCGAGGCCTTGTTCACCTGGTAGGGGATTTCATGGACGATGATCGCCTGGCGGCCATTGCGCACTTCCTCGATCGAGGTGCGCGAGCGCATCACCACCGAACCGCGCCCCGTCGCCAGCGCATTGCGCGCGCCGGTACGGCCCAAGATCAGACCGCCGGTCGGGAAGTCCGGCCCCGGAATGTATTCCAGCAGCTCGCTGTCGGTCATCGCCGGATTGTCCATCAGCGCCAGCGTACCGTCGATCACCTCGCCCAGATTGTGCGGCGGAATGTTCGTGGCCATGCCGACGGCGATACCGTTGGCCCCATTGACCAGAAGGTTCGGGAAGCGCGCCGGCAGGACCACCGGTTCGCGGCGTTCGGCCGAATAATTGTCGACGAAATTCACCGTGTCCTTGTCGATATCGGCGAGCAGCGACTGGGCCACCTTCTCCATCCGCGCCTCGGTATAACGGTAGGCAGCGGGCGGATCGCCGTCGATCGAGCCGAAATTGCCCTGGGAGTCGACGAGGGGGTAACGCAGCGACCATGGCTGGGCCATTCGCACCATGGCTTCGTAGACCGAAGAGTCTCCGTGGGGGTGGTAGTACTTCATCACTTCGCCTACCACCGCGACGGATTTCACATGAGGTCGATTGGGGAGGAGCCCTTCCTGCTGCATCGCGTAGAGGATCCGACGATGTACCGGCTTGAGCCCGTCCCGCGCATCCGGGAGCGCTCGGCTGACGATGACGGACATCGAGTAGGCGAGA
>JAZAHA010000052.1:0-10306 GCA_036231565.1 Pseudomonadota bacterium
TCCCGGAAACCGCTGACGATCTTACGCGCAGTTGAGCGGACGGGGACAAGTTTCCCGACCCAGCCTCACAAACCGTCATCCTGACGAAAGTCAGGACCCAGATCGTAAAGGGATATTTTCGCCAGGCTTGCCCGGTCTGAGCGGTGGCGACGTGGGGGATAAGTGCGAGATCGCGGCCACCGCGCCCTATGAACTGGGCCCTGACCTTCGTCAGGGTGACGGTGTTTGTTGGAGCGTTGGTGCCTTTCTTCCAACTCTCTCCATTTTTCCCGGACGGAGGCCTGCCGTCGCCGGGCTTTCAGCCGGGAAAAATGGGTGTGGCGTTCAAGGTAAGGAGCGCCCCTCATCCGCCCTGCGGGCACCTTCTCCCCGGCGGGGGAGAAGGGGACAGCGATGAGCTTCCCGTGGATCCCGTCACTTCGCCCGGTTCAGGGCCGGGCGTCCGCCGGGAGAAAAGCGGAAGGAGAAGGCGTCATCCATCCCCCACACACCTCGCCCCCGACACCGGCCAGACCTTTTCCCGGCCCATCACCAGCGCGTCGGGTATGCGGCCGAAGCAGCGGGCGAAGGCCTCGTCGCAGACATTCAGGCCGCCGGTGAAGGCACCGAAGGCGGGCATGATGAGGCGGCTGCCGTCTGTGGCGAAGCATCTACGTCTCAGCGCGCGGCCATTGCGGCGGATTTTGGCGGCGGGGTGGAGGTGGCCGGCGATTTCGCCCCTGGCCTCACCCTCTGCGGGTTCGTGACGGAAGACGAGGCCGGCGAGCTCGACGGTCTCGTAGACCTCGCCGCCGAATTGCGGCGGCGGGGCGGGGTCGTGATTGCCCTCGATCCAGATCCAGCGCGGCACCGACGCCACCAGGGCGGCGAGCGCGGCGGTGTCGTCGGCGTGCATGCGTCCGGCGGCGCGCAGATCGTGAAAGCTGTCGCCCAGGGCGATGACGGTGGAGGGGGTGTGGCGGGCGATGCCGGCGGCGAGGCGTTTCAGCGTCGCGCGGGTATCGTAGGGCGGCATCAGCTGGCCACCGGCCGCCCAGGCCGAACCCTTCTCGAAATGCAGGTCCGAAACGACGAGAATGCCGGCCCCGGGCACGGCGAGCAGGCCCGCCGGATCGGCGAGGACGCGTGTTTCGTGGATGCGGATGTCCAGATGGCCGGGGGCGGTCACGTCGTGCATGACGATGTTATCGCGCAGGGCCGACGCAGGGGTAAGGGCGGGGCGCAGGTTTTCTGTGGGCTTTGCGGAAACACAGCTGACCTTCCCTTCTTTCGCGCCTTCCTCTTCCAGGATTGTCATCCCGGATGCATGCCCCGCGAAGGCGGGGCGAAAATCCGGGACCCATAACCCCGGTGCTTGTCCAGCGATCTGCAACGCCAACATCGCACCTGCTTTCGGCAGGGCTCGGCGCGTATGGGTCCCGGCCCTGCAGCCCGCCTGCGCGGGCTATCCGGCCGGGATGACAAGCCGCGTATCCGACACAAGTATCAATCAAGCCGCATCGCCTCCGCGATCAGGTCTTCGGAAGAGATGTCTTCCAGGATGCTTTCATGGCCCTCGCCATAGACCGGTTCCTTGCCGATCTCGAGCATGACGGGCACGGCGAGCGGGGAGATACGGTCCAGATCGACATGTTCGATATGGCCCTTGATGCGGGCGAGCGCCGTGCCGAGACGGTGGATGTCGAGAAGGCCCGTACCGGCATCGGCCCAGGCGGCCTTGAGGAGGATGTGGTCGGGCTCGTGCTCGCGCAGCACATTGTAGATCAGGTCGGTGGAGATGGTGACCTGGCGGCCGGTCTTTTCCTGGCCGGGAAAGCGGCGCTCGATCAGGCCGGCGATGACGGCGCAATTCCTGAACGTGCGCATCATCAGCTGGCTTTCCGCCAGCCAGGCATCGAGATCGTCACCCATCATGTCCTCGGCGAAGAGCGCGTCGAGATCGACCCCGGACATGTCGCGCAGCCCCCAGACCGAGAGCGCGTATTCATTGGCGACGAAGCCCATGGGCCGCATCCGCATGCGCTCGAGCCGGCGGGTCAAGAGCATGCCCAGCGTCTGGTGCGCCAGCCGCCCCTCGAACGGGTAGCAGACGAGATAGAAGCGCGCCGAGCGCGGGAAGGTTTCCACCAGGAGGCCGTCGGCCCGGGGCAGGCGCGAGCGCTGCTTCTGGAGTTCCAGCCAGTCGCGCACCTGGTCCGGCAGGGCGTGCCATGTGCCCGGATCCTGCACCATGTCGCGCACCCGGGCGGCCAGATAGGTTGAGAGCGGAAACTTGCCGCCCTGATAGGAGGGGATGCGCGGATCGGTATCGCTGGAGCGGGTGACGCGGGCGGTCATCTCCTCGATACCCTCGAAGCGCAGCACCTGGCCGGCGAAGAGGAAAGTGTCGCCCGGTACGAGCTGCTCCAGGAACCATTCCTCGATCTGGCCGAGTTTGAAGCCGCCACGCCCTTTCGAGGAGACGACCACGTCCAGCATGGGCGCCTCGACAATCGTGCCGACATTGAGCCGGTGGCGCTGGGCGATCTGCGGCGTGCGCACGGTCCAGCGCCCGTCCTTGCGCCTGACGAGACGGCGGAAGCGCTCATAGGTCTTCAGCGCGTAGCCACCCGTGGCCGTGAAATCGAGCAGTGTGTCGAAGGTCTCGCGATCGAGTTCGGCATAGGGCGCCGCGCTGCGGATCTCGTCATAAAGGTCGTCTTCGTCGAAAGCTTCGCCGCAGCCGCGGCCCATGATGTGCTGGGCCAGCACGTCCAGCGCGCCGGCCTTCAAAGGCTCGCCATCAAGCGCATTGGCCGTGACGGCCTCGGCAGCAGCCTGGCATTCCAGATGCTCGAACCGGTTGGTCGGCGCGAGCAGGGCTTTCGAGGGCGCATCGAGCCGGTGATTGGAGCGCCCCAGCCGCTGGATCAGGCGCGAGGAGCCTTTCGGCGCGCCCATCTGGACGACGAGATCGACATCGCCCCAGTCGATGCCCAGATCGAGCGTCGAGGTACACACGACTGCCTTGAGCTTGCCGGCCGACATGGCCGCCTCGACCTTGCGCCGCTGTTCCGGCGAGAGCGAGCCGTGGTGCAGGGCGATGGGCAGGTTCTCTGTATTGATGTTCCAGAGTTCCTGGAAGGTCATCTCGGCCTGGGAGCGCGTGTTGACGAAGACCAGCGCCATCTTCGCGGCCTTGATGCGCTGATAGACGTCGGCCATGGCGTGACGGCCGGAATGGCCGGCCCAGGGAATGCGTTCGCCCGGATCGAGAATCTCCACTTCCGGCCGCGCGCCGGCCTCGCCGCGCACAATGCGGGCAAAGCGGACCTCCTCTCCCGTCTGCGGCGTCAGCCAGCGTGCCAGCCCGCCCTCATCGGCCACCGTCGCGGACAGGCCGGCCCGCCGCACCTCCGGCGCCCATTGCGCGATCGCGGCAAGGCCCAGGCTGAGGAGGTCGCCGCGCTTTTGCGGCGCGATGGCGTGGATCTCGTCGATGACGATACGCTTGAGGTCGCGGAAGAAGGCTTCGGCATTCGCCGTGGCGCAGAACAGGGCGAGCTGTTCCGGCGTGGTGAGCAATATGTCCGGCGGATGGGCGCGCTGGCGCTGGCGTTTGGACGGCGAGGTGTCGCCGGTCCGGGTCTCGATGCGGATATCCAGGCCCATCTCGCTGACCGGCGTCATGAGATTGCGCGCCACATCGACCGAGAGCGCCTTCAACGGCGAGACGTAGAGTGTGTGCAGACGGTGCGGGCGCTGCTTGCCGGGACGCTGCGAAACGATCTCCGCCAGCTCGATCAGGCTGGGCAGAAAGCCGCCCAGCGTCTTGCCACCGCCGGTGGGCGCGATCAGCAGCGCATCCTCGCCGCCCTGCGCTGCGGCGATCATCTCCAGCTGGTGCGCACGCGCCGCCCAGCCGCGGCTGGCGAACCAGTCGGCGAAGCGGGCGGGAAGCAGCATGTCGGCCTGGCTGTCGGGCATGAGGGTTCGCTGGCGCTTCGGGCGACAAGGTGTATGCGGCCGACACCCCAAACCGTCACCCTGACGAAAGTCAGGGCCCAGTTCGCAAGGCTGCCTTGAGCCAAACCTGGCCCGATTCAGCTTTAGGACCTGGGTCCCGGCTTTCGCCGGGATGACGGTATATGAGGCGTCGAGTTCCTGGATCGACGATCTAGCGCATTGCGGACGCCTGCGCGAGCCGCGAGGCGGAACATCTGGCGGGGGACAAATCCGCAGAGCGTCCCCCTGCAAAGCCTGCCCCGTTTTCGCCATGCTTTCAGACGTAGAGTAAGGCAGCGAGGGAATTGGGACCATGACGGCTTCCGTCATCGATCGTTTTGTGGCGCTGGACAGCGCCTTCCGCGACCATGCGCGCCGCGGCGAACGCATGTATGCACGCTTTGCAGCCCTGTCGGGCCTGTCGAGCGATGCACCGCCGGAATTCCTGGTCTCCCGCGCCATTGCCATCCGCGACGAACTCGACGCCGGTCTGGGAGCCTGGAAGGAGCCGGGCAAGTCGATGCGCCTGGTCTTCGCAGCGGCGCTGGCGGCTGCCGGCCGCACGGCACCGCATTTTTTCGATACGCGCAGCGCGCTCAACCGGCGCCGCAAGGAGCGCGGCGGGCGCGGCCTCAATCATGGCGGGTCCTGTGCAGCACTGGCGCTGGTGTCTGCGGGTGGGCTGCCGCACCATGTCGACGCCTTCTACGACATTCTCGAAGCGATCGCCGCCCCCTGGTGGCGCCGCGACAGTGCGCGCGAGGAAATGGTGGCTGCCATCTTTGCCGCCATGGGCGAGATGCCGCACGAGGCGCTGGAGCGGCTCGACACGGCCCGCCAAGCGCTGCGCACGGCCGGTGTGCCCAAGAGCCATGCGGAGGCTGCCGCCTGCGAGATCGCCTTTTTCGACTTCGACCCGTCTGCGATCGCCCCGGCCTGGACCACTCTGAATACCGCCGTGCGCGGCCGCTCGGCCCTGCGTCATGGTATCGGCAAGACCGGGCTGGCGGTACTGGCGGCCCACGGCAATGGCCGCGCCACGGCCGATGCCCTTGTTGCGAGTTTTGAAGCCGTACGCGCGCTGAAGCCGAAGCCGTCCGGCGATGTCGCCGCAAAGCTGGCCATGCGCCTGGCCCAGGCCCAGACCGGCGAGACCGCGCCGATCGCTGCGGCGCGTGACCTGGCTGCCATCCTCGCCGCCCAGGCAGCGATGATCGCCGCTGTGGCGGCCTCGACTGCTGTCGTCGCCGCAAGCTGATCCGCCGCCTGCCCGCCACCCGCGGCAACCGCATTCCCCTCCTCGCCCAAGGGTGGTAGGAGCGGATACGGGACGACCTGCAAGCGGAGAGCGAGAGCATGAACGTCGACGAATTCCTCAATCCGGAAACCATGGCGGTTCTCGCCGAACGGGCGATTGCCGCCAGTACCAACCTTGTCCTGGCCATCCTGATCCTGATCATCGGCTTCATCGTGGCCGGCATGGTGAAGGGCGGTGTGCGCAAGGCGGTTTCGCGGTCCAGCCGCATGGACGATACGCTGTCGGGCTTCTTCTCCTCGATCGCGTATTATGCCGTCGTCGCTGTGGTGGGTATCGCCGTGCTGGCCCGTTTCGGCGTGCAGACGGCCAGCCTGGTGGCCGCGCTCGGTGCCATCACCCTGGCGATCGGCTTTGCGCTGCAGGGCACGCTGTCGAACATCGCCGCCGGCGTGATGATCATCGCCTTCCGCCCCTATTCTATCGGTGACTGGGTGGAAGTGGCCGGCGTGGCCGGCGGTGTGAAGGACGTCAATCTCTTCACCACCGTTCTGGCGACAGGCGACAACAAGAAGATCATCGTGCCCAACGGCCAGGCCTGGGGCGACATCATCACGAACTATTCGGCGAACCCGACCCGGCGCGTCGATTTCACCTTCTCGATCGACTATTCCGACGATATCGACAAGGCGATGGAGGTGATCAAGTCCACGCTGGGCGCCGATGCGCGCATCCACAAGGACCCCGAAATCTTCACCGCGGTCGCAGCCCACGGCTCATCCTCGGTCGATATCGTAACGCGGGTCTGGGTGAATACGGGCGATTATTGGGGTGTGCATTTCGACGCCATGAAGAGCGTCAAGGAAGCGTTCGACAAGAACGGCATTTCCATCCCCTATCCGCACCAGGTCAATGTCGAGAAAAAGGACTGATCAGCTTTTTGCAACCGGGGCCGGACCGGCCCCGCTTGCGCCCCATTTGGACGTAGAGTGAAACCATGAGCGAGAATTCGACACCGCAGCGCCGCAGCTTCGTGCAGCGCCTAGTCAGAATATCCACCGCAGACATCCTGCGCCTGGCCTTCCTGTGCGTGCTCGCCGGCTTCCTGCTTGCGGCCCTTAACGTCAATCCGCGCGATCTGTGGGTCGATTTCTTCGGTACCCTGGCCGAGAGCTGGGGCCGCTTCATCCGGTTCATCACGGAGAGCGCCGGCTGGGCCATCGAATACTTCCTGCTGGGTGCCGTTCTGGTGATCCCGATCTGGATCGTGTTCCGCCTCCTGCGCACGTTGGGCCGTGAATAGGCCCCTGGAATCAACCACCTGTTAACCGGTTTGTTTTGCGACTTGGCAATACTGAGTTGCTAAGACCGGGCGCATGAACGCTGCAGCCCACGATATTCTCGGCGTCGACATGACGTCGAGCGAACCGGCCGCGCCGCCCTCCAGGGGAAGGCCGCTCCTGCTGCAGTCCAACCCGTTCCTGCGGTCCATCCTGATCTCGCTGATGCGCGAGGCGGGCTCTCAGGACGTGCTCGTCGCGCGCTGTGCCGACAGCGCCCTGACCGCGATGGACCAGAGCCTGCCCAGCATGATCGTCGCCGACTGGAACGACCGGGAAGAGGCTTCGGAAGACCGGCTCCGCCTGGTGCGCCGGATCCGCGAGAGCGAAAGCGCCGTCTACCGACGCACGCCGGTCATCATGGTCTCGCAGCCGCGTTCGCGGCGCGAGATCGAGATGGCGCGCGATGCCGGCGTCACCGAGTTCATCATCACGCCCATCGCCCCCGTCACGCTGCAGACACGCATTCGCTCGCTCTACGACGCGCCGCGCGATTTTGTGGCTTCGCCGCGCTTCAACGGTCCGGACCGCCGGCGGCGCAAACGCCACGCAGCCGGACCAAGCTACAAGCGCACAGCCGATGTCGAGGCCGGCCTGACCACGCCCATGGCCGCCGCACGTGCCGCTGCCGTGGCGCTGGTCAACGAGACCCAGCTGAGCGGCGATCCGCTTGCCGTGCGCGTCGGCCGGTCACTGCAGCGTTTCATTTCCCATATCCGCGACTACACCTCCGTCGAGGCCGAGGTTGCCAACATGCACCGCGCCGCACTGGCGCAGCTGACGCGGATGGCGGAAGACGGCAACCCGCTCCGCGAGCCCGTCGTGACAGGCCTGGAACAGGTCGTCGACAAGCGCATGCGACGCTAGCCCGTCCTGAAAACAAGTCTGGCAGACCGGACGTCCCTGCCGTATCACCGGGCAAACCGGATACGGAACCGCCATGGACGACGATATTCAACACCGTCTCGATACGATCGCGCCGCTGATCGTGGACGGCTCTCCCCACGCCGTGGCGCTGGGCTTCCGCATCCATCGTCTGACGCCGGGCAAGGCTGCGATGAGTGCGCCCTACAGCGAAGCACTGATCGGCGATCCGGAAACCGGCACGCTTCATGGCGGCGTGATTACCGCCCTCCTCGACCATGTCTGCGGGATGGCCGCCTTCGGCGGGCTCGGTGCCAAGGACACGCCGGCCACGCTGGACCTGCGGATCGACTATATGCGCCCGGCCAGACCGGGACGGGACATCCACGCCGAGGCCGAATGCCTGAAATCGCACGGGCTTGTCGCCTTTGTGCGGGCGACGGCCCATGACGGCGATATCGGGGATCCTGTCGCCATCGCCCAGGCCGCCTTCATGATCACCCGCGCCTCCAAGGCCGCCCAGGAGCGCGCCATGAAGGCCATGCGCGGGGAGCACCCGCTGTGAGCCGCGCCCTGCTGGAAACATTGATTAGCGCCCCGTACGTCACGCGTTTCGGTGTGCGCCTGGAGGTGAAGGGCACCGAGTTGACGGGCGTCCTGCCGTTCGACAATGACCTGGTTGGCAATCCGCTGATCCCGGCACTGCATGGCGGTGCAGTGGGAGCCTTTCTGGAGATCGTGGCGTCCGGCTCGCTGCTGTTGAGCCAGCCATTGCAAAAACTGCCCAAGCCGATCGATGTCGCCATCGACTATCTGCGTCCGGCGCGGGCCCAGGATGTCTATGCCCGCGCGATCGTCGCGCGATCCGGACGCCGGGTCGCCAATGTGCGCGCAGAAGCCTGGCAGGGGCGTACCGATGCGCCGGTCGCGACCCTCCATGGTCACTTCCTGATCACGCCGGAAAGCAGCGAGACCGCCTCTCCCTCGCGCTGACGCGCAGCCTCCGGATACACATGGCAGGCGTCGATGACGGCCCCGCAACAACTGTCCTGGCTCTGCGACGCATATGCTCGAAGAGGACGCCGGTCCGGCTTTCCCCGACGACACGCCCCCCGCACCGGCGGTATCCGCCGGGGTGTCCGTGTCCAGGCCCAGCGGGATGGCATGGGAGCTGGGGCCCGCATCCCGATGCTCTGACTTCGTCACGTGCCGGGCCCGGCATCGGCCGGGCCACCGGCCCATTGCCTCCCTTTTCGGGGCGGGTTCTCAGGACCTGGCTCGAAGTCGCTGTCTGCACGCCCGCCTGACAAGCAGGTTACCGCCAAGACAGTTTGTGAACGCGAGATTTCACAGGTTTAGGGCGGGGGCCACCCGGCTGTCAGGCATGGTTTGCGACGATCGCCTTGCGGTTGCGGTTCACACGGGGTGAACCGGCCGGCACCAAGGGAGATCCTCCTCATGATCGTTCGCACACTTCTCTCCATCTCGGCTGTCCTTGCAGCCGGTTCAGCAGCCTCGGCGCAATCCGACGCCAACCGGTCGGAGGTTGTGACTATCCGTCCCTTCGAGTTCGCCGACCCGGCAGCGCGCGCAGACCTGCAGCTCCGGATCCAGAACGCCATAGAATCCGTCTGCCGCAATAGCGGCCGGCGTGATCTTGCAAGCCTGAACACCCAGCGGCGGTGCGAGAGCGAAACACTTGAGCGCGTCGAGGCACAGCTCGGCTTCGCTCTGGCCGAACTGGATGGCCAGCGCCCCGACCGACAGCTTGCCCTGCACGTTGTTGCCAACTGAATACATTCATCGGCCGACCCGTGCAGAGGCTGGCACGGTCCGTCACCGGGCGGAAGAAGAGACAAAGGGATACCGGCGCCCGGTAACAGGTCATACAATTTTGTATAGCAAATAAACGCAACCGATATATTTTCTCCTCTGGAATTACATTTTCTTCACACCAGATGGCTTTCCGTTGACATTCGAATTTGAATGACGCCTTCCCGGAGGCCCCATGCCCAGACTTATCCCCACCACCCTGGCGCTGACCCTGCTTTGCGCGCCAGCATCGCAAGCCCTCACCCCGCCCCCGTCCATCGAGATAGAGCTCGATCGCAGCGAACTTGCCGACCCGGACAGGCTGTCCGCGCTGCAATCGCAAATCCGCGATGCCGCAAGGCGTGTATGCCGGGAATATGTCATCGGCGATCTGTTGCGAGCCTACACCCTGCATGACTGCATCGAGGCCACAACGGCGCAGGCCATGAGCCAGCTCGAGGCGCTGAGAACCGCCGGCCGGTCTGAAACCGGAATACCCCACAACAACTAACGCATCATACATTATTGAATTGCTGCGCTGCATCATTTTCTGCGGCATCGCCGTGGACAAATACGTTCAGCGCCATACTGTCTAGATCAACAACCCCATTCACACGCGTATAGCGCTATCCCGACTGGAGTTCCACAATGCCCCGTATCGCCATCGCCGCCCTTGCCATCGCCCTCACAGCGCCTGCCGCTTTCGCGTCGCAGCCGGTGTCCGGTATCGCCATTGAGGTCACCGACGCCGACCTGAATGATGCAGGCCGCCTTGCGCAGATCGAAACGCGCATCGGCGAAGCCGCCGAACAGGTCTGCCGCGAACAGGTCATTTCCGATCTGCTGCGTGCCTACACGCTGCGTGATTGCATCAAGGCCACCACCGAACACGCCATGGCCCAGCTGGACGCCCGCCGCGGCGTCACCACGCTGGCCGCAGCCGAAAACCAGGTCGCCAGCTCCGAACACTAGGCGACCCGTTCGTTGGCCGGCCCCGCCCCGCCCGGCCAACCCCAAATCCCCCGCAAGACCATACCCTCACGCCCGCAAC
>JAZAHA010000053.1:0-17005 GCA_036231565.1 Pseudomonadota bacterium
CGCACCCCTCTCATATCTCCAGGGTTCTGCCCGTGGAGGGTTTTGTGCTGTGCAGGTTTCCTCCCCATTCCATGGGGAGGTGGATCGCCGCAAGGCGGCGAGACGGAGGGGCGCCGCGTCAGCGGCGTTATGTTCGAGACAAGCGCCACCGTCTCCCGGCGCTGCCGCGCCGGCCCCTTCGACCCCTCCTTCGCCAAGGCTACGGAGGGCCCACTTCCCCACAGCGTGGGGAAGAAAGAGAGCGTGGAGGGAGATAGAAGAAAGCGTGCCGCCCGGATCAGCGCATCAGGTTGACCAGGCCCATCGACAGGGCAGGGAAATAGGTGACGGCCATCAGGGCGACGAAGAGGGCGCCGTAGAAGGGCCAGATCGTCTTGACGGTCTCCTCGACGGGGACCTTGCCGATGGCGGAGCCGACGAACAACACCGAACCGACCGGCGGTGTCACCAGGCCGATACCAAGATTGAGCATCATCACGACCCCGAACTGCACCGGATCCATGCCCAGCTCGGTGACCACCGGCAGGAAGATCGGCGTGGTGATCACGATCAGGGGCGACATATCCATGAACGTGCCCAGAACCAGCAGGATCAGGTTGATAATGAGGAGGATGAGGATCGGGTTGTCGGTGATCGTGGTGATCAGCTCGGCCAGCTGCGAGGGCGCCTCCAGCAGCGCCAGCATCCATCCGAAGGCCGAGGCCGAGCCGATGATCAGCAGCACCATGGCGGTCGTCTTCACGGCCTGGATGGCGGCGTCGAGAAAGGCTTTCGGGCCCATCGACCGGTACAGCAGGGCGGCGACGAGCACGGTATAGATCACGGCGACGGCGGAAGACTCGACTGCCGTGAACACGCCGCCCAGCACGCCGCCGACAATGATCACGGCCGTCATCAGTCCGGGCACAGCCATCGCGAAGGCATGCAGGAAGGCCATCCAGCCGGGGAAGGCGCCGCGCGGATAGCCCCGGCGCACCGCGACCAGCCAGGCCGCGACCATCAGGGCAGCGCCGGTCAGCAGGCCCGGCACGATGCCGCCGACGAACAGCTCGCCGATCGAGACGCCGACACCGGCTGCAGCGGCGTAGATGATCATGTTGTGCGAGGGCGGGATCAGCAGGCCGCAAATGGCCGAGGTCGAGGTGACGTTGACGGCGTAGTCGGCGTCGTAGCCGCGCTCCTTCATCATCGGCATCAGGGTCGACCCCATGGCCGACACCGAGGCGATGGCCGAGCCGGAAACGGCGCCGAACAGCATGGAAGCACCGACATTGACCTGGCCCAGCCCGCCCCGCGAGCGCCCGAAGGCGGCCTCGGCGACCTTCACCAAACGTGCAGCTATACCGGATCGGTGCATCAGCTCACCGGCGAAGACGAAGAAGGGGATCGCCATCAGGGAGAACACGCTCATACCGCCGGCCATGCGCTGGAAGACGGCAACAGGCGGCAGGTCCATCATGAAGAAGGTCACCAGCGTCGCGCCGAGCAGCGAGAAGGCGACCGGGACGCCGGCGATCAGCAAAAGCGCGAGAACGATGACGAGAACGGCGAGTTCCATGGCTCAGGCCTCCGCTTCGCCGGCGGCGGCCGGATCGAGGATTTCCAGGACATTCTCCAGCGCGAACAGGGCGATCAGCGCGCCGGACACGGGCAGCGGCAGATAGGCAAAGCCGCGCGGAATACCCAGGGTCGGGATGACGTGATCCCAGGTGCGGGCGATCAGCTCGCCGCCCCAGACCGCCATGGCGATGCCGACGGCCGCCACGACCGCCTGGGCGAACACGTTGAGCCAGCGGGCCTGACTGTCGGGCAGGAGGTTGACCAGCGCGCCGATGCGGATGTGGAAGCCTTCCTTCACACCCGCCGCGGCGGCAAAGGAAACGTACCAGATCATCAGCACCAGGGAGGCCTGTTCGGACCAGGACGGGCTGGCGTTGAGCACATAGCGGGCAAAGACCTGCCAGCCGATGATCGCGGTCATCGCGATCAGGCCGAGCGCGCCGGCGACCAGCAGGGCGCGGCTGGCCAGGCGGAGGAAACGGGCGATGGCGCGCATCAGGCTTCGCCTCCCATATTGCGGATATCCTCGACCAGCCGGCGCTGGACATCGGTGCGGACGAACCGGTCCCAGACGCTTTCCATGCGGTCGGAGAAGGCGGCGATGTCGGCGACTTCATTCGCGTCCACGCCGGCAGACAGAACCCGCTCGCGCGAACTGGCGACACGGGCATCCCACAGGCCGCGCATGACCGGTACCGATGCGCGGGCGGCCTCGCGGAAAATCTCGCGGTCGGCCCCGCTCAGCCGCTCCCAGCGATGGCGCGACATGACCAGGATCTCGGGCGCCATGACATGCCGCGTCAGGCTGTAATAGCGCGCGGCCTCGAAATGCCGGGTCGATTCATAGGAGGGCCAGTTGTTCTCCGCGCCGTCGATCACGCCCTGGACCAGGCCCTGATAGACCTCGCCCAGCGACATCGGAGTCGGATTGGCGCCCAGCGCCTCGACCATGGCGACATAGAGATCGGAGTTCTGGACGCGGATCTTCATGCCTTGCAGGTCGGCCGGTTCCAGGATCGGGCCGCGCGTATTGTAGAAGCTGCGCGCGCCGCTGTCGTAGAAGCACAGGCCGATCAGGCCGTGCGGCTCCAGCGCGTCGAGTATCTGCTGGCCCGGCGCGCCGTCGAGCGCGGTGCGCATGTGGCCGATGGAATTGAAAAGGAAGGGCAGGGACGGGATCACCGTTTCCGGCGAGATCGAGTTCAGCGGCGCCAGATTGACCCGGTTGAGATCGAGCGCACCGAACACGGTCAGTTCCAGCGTGTCGCGCTCGGAGCCCAGCTGCCCGCCGGCGAAGATCTTCACGGACAGCCGTCCGCCCGTGCGCTCCGCAACCATGTCGGCCATCGCCTGGACACCCTGCACGGTCGGATAGTCGGCCAGATGGGCGTCGGCCGAGTGCAGGGGGCGTTCCCCCCGGCCGCAGCCGGCGACGGCCAGGGCCGCACCGGATGCGATGAGATGACGTCGGTTGATCATGTCGGGCTCCCCTTCCCGGCGGCCGCTCTAGGGCGTGGTGACCAGCCCGTTCAGCCACGCCTCGAGATTGGTGTAGCCGTCGCCGTCGGCGTCTGCAGCACCGTCGGCGGGATCGGCCGGGTCGAGCCCGTTCTGCGTTTCCCAGGTGTCGGGCATGCCGTCGCCATCCGTATCGGTGCGCGCTTCGCCGCCCGGCAGGTCCGGCCAGCCGCCCACTTCGGCTTCCGAGGAAATGATCTGTCCCGTGCCGTTGCGCACATCGTCGATGATGCGCTGGTCGGCACTGTCACGCCGCAGCGAGGCGCCGGCATTGTCCAGCACGGCTTCGAAGGCGTCGAGTGCGTCGTCGGTCTCGCCGAAGACGACCTCGAAGGGCTCGTCCACCCAGGACAGCTCGTGCGCCGCCGAGCGCAGCATGGGCAATTGTTCGCGTCGCTCGCCGTCCATCGTATTGCCGTCGAAATAGGCGCGGCCGGTTGTGTTGCGCATATAGAAGATCACGGGGCCGAGCGTTTGCGGGCCCTGGACATAGGCATTGTTGACGAAATTGTAGCGGGCGACCGAGGCCGGATCGAGATCGGTACCGGCCGCGTAGTGATAATCGGTGCCTTCACGGCCGTAGAGCGGCGGCTGGTTCAGGCCCAGATGCTGGCTCGGATCGAAGTCCTCGCTTTCGGGTATCCAGTCCCAGAAGTCGGTCTCGGCGCCGTGCCCCCAGTTGTAGAAAACATTGTTGCGGAAATCGAGCAGCAGGCCCTCCGGGTCGTCGAAAGGCGTGGCATAATTGCCGATGCGCGGCATGCGCGAATGGTGATTGGCCCACAGATTGTGGTGCCAGGAATAGCGGGCGCCGTTATTGCCCCGGATCAGGCTGCCATAGGCGCGGTCGCCCTTTTCGTGGCCGGCGTCATAGAGGCCTTCGGCGATGATCGACCATTGCACCGTCAGATTGGTCAGGTGTTTCTGGCCCGGCGTGCCGCGATAACTCTGCGAGGAGGACAGGACCTCGTCGATCGCCCAGCTGGCCGATACATGATCGACGATGATGTCGGACCCGCCGACGATGGAAATCGCATCATCCTCGACTCCGCTCTCGCCGCCGATCCGCGAGCGGATATAGCGCACGATGACGTGATTGGCGTTGATCTGCAGCGGATAGTCGCGCAGCGCGATGCCGGCGCCGGGTGCGGACTGGCCGGCGATGGTGATGTGATCGTTGAGGATGCGCAGCGGACTTTCCAGCCGGATCGTGCCGTCGACGGCGAAGACAACGGTACGCGGTCCTTCGGCTTCCACCGCTTCGCGCAGCGATCCGGGCCCCGCATCGTTGAGATTGGTGACCGTGAAGACCTGGCCGCCGCGGCCGCCGGTGCTGTAGCGGCCGAAGCCGTCGGCACCGGGGAAGGCAAGCTGGCCGCCCGCAGAGACCGGCGAGGCGGCCGCATCGCCCGTCTGGGCGGAGGCAGGCAGGTGACCACAGGCTGCGACCAGGGCGCAAACGCCCGTCAGCAAAGCGCTTCTCGACATGTTTTCCTCCTCCCGGGCCGCGTTGCGGATGTTTCTGCCGCCGCCCCTGATTGCCGCAATTGTTAGCTCGCGGCTTGATCTTGAGGGAATACCGTGAAAAATGACACCGGTTTCCTAATCGGGACCGTAACGCATCTCATGGGCGGCGCAAGCCCCTTCGTCAGAGTAACCCGCCGACCGACAAGGCGGGGAAAATCAAGGAAAACCAGTTTGACGCCCAACCAGAAAACCATCTCCGACGCCTTCGTCGAGGCGCGGCTCAATGCACGCGGACTGGCGGCCTATCCCGGTGATCTGCCGGCCACGCTGACGGAGTCCTACGTCATCCAGGATCACTCCATCGCGCGCTGGCCCGGCCGGGTCGGTGGATGGAAAATCGGGCTTGTGCCGCCGGAATTCCGCGAGCGAGCCGGCGCCGAGCGCCTGGTCGGCCCGATCTTCGAGGCGCTGATCGGTCCGGCGCACGCCGGGCGCCGTCACGACATGCCGGTCTTTGCCGAAGGGTTTGCCGCTGTGGAGGCGGAGTTCATCTTCCGGCTGGCGGCCGAGGTGCCGGTCGGGGCCGAGATCACCGATGACTATGTGAACGCGGTTGCCGGCAGCTTGCATATCGGCGCGGAGATCGCCTCGAGCCCCTTCCCGGGGATCAATGATCTGGGCCCGACCTGCGTCGTCAGCGACTTCGGAAATAATTTCGGACTTCTCGTGGGGCCGGAAATCGAGGACTGGAGCGCACGCGACTGGTCCAGCCTGCCGGCGATGGTTTCGATCAACGGCCGTGAAGTCGGTCGCGCCACCGCCGCTGACCTGCCGGGCGGCCCGATCGGCGCTCTGGGTTTCATCCTGCGCCTGATGCAGGTGCGCCGCATTGCCCTGCCTGCAGGCAGTCTGATCTCGACGGGTGCCGTAACCGGCGTCCACCAGGCTCAGATTGGTGATCGCGCGCTTGTCGACTTCGGCAGTTTCGGCCGGATCGACCTGTCGCTGACCCGCCTGAAGCCCGGCTGGCTGGATGCGGACCGGGCCGCCGGCGCATCGCACGCGTCGGGAGGTTGAAGTCTATCGGGATCTGTCCGCGATGACCCGCCCGCCCAGGCTCGGCCCGGATGTCGCAGCAATACCGGACTATGACCGGAACCAGCCGGCCGGCATCGTTCATCTGGGGATCGGCGCCTTCCATCGTGCGCATCAGGCGGTCTATTTCGACCGGCTTCTGTCGCAGGGCGAGACCGGCTGGATGATCCGCGGCGCCTCGCTGCGGTCGGCCGGCGTTGCGGACCAGCTCAACCCGCAATCCGGACTCTATACCTGCGTCCAACAGGACCGCGGCGGAGAGGTGAGCCGTGTGATCGGATCTGTGCGTGACGTGCTCGTCGGTCCAGCCGATCCGCGCCGGCTCGTCGCGGCCATGGCGCATCCCGACATCGCACTGGTCACGCTGACCATCACCGAAAAGGGCTATGAGCTCGATCCCGGAACCGGCACGCTCAACCTCGACTCCGCCGCGATCCGGCACGATGTCGAGCATCCGGACAGTCCGCAAACCGGTCCCGGCTATCTGGTGGCCGCGCTGGCCCGGCGCCGGGCGGACGGGCTGGGGCCCTTCACTATCCTGTCCTGTGACAATCTTCCCGAGAACGGGCACCGTACGCGGGCAGCCGTTGTTCAACTGGCCCGGCAGACCAATCCCGGGCTGGCCGACTGGATCGCCGACACCACCGCCTTCCCGTGCTCGATGGTGGATCGGATCGTGCCGGCGACGACGGAGGCGGACATCGCGGCACTGGCGGCTCGTGAAGGCTATCACGATGCCGGCATGGTGAAGGCAGAGGCTTTCTCCCAATGGGTCGTCGAAGACCGGTTCTGCAATCGCCGGCCGCCGCTGGAACGCGTTGGCGTGGAGATGACCCTGGATGTCGCGCCCTGGGAGACGGTCAAGCTGCGGCTTCTGAACGGCGCGCATTCGGCGCTGGCCTATCTGGGCGGGCTGGCCGGCTATACCCATGTCCACGATGCCATCGCGGACCCGCATCTGCGGGTCTTTGTTGAAGCCCTCTGGGACGAGGTGGAGCCGACGCTGGACAGGCCGGACGGGTTCGATGCGGCGGTCTATCGCAAGGCTCTGCTGGAGCGCTTCGCCAACCCGGCGCTGGCGCACCGGTTGCACCAGATCGCCATGGACGGTTCCCAGAAACTGCCGCAACGCTTGCTCGGCACGCTCGCCGACCGGCGAGCCTCAGGCCGCCCCTCGCCGGCCCTTGAACTCGCCATTGCCGCCTGGATGCGCTGGCAGAGCGGCGAGGATGCCCGCGGCAACCGCTTCACGGTCGACGATCCGATGGCGGACAGGACCCGGTCCGCCTTCATGGCTGGCGGAGGCGATCCGGACTGCATCGTTGCGAACTTCCTCGCGATAGACACCGTCTTTGCGCCTGAAATTGCAGCGGACCAGGGGGTGCGAACCGGACTCTCCGCTGCGCTGGCCGGCTTGCTCCGGTCCGGCGATACCGCGCTCATGTGGCGGGCTGGCTGATGCCGTTCCATTCCCGCCCCGGCTTGCCGGCCAGATAGCCACTGACCAGGTCGAAGCCCGGCATCTCGCCGCGGATTGCGGCAAGCAGGGCGTCACGATCGTAACGGCCATCCAGAAAGCCGCGCCAGGCCCGGGCGATGGTGACCATGTCGCCTGTGTGCGGGGAGAGGCGCAGCGCGCTTACGCCGCTCTGCTGCAAGGCGGCGGAGGAAAAGGGTGACACATGCAGGGCGTGGGACAGTGTCTGCACGCCGTTGTAGGCAAGGAAGGGAATGCCATCGAGCGTCTCGATCCCGGCGCCATCGGGGTCCTTTTCGCAGACATACTGACAACTGTCTTTCGTCAGCCCGTTCTGGCGGGCGTGATAGCAGCGGCCGGAATGGGCGAGCGGCAGGCGGCCGAAGGCGAAGAGCTCGACCTCCACACCCGGATTTCCGGCGGCAATGGCGGAGATCGCGTCGAGGGACAGCTCCACCCGGGGACACCAGCGCCGGCAGCCCATCGAGGCGAGAAGGGCGAGGGCGGCTTCATTGTAGACGTTGAGGAAGGGGCCGGCGACGAAGGGCCGGTCCTGGCGGTCTTTCAGGGCGCCGAAATCGTTGATCTCGACCAGACCATCGCCCTGCATCAGATCCCGTGTCATCCGGCGCTCGCGCTTGTTGACCGGTGAGATGAGGCCGGACCAGACGACAGTCTTGCCGCCGCGCTCCAGACGCTCCGCCGCCGCCACGACCGCGTCGATGGTGAGGGGCGAGCGCTTGCCGCAGACGACCTCGCCGAGATGGACACGCTCGACCGGCGCCTCGTCGGCGATGCGGGCATAGAAGTCGGCCAGGCGGCCGGCGGACCAGTTGAAATAGAGCGGGCCCAGGGTGAGTTCGGTGGATGTGGATGTCAGCGCCATGTCTTTCGATACGCTCCCGTTGTGCTGCGATGCCCCTCGGTGAGAGCGGCCAGAGTGTCTGCGGAGCCGGCACGCTGGCCGGCCAGCACGGCGTCGATAGCCGTACGGAATTCGCGGGTGACCTGCTGGACATAGGCCTTGCCGCGTTGGCGCCCCTCGATCTTGAGGGCGCTGACGCCGGCGCGGATGAGATCGGGCAGGACATCGATCGTGTTGAGGCTGACCGGGTCCTCGAAGATGTGGCTCGCCTCGCCTTTGTCGACGAAACGTCCCTTGCAGATTGTCGGGTAGCCGACCGGCTGGCCGGCGGCGCTACGGTCGATGGTGAGGCCGGACAGCTTCGCCGAGCGCTGGCCGTCCTCGCTGGAATAACTTACGCATTCGGATGGCGAGCAGACGCCGGACAGGTTCGGCGAGCGGCCGGTAACATAGGAAGAGAGGTCGCACCGGCCTTCGGTCATCACGCACAGTCCGCCGAAGGCAAAGGCTTCGATCTCGACAGGAATTTCCTTCGCCAGGGCGGCGATTTCCGGGATGGACAGGATGCGCGGCAGGACAACCCGCTTCACGCCGAAGCGCTCGGCATAGAAGGCGATGGCTTCCGGTGTTCCGGCCGCGGCCTGGACCGAGAGGTGCAGGCGCAATTGCGGATGCCGGTTTGCGGCGTGGTCGAGCACGGTGAGGTCGGCGGCGACGATTGCATCCGCGCCGCAGGCGGCAGCCGTATCGACGGCCTCGGTCCAGGGCGCCGTGTGGCCGGCCGTGGCGAACGTGTTCACGGCGAGCAGGACTTTCGCGCCGCGGGCATGGGCGAACTCGACCGAGGCGGCCAGCTCGTCGGGCGAGAAGTTCAGGCCGGGGAAGTTGCGGGCATTGGTGGCGTCGCGCAGGCCGCAATAGACGGCGTCGGCACCACTCTCCACCGCCGCGTGCAGGCTGGCCGGCGTACCGGCCGGACAGACGAGTTCGAGCATCAGGCCAGCCTCCGGATCAGCGCGTCGACGCCGGGCGGAAGCGGCAGGGGCAGAAGGTCACGCCAGTCCAGGCCGGCAGCCTCGATTGCGTTGCGCAGGGCGACGAGTGGCGCCATCTCGCCCTCGATCACCAGTTCCGACGAGAAGAAGGCGGCGTCCCCGTCATCCTCGCCCTGGAAGATGGTCAGGAGACAGTCCAGCGGCGCTTCCACCCGCACATTGGCCGGTCCGGGTGCCGCTTTTGGCAGCGCCGTGACCGTGCCGCCGGTATCGGTCAGCGCGATCGCAAAGGCGACGGGGTATTCGGCGGGCGCAATCCGGATCACCGTGTTGCGGGCGGTGTCGAGCCGGTCGTGAAGATCGGGATGGCGGCGCAGGACGCGGCGCAGGCTCAGGGTCAGTATCGCGCTGAGCGGTGCCAGGGCAATCCTCGCGGCCTGCGGCGACTGCCAGGGCGGCGCTGCGGGCAGCGGAAAGGGCGCGCCTTCGAACAGGCGGGCGGGTCGGCGCCAGGATGCCGGTGCGGATGTGGTTGTGGAGTTCATGGGGCCCCCTCGGTCCGGTCGTTGTCCGGCTTTCAGGGGTAGTCGAAGTCAGGGGGCGAGCCCCCGCGGCATACGGGCGCACGGCCGGAATGTCGCAGGTTCAGCCTCGGGCCTGGATGGTGGCCGGATCGTGCCAGGCCATTTCGACAAAGGCGCCGGCTCCGGGCGAGTGCGGTGCAGGCTGACCGGCAACCACAAAGCCGAGGCGCTGGTAGAAGGTCCGCGCGCGGTTCAAAGGGTGGACCTGCAGCGTCACCGGCTTGTGCTCGGTAGCCGCTTGGGCGCACAGGCTGCGCACGATGATCTCGCCGATGCGCCGGCCGCGATAGGCGGGCAGGATATTGAGGTCAAGAATACGGATCTCGTGGTCGCGGAAATCGGCATACAGTCGGCCGATGGGCTGGCCGCACCACTCGACGACCGCATATTTGGCCAGGGTGAAGGCGTTGAAATAGATATCGTGCTGGGCGGCGTATTGCTGCTTGTAGATCTTTGCCAGCAATTCGTCCTCGCCGGCCGCCCTGAGCGGCTCGAACTCCCAGGCTCTTCCCGCATCGTGAACGGCGCGCAGGAAGGCTTCGTCCTTTGCCTGGGCCGGACGCAGATTGAGGTCGAGCGGATTGACCGCGGCACTGGACGTTTGTGACGGCTGATACATGGTTCTACCGGAAGCGTGTTGGGCGTGCGATTGCGGCGGCAGACGGTGCGGCCGTCCCGGGTTCTGGCCCCGGACGGCCGAAGCCGGTCAACCCCGGACGATCTCGTAAGTCGGTTCGTCCGGATCGGTGACCCGGTGGACGAGCAGGGCGTGCTCGCCGATCTCCGGATGCGACAGGGTGTGCGTGCCGGCGATCACGCCGGTGTCTTCCGGTCCGGCGAAAACCAGGCTCATTGGCGCCCGGAACTTCTTGCCCGGCGCTTCGCGTGTCTCGACCTTCTTCAGCGTGACAGTGTGGCCGTCCAGCTCGAACGCCTTGCCGACCAGCGTTTCGAAGTCTTCCGGTTTGAGATCTTCAAGCGATTTCACGATGGGGCTCCTCCCCTGATCAGCTGCGTGATGGGTAGATGCCGTACAGGCACATCTGGAAATTCACGGCCTCGTAGGGCGACTGGGTGTGAACCGGCAAACTGCCGCCCGACGTGTTCGTCATCCCGTTCACCGTCACCTGTTGCGCCGGAATGGTGATCGGGCCCATCTCCCCCGGCGGGTTGGACAGGGTCGAGCCATAGATGCGGTTGGTGCTGCTGGTTGCAGCCATGAAGTTGCCGTCCGGCGTGGAGGCGTCCCCGCCGCCCGTTGTCACGGGCAGGCTGGCCGTACCGGCCTGGGTCTGGCCGGTGATCGACATGTCGTGATGGTGCATCGGCAGATCGAGGATCGTCAGTGTGGCGGTTTCACGGCCGCCGATCTGGCCGAGGACTTTGTTGCTCAGGCCCGGGCCTTGCCCGTAGCTGATCGGCGTTCGGCTGCGCAGGTCCGGCAAGGCAAATGTCGTGCGACCGTCGCCGCCGTAGAAGTTCTGGATCAGCGAATACAGGGCGGTGTTCTGACTGATCGCCATAAGACCGCCGGAGCAGGCGCCCCAGTTCTGGATTACGAAATTGCAGCCGAAGGCTGAAATCATGCTCATATAGGCTTCCATGCCCATCTCCCTCGAGCAGGGCGGCGGGCGCCCGGAGGCTGCGCCGCCGCGACAATCCGGATGATCAGCCGATGATGAGTTCGTATGTCGGCTTTTCGCCGCCATTCACGCGGTGAATGTGCAGCAGGTGATCCCCCAGTTCCGGGTGGGAGAGCAGGTGGGTGCCGTGATCCACATCGATCTCCTCGTCGGCGACGAAGGTGATGCTGGCCGGGGCACGGTGTTCCGGCGTAGGCGCTTCGCGGATATCGACGCTTTCGAGCGAGACCGGCTTGTGGGCGAGCTGGAATTTTGCGCCGACCAGGGCCTGGAAGTCCTGTGCGGTCAGTTGATCTGTTTTCTTCATGACAAGGCTCCTGGCTCGGTTAGGCGCGCGACGGATAGATGCCGTACATGCAGATCTGGTAGTTCACGGCCTGGTACGGCGACTCCGTGTAGACGGGCTGGCTGCCCCCGGTATTCATCGTGCTGCCCTGAACACTGACCTGCTGCGATGGCAGCGGGATCGGGCCCATCTCGCCGGGCGGGCTGGACAGGGTGGAGCCGTAGATGCGGTTGGTGCTGCTGGTTGCGGCCATGTAGTTGCCGTCCGGCGTCGACGCGTCGCCGCCGCCCGTCGTTACCGGCAGGCTTGTTGCGCCAGGCTGTGTCGCCGTCGTGATGAAAAGCGAGTGGTTGTGCATCGGCATCTGGGACTGTGTGAGGGTCACCTGTTCGGTGCCGCCCTTCGCGCCGATATTGTGGAAGCTCAGGCCGGGACCCTGGCCCCAGCTGATGGCGGCCCGGCCGCGCAGATCCGGCAGGCCGAATGTCGTGCGGCCGTCGCCGCCGAAATTGGTTCCGAGCAGCGAGAAAAGGGCATCGTTCTGGCTGATCGCGATGAGGCCGCCGGCACACTGCCCCCAGCTTCGAATGACGAAATTACAACCATATGGCGTAATCATGCTCATGTAGGCTTCCATATGTCTCTCCCCTGCAAGCCGACGATGAGCGTGACAGAAAACGCATAACTTACAAGTGTGTCTTCAAAAAATAATCGTTCAAGGTGGGAAAATTTCCTGAAAAATGGGGCCATGCGATACAAAAAAGCCCTTCATGGTTGTTATCGGGAAAATTCCCGCAAAAAGAGCATTCTCGGGTTTGGTGGCAATTCAGAGATTTTCGTTGAGCGGCCCCCGGCGCATCTGTATGACTACGCGCTGTGTCATATTTTGATGTGACCATAAATTGTGCGCGAATTCGTGGGGGCGACGCGCCCCGGGGGGAAAGATGTTCAAGTCGTTGTTCCGTTCGATCGAGGGTGCGCGCAACTGCGTCGCCGGCGTCGCCATCCTGGCCACGGCCTGCCTGGCACCGGTCCAGGCACAGGATGAAGTGGTATTCGTCGATCCCGGGGTTACGGACGCGGAAGTGTTCGAGCGTGCTGCCGGTGACACGGAGTTCGTCCGGCTGGACGCCCTGCGTGCGCCGCTTGAACAGATCGCCGACTATATGGACGGGCGGCACGGCATTCGCAGTGTTCACCTGATTTCCCACGGCGCACCGGGCGCGCTGCAATTCTCCGGCGGTCGCATCGACCGCGCCGTGCTGGACTCCGAAATCGACGATCTGGCCCGTATCCGCGCCGCGCTGGCCGATGGCGCCGATGTGCGTCTTTATGCCTGTGATGTCGCGTCTGGCCCCGACGGCGCGACTTTTGCCAGCGCTTTCGCGGATGCGCTCGATGCCGACCTGGCAGCTTCGACCAACCGGACCGGCGCTTCGGCCCTCGGCGGCGACTGGGCCCTGGAATGGTCGCAGGGCGAGCTGGCGAGCAACACGGTCCAGGCTCGTATTTCTGCGTCAGGCTATGCCGGTGTGCTGCAGGCCATCACGGTCCGCGAAGAAGCCAATTTCAACGGTATCAGCGGTACGATCTTCTATCCCGGTATGACGATCACCGATGGCAATTACAGCTTCGAATACGACACGACCAACACGCCGGCCGAATGGATCGGCTACGCCAATGGCGGTGACGGGAATACCGGTGTCGCTGTGGCGCGGCACAATGATCCTTCGCCGAGCGCCGGTTCCATCCGGATCACGCACACCACGCCGGGAACGCGGTTCGATTTCGTGTCCTTCTGGCATGACATCATTCCGGGCCGCCAGATCGTGACCGTGGAAGGTTTCCTGGGCGGCGTATCCCAGGGTACCTACAGCGGCGGTGCGCTTACAGGCACCGGCACGGCGACAATGGGCGCGGCCTTCGACAATGTCGACGAGGTGGTTCTGACTTCCGACTCTGCGGGCATCGAGATGCAGATCGACAGCTTCGTGTTCGATCCGCCGCCTGCCGACTCAACCGCGCCGCGCGTGACCTCTGTGGCGCGTCAGACCCCGTCCTCGGCCACGACCAATGCCGACAGCCTCGTCTTCCGGGTGACGTTCGACGAGGATGTCACCAATGTCGACGTCACAGATTTTGCCGTATCGGGGTCGAGCGCGGCCGCGACCAATGTCACTGCAAATTCGGCGACCGAATATGATGTCACGGTCTCGGGCGGTGATCTCGCGAGCTTCGAGGGCTCGGTCGGGCTCGGCTTCGCCGGCGGCCAGAACATCGCGGATACGCCCGCGGGCAATGCTCTGGTCAACACCACGCCGATCGGCGCCAATGAAAGCTATACGCTGGATAATACGGCGCCCGTACTGAACGCTTTCGCTCGTAATACGCCGGCGGCCCAGAACACCAATGCGGACAGCCTTGTGTTCGACATCACGTTCGATGGCACAGTTCAGAATGTCACGGCTGATGACTTCACCATCACCGGGACGACGGCGACGGGGGTGATCGGCGGCTCCGGTGCAGCCTATACGCTGACGGTCTCGGGTGGCGACTTGGCAGGCCTGACGGGTACGGTGGGAATCGATCTGGCTGGCGGTCAGAATATCACTGACGCCGCGGGCAATGCAGTTGCGGCCGGCGAGCCCGCGACCGACCAAACCTATATACTGGACAATACCGCGCCGGTGCTGACCGCCTTCGCGCGGAACACACCGGTGGCGCAAAGCACGAATGCCGACAGCCTCGTATTCGACATCACGTTTGACGGCACGGTACAGAATGTCACCGCTGACGACTTCACCATCACGGGGACGACGGCAACGGGTGTGATTGGCGGTTCAGGCGCGAGCTACACGCTGACGGTTTCCGGCGGTGATCTGGCCGGACTGACCGGCACGGTCGGGCTCAATCTCGCCGGCGGTCAGAATATCACGGATGCTAGCGGCAACGCTGTTGCTGCCGGGGAGCCTGCGACCGACGAAACCTATTCTGTCGACAACGCTGCGCCGAGGGTTTCTTCGATTGCTCGCCAGAACCCGGGCGCGGCAACAACGAATGCCGACAGCCTCGTCTTCCGGGTCACCTTCGATGAGGGAGTGAGTAATGTCGGGATCGCGGACTTCACCGCGTCAGGCACGACGGCGACCGCCACCGATGTGACAGCCAACTCGGCAACCGAATATGATGTCACCATTTCGGGCGGAGACCTGGTCGGCTTCGAAGGCGCGGTGGGCCTCGGCTTCGCAGGCGGCCAAGACATCGCCGATCTTGCCGGAAATGCCCTGGTCAACACAACACCGACCGGTGCCAACGAAAGCTATACGCTGGACAATACGGCGCCGACGCTGACCGCCTTCGCTCGGAACACGCCAGCCGCCGAAAACACCAATGCTGACACGTTGATATTCGACATCACGTTTGACAGCACTGTGCAGAACGTAACCGCGGATGACTTCACGATCACAGGGACCACAGCGACGGGTGTGATCGGTGGTACTGGCGCGGCCTATACGCTCACGATCTCCGGCGGCGATCTGGCGGGTCTCACGGGTACCGTCGGACTCGATCTGGCCGGGGGGCAGAATATTACAGATGCGGCCGGGAATGCGGTGCCTGCGGGAGAACCGGCGACCGATCAGACTTATTCGGTAGAAAACACCGAACCGCGGATCGCATCAATTATCCGCCAAACGCCTGCTGCGGCCACGACGAATGCCGACAGTCTTGTTTTCCGGGTCACGTTCGATCGACCCGTCCAGAATGTCGATACCACGGACTTTGCGGCCACGGCCTCTACAGCCACGGCCTCCAATGTTGCCGCAAACTCGACTTCGCAATACGACGTCACGCTGTCTGGTGGGAATCTGACGAGCTTCGATGGCTCGGTCGGGCTCGGCTTTGCCGGTGGCCAGGACATTCAGGACCTCCTGACCAATCCACTGACCAACACCGCACCGACCGGCGCGAATGAGAGCTATGCTGTCGACAATACCGCGCCTGCAGGCTTCTCGGTCTCCTTCGGCCAGGATCCGGTAACCGGGGCAATAGAGAACGCGATATCCTTCACCTTCACGGGCGGGGAAGCATCGGCCGATTACAACTATACGATCTCCTCGAACAATGGCGGTGCGAATGTCACCGGCAGCGGGACGCTGGCCGGCGCAACGGACACGATCTCGGGGATCGACGTATCGGGCCTGAATGACGGGACGCTGACCCTGTCGGTGACGCTGACCGATCCGGCGGGAAATGTGAGCGGCGCGCAGACCGACACCGCCACCAAGGACACCAACCTTCCCGGATTTTCCAAGGCGTTCGCGCCAGCGTCGGTCCAGACCGGCGATGTGTCGACCCTGACTTTCACGATCGATAACAGCGCGCTGGCAGTAGGCGTCACCGCGCTCGATTTCACGGACAACCTGCCGGCAGGCATGGAAGTGGCGGCCACGCCCAACGCGTCGACGACCTGTACTGGCGGCACCCTCACAGCCGTCGCCGGAGCGGGCGTTGTGAGCTATACCGGTGGCGCGATCGGGGCGGGCGCAACCTGCACGGTCGATGTCGATGTGTCCGCGACGGCGGCGGGTTCGCTGCTGAACACGACGGGCAATCTGACCTCGTCGCAGGGCAATAGCGGAACTGCGAGTGCAACGCTCACCGTCACCCAGCCGGGTCTCAGTGTCGACGATCCCTCGATTGCCGAGGGAGACAGTGGAACGGCCAATCTGGTTTTCACCGTCACGCTGGCACCGGCTTCGGCGCAAACAGTCACCGTGGACTACGCCACATCGGACGGTACGGCGACGGCCGGAGCCGACTATACCGCAACCAGTGGCACCCTCACCTTCACGGCTGGTCAGACCACGCGCACAGTTACGGTCACTGTGCTCAACGAGACCCTGGTCGAGCCGGACGAGACCGTCAACCTGACGCTCTCCAATCCGTCCAATGCCACGATCAGCGATGCGACGGGAACGGGCACGATCCAGACCGACGATACCGATGCGACCGCACCCGTTCTGGTATCCATTGAACGGCAGACACCGGCGAGCGCTGCAACCAATGCTGACAGCCTGACGTGGACGGTGACGTTCAGCGAGGATGTGACGGGTGTCGATGCGGCGGATTTTTCTGTTGCCGGCAGCTCGGCGGGTGTCACCGGTCTGACCGGGGCTGGCGCGACCTACAGTGTGACGGTGTCCGGTGGCGACCTGGCCGGTCTCACCGGTCCGGTCGAGCTCGCGCTGGCCGCCGGTGTGTCGATCGACGACCTCGCAGGCAATGCGCTGACCGATCGCAACCCATCGGGGGCTGACGAGACTTATGCGCTTGACAATACCCTGCCGACGGTTGCTGCGATCGAGCGCGACACACCGCCAGGTGCCTCGACCAACGCCGACGCGCTGACCTGGGCGGTGACATTCAGCGAGGATGTGACGGGTGTTGATGCGGCTGATTTTGCTGTGAATGGCAGCACGGCGACCGTCACCGGCGTGACCGGTTCGGGCGGCCG
>JAZAHA010000054.1:0-13460 GCA_036231565.1 Pseudomonadota bacterium
CATCGCGTTCATGCTCGGGGGCGGTCCGGACGGACCGCCCCCCCGCCTGCCGTGTGGGGTGGCCTACATCTCATATGCAGGATTCGCTCTTTCTCTGCATGAGGTGTTACACTATATCATCGTCATTGACTCCGATCTGCAGGTATCCGATGAAAATGACCGCCAACAGGCAGCGATCCCTCGACGCAACCGGCGTCAGCCTTTCGGTGATCTGTATCCTGCATTGTCTGCTCGTTCCCACCGCCGCATCGGCTGCGCCCCTGCTTTCGCCTGAGCTGGGCTCGCTGTTCGGTCTCAGCCATGACTGGCACATCGTGATGCTGGCGCTGGCCGCGCCGGTCTCGCTGGTGGCGCTGGGCTGGGGCATGAAATCGGTGGAGGCCGGCTGGCGCATCTTTGCGGCCGGCCTGTCCGGTCTCGTGCTGATGGCAATCGGTGCGTCGCATGTCTTCGGCTCGCTGGCCGAAACCGTGCTGACCCTGACCGGCGTGACGGTGCTGGCCGGGGCTCACCTGGTGAACTGGCGCGCCCGGGCCCGGGCCGGGCATGTCCATCGCCGCGATTGCGGCCTGTGCGAGCACGAGCCGCACGCCTGAGGCGGAGTCAGCTTCGCCCTTGCAATAGCGCTGTTTCCGCGTATAAGACCCCGCTTCCAACTCCAGCCTGACGGGCCCGTTCGACATGCCCGCTGGCTGTAACATCCACAAGACCGCTCCGGCGGTCCTGCAAAGGAGATGAAAATGTCGAAGATGAAGACGAAGAGCGGCGCCAAAAAGCGCTTCAAGCTCACTGCCACGGGCAAGGTGAAAGCCGGCCAGGCCGGCAAGCGCCACGGCATGATCAAGCGGACCAACAAGCAGATCCGCAACAAGCGCGGCCTGACGACATTGTCGCCCCAGGATGCGCGGATCGTGAAAAAATACATCCCGAACGGCCTGTAAGCCGCGGCAGCTGAGTTAGGAGCACACCCATGTCTCGAGTTACGTCCGGACCGGCGACCGCCAAGCGCCACAAGAAAGTCATCAAAGCGGCCAAGGGCTATTATGGCCGCCGCAAGAACACCTTCCGCGCTGCCGTACAGGCTGTGGAGAAGGCTGGCCAGTACGCCTATCGCGACCGCCGTGCCAAGAAGCGCAATTTCCGCGGTCTCTGGATCCAGCGCATCAATGCCGGTGCCCGCGAGCACGGCATGACCTATTCGGTCTTCATGAACGGTCTGAACAAGGCCGGCATCGAAGTTGACCGCAAGGTCCTGTCCGACATCGCGATCCGCGAACCGGAAGCCTTCAAGGCGCTCGTCGATCAGGCGCGCGCTGCGCTGGGCTAATCCCGGTCACACCGATCCGATTGAAAAGGCCCGCCAGCGCACCGCCGGCGGGCCTTTTTCTTTTGGCCCTTCGGGCCGCCCCTCATCCGGGCTCCGCCCACCTTCTCCCCGGTCGGGGAGAAGGCAATGACAACCCCGTCACGCTCCCCCTCACCCCTGCAGGGAAGAGGGATCAAGGGTGAGGGGTGCGCGGCGGAGCCGCGCAAGAGAGACTTGTGCCGCCACTCCCTGTCGACACTGCATAATCCAGCCGCTAAACCCACCTCGACCGCGAGGGACTGAGAACACCATGACCGACACATCCAATCTCGACACGCTGGAAGCCGAGGTCCGCAGCCAGATTGATGGCGCGGCCGACGAGGCGGCACTGGACGCCGTGCGCGTGTCCGCCCTGGGCAAGAAGGGCTCGGTTTCGCTGATGATGCGCGAGCTGGGCAAGATGAGCCCGGAAGAGCGCCAGGTGATGGGCCCCGCGCTCAATGGTCTCAAGACCCGCCTCAACGATGCGATCGAGGCGCGCAAGGCCGATCTGGAGGCCAGGGCGCTGGACTCGGCGCTGGCCTCGGAAACGGTCGACATCACCCTGCCGGTGCGTCCGGAACCGCAAGGCTCGCTGCACCCGATCACCCAGGTGATGGAAGAACTGGCCGTGATCTTCGCGGATATGGGTTTCGAGGTCGCCGAAGGGCCGGATGTCGAGGACGACTTCCACAATTTCACCGCCCTGAACTTCCCGCCCGGCCACCCGGCGCGCGACACCCAGGACACTTTCTTCATGCGGCCGGACGCGAACGGCGAGCGCAAGGTGCTGCGCACTCACACCTCGCCGGTGCAGATCCGCACCATGCTGAAAGGCAAGACGCCGATCCGCATCATCGTGCCGGGCCGCGTCTATCGTTGCGACTGGGACCAGACCCACACGCCGATGTTCCACCAGGTCGAAGGCCTGGTGATCGATCGCGAGGCGAATATGGGTCACCTCAAGGGCACGCTGCTGGACTTTATCGCGGCCTTTTTCGAGACCGACCAGGTGGAAGCCCGCTTCCGCCCGCACCACTTCCCCTTCACCGAGCCGAGCGCCGAGATGGATGTGCGCTATGAGCGCGTCGGCGACGCGGTGAAAGTGGGTTCGGGCGACAAGTGGATGGAAATCCTCGGCTGCGGCATGGTCCACCCGAATGTGATCCGCAATTGCGGCCTCGACCCGGACGAGTTCCAGGGCTTCGCCTGGGGCATGGGTGTGGACCGTCTCGCCATGCTGAAATACGGCGCGCCGGACCTGCGTGACTTCTTCAATTCCGACAAGCGCTGGCTGAACCATTACGGCTTCACCCCGCTGCTGCAGGCCAATCTGGCGACGGGGCTGAGCTAGGCCGGTTCGATGTGGCGCTGGCTCTCCCATAACCACCAGACGCTGACGGCGGTCGGCGCGATGCTCGTGGGCATCGCAGCGCTGTTTGTCGCCTGGGATCAGGGCCGCGTGATGCGGGCGCAGCAGCATGGGGCGGTGGTGCCGGTGCTGCAGATCGACGGCTTCATGGTTACGCGGCCGGAAACCCGCTCGATCGGCCTGCGTGTCTACAATAACGGCGTCGGCCCGGCGATGATCGAGAGCGTCACTCTTCGCCGCGATGGCGTGGAAGTGCAGGGATTTGCGGAGCTGATGGCGGTTCTGCCGTCTGACCAGGACCGTTCCTGGGCCACCCTGGCCGGCCGCACGCTTGCGCCCGGCGGCGAGGTCGAGCCGATCATGATCCAGTGGCCGCGCGCCTCGCTGGAAGGCCCTGCCGTCAACGCGCTGCTGACCGAGTGGGAGCTCTGGCAGGTCGAGGCCTGCTACTGCTCGGTCTTCGACCGTTGCTGGACCACCCGGACGTCCAATGCCCGTCCTGTGCCCGTGCGCCGTTGCGAGGCACAGCGGGACGATGTTTTCCAAACTCTCGGATCCGTGCCTGACACGGAGGAGCCCGAACAATGAAATTCCCGCTTTCCTGGCTGAAATACCATCTCGAGACCGACGCCTCCCTGGAGGAGATCGCCGAGGCCATGACCATGGCCGGGCTGGAGATCGAGGAGATCGACAATCCGCTGGAAAAGTTTGCGGATTTCTCGGTCTGCCATGTCATCGAGGCGGTGCAGCATCCCGATGCCGACAAGCTGCGGGTCTGCCGTGTGGCGACGAAGGACGGCGAGAAGCAGATCGTCTGCGGCGCGCCGAATGCCCGCACCGGCATGTATGCCGTCTATGCCCCGCTGGGGGCCTACATTCCGGGTCTCGACTTCGCGCTGGACAAGAAGCCGCGCAAGATCCGCGGCGTGGAGAGCCACGGTATGATGTGTTCGGCCCGCGAGCTGGAGCTGGGCGAGGATCATGACGGCATCATCGATCTGCCCGAGCCCTTCGAGGTCGGCGCGCCGGCCGTTGTGGCGCTGGGCATGGCCGACCCGGTCATCGATTTCGAAGTGACGCCGAACCGGCCGGACTGGCTGGGTGTGCGCGGTATTGCCCGCGACCTCGCGGCCACCGGCATCGGCACGCTGAAAACCCATGACATCGAGAACATTCCCGGCAGTTTCCCGTGCCCGGTGACGGTCGAACTGGACTGGCCGGAAGCCTGCCCCGTGTTTGCCGGGCGCGTGATCCGCGGTGTGAAGAACGGCGAGAGCCCGGACTGGCTGAAAAAGGCGCTGAAGGCGATCGGTCTGCGTCCGATCAACTTCCTGGCCGATATCACCAACATGATCTCCTACGACCGCTGCCGGCCGTTGCACGTCTATGACCTGGCCAAGCTGGACGGTCCGATCCGGGCCCGCCGCGGCAAGGGCGAGGCCGACCGGTTCGAGGCGCTGGACAACAAGGAATACGTGCCGGGCGAAGACCAGTGCGTCATCGCTGACGACACGCATTGCCTCGGCTTCGGCGGTATCATGGGCGGCACGTATTCCGGCGTGACGTCGGAGACGACCGATGTCTTCATCGAAAGCGCCTGGTTCGATCCGCAGATCACCCGCGCAACCGGCAAGGCGACCGGCATCGACTCGGACGCGAAATACCGTTTCGAGCGCGGCGTCGACCCGGCCTCGCCGCAGGCCGGTATCGAGCAGGCCAGCGAGCTGATCCTGAAATTCTGTGGCGGCGAGGCGTCCGAGACGATTGTCGTCGGCGAGCCCCCCGCGCCGCCTGCGGATATCGAATTTCCGCTGGCCGAGGTGAAGCGCTTGACCGGGCTCGACCTGCCGCGTGACGAGATCGTGCGCATTCTCGAAGCGCTCGGCTTTGCGCCTAAGGGCGAGGGCGATGTGCTGACGGTGGGCGTGCCCTCCTGGCGCATGGACTGCACCCAGAAGGCCGACCTCGTCGAGGAAGTCGCGCGCATCCACGGTTTCGACAAGCTGGACGCGGTGTCTCTGCCACGCCCGCCCGTGCGCCGCGAAGCGCCGGCGACGGTGATGCAGTTGCGTGCCCGCTATGCCCGCCGCGCGCTGGCCGGCCGCGGCTATTCGGAAACCGTCACCTGGTCCTTCTGCGAGACGAAGCAGGCGGCCCTGTTCGGCGGCCATGGCGAAGGCCTGGCGCTGGAAAACCCGATCTCGTCGGAACTCGATGTGATGCGGCCGACGGCGCTGATCCATTTGCTCACCGCGCTGCAGGCCAATGCCGACCGCGGCCAGACCGATCCGCGCCTGTTCGAGGTGGGTCCGGTCTATCTGACCGACAAGCCGGACGGGCAGCGTCTCGTGGCGACCGGTGTGCGCCGTGTCGAGGCGGGCCGTCACTGGGCCGGAACCCGCATGCCCGACGTGTTCGATGCCAAGGCCGATGCGCTGGCGGCGCTGGCGGCGGCCGGCGCTCCGGCCGATAGCCTCCAGGTTGCGGCTGAGGCGCGCGAATGGTGGCATCCGGGTCGGTCCGGCGTGCTGCGCCTGGGGCCGAAGAATGTGCTGGCCGAGTTCGGCGAGATCCATCCCGGCATTCTCAAGGCGCTGGACATCGACGGACGTGTGCTGGCCTTCGAGATCGTGCTCGACAATATCCCGCAGCCCAAGAAGGCGTCCGGCCTGAAGGCCCGTGGCCAGCTGGACCGCGCCGAGCTCCTGCCTGTGCATCGCGACTTCGCCTTCCTCGTCGGCAAGGATGTCCCGGCGGACACGCTGATCCGGGCGGCGAAGGGGGCGGACAAGGCGCTGATCTCCGACGTCACCGTGTTCGACGTCTATGACGGCAAGGGTGTGCCGGAAGGCCAGGTCTCGCTCGCCCTGGAGGTCACCCTGCAGCCGCGCGAAAAAACGCTGACCGATGAAGAGATCGATGCCGTCGCGGCCGCGATTGTCTCCAAGGTTGAGAAGGCGTCCGGCGGCACGCTGCGCGGCTGACCGGCCAGAATTCGCGTCTGAAGAGAATACGTTGGCGCCACTTTCCCCTGTGCGGGGAAAGTGGCGTTTTCTTGTGCCGGGAGACCGGAAAAATCAAAAATCGCGCCACAGGCGTATGGTCGCGAGACGCTACAGCCGCTAGTATGGTTAATGAAATCTTGCTAGCGGCAGAGGCGGTGGGGGCCTCGGAGAGGCGGACCGAATGCTTGAAAGAGTGACGGCCCTGCTGGCCCAGTCGGCGGCGACACTCCTTGTCGTCATCGGGCTTGTGGCCATTCTCGGCTATACCCATTCGCGGGCCTACCGGGCCGGATATTGCGCGACCCAGTACTGTTCCGGAGAAGGCCGCAGCTGGTGGCCCTTTGGTCGCGATCGCGACCGCCACTACAGCGGCCCGACACGCGTGACCGCCGGTCCGCCCGACCGGACACCGTCCAGCCCCTACAGCTCTGGCTATACCGACCATCCCGATGCGGGCAGCACACCCTATTCGACGGGTGCCCCCTACACAGAAAGTCCGGCCTATCCCTATGGCGACACCGGCCCCTCGGGCCTGCCGTTGTCATCGACCGTCACCGGTTCGGCTGCGGGCGCGCCGCGCTATCGCTATGGCGGACCGGGCTTCGGCTTCCGGCCTGGCCGGCAGATTTGCGGCGTACGCAGTCCGGATATCCAGGATGCCGATATTGCCCGCTGCTGGCTGCGTGTCGGCGATGCCTATCAGGCTGTCGGCCAGATCGAACGGGCCCGTGAGGCCTGGGACGAGGCCCTGCTGGTGGGATCATCCGTCGGCGGCGCCCAGGCGTCCCTGGTCGCCCACCGCCGGCTCCAGGCGGCGATCCTGGAACGTTCCTGCCCGACCAGCCAGCGAAGCCTGGAGCGGATCGCCTATGGCTTCAGCGCCACCGAGGATTCTGGCGATATCGTCGATCTCGATCTGCGTCAGCGCGCCCTGTCGGCTCTGGGCTATTACAATGGCGTGATCGACGGCACCTATGGTCCGATGACCCGCCGTTCGGTGCGTGACTTCCAGGGCGACATGGGCTTCGACCAGACCGGCGCCCTGACGCCCGCCCAGACCGTGACCCTGGCCTGCCATGCGGCGCTGACCGCGCGCGACACCGACGCGCAGAATCTGATCGGCATCATGTTCGCGACCGGGCTGGGTCTGGAACAGAATATCGATACGGCGCTGGAATGGCTCGAAGAGGCTGCCGAGCGCGGTCATGGGGGCGCCAATTTCAATCTCGCCCTGATCTATGGCACAGGCACGGTGCAGGGCAGCTACCGGCTGTGCGGCATCGTGGAGAGCCCCGAGCGTGCTGACAGCTATCTGCGCCGCGCGGCCGATCTCGGCCATGACCGGGCGATTGCCCTGCGGCGCTTCGCCGGCCGTTCCGAAGCCCCCGCCGAACGCTGGTCCCGGATATCCGACCAGCTGCTGCGCGAGGCCGAACGCAATGGCGACCGTTTCTATCTGGCTTGGCAGAGGCGGGTCGACGAGATGCGCCGCGCCAACGGCCAGCAGCTCGACCAGCCCGGTTGTTACCAGGCTGCACTCGACGGCACCCGCTCCGCCCAGGGCGGCAGCGGCACCCGGCGCTGAGGCCGGCCATGCGAATTGACGAGAGGAAAAGTGCAATGAAAAAGGCGGCAGTCCTGCTCCTCGCGGCCACGGCCCTTTCGGCCTGCGGTCACGGCTATTCCGGACATCACGGCCCGTCGGCGCCCTATATTCCGCCGCCGCCCGATCATTTCCGGCCGATCGACACGGTCAGCCCCGCGATCGCGATGTGCGAGGTCGACACGCTTGCCGAACAGCGCCTGGCGATGCTGGAGGAGGTGCACGGCTATCGCGAGGCAATCCGTGCCGAGCCGGGGCATCGCTCCGCCATGGCTGATACCGAGACCCAGGAAATCATCGCCGCTTTCGAGACCGATCTGGACGCGTCCTACCGGTTCGCCACCGCGTCCTGCCGTACCTATAATCGCTGTCTGGAAGAGAACCGGTTTGCCGAGGCCGCCTGCCAGGACTCTGCCGCGATGTGGCATGACGGGCAGGACCGGTTCCACGGACTGTCCGAGCGCCTGTCCGTCGTGCGCGAACGGATCGCCTCGGAGTGCAATGACTGCCGTCCCGAACACTGGCGCGACCGCGACCGTCATGGGCGCCGACATCACGAGCACCGCCGGGATCATCGTCATTATGACCGCGACGATCTGATGGGTTCGGTCTTCTCGACCAGCGATCACTGAAAATGCGATCTCAAAAGCCGCGGGCGGTGGCTACTCGCCCGGGGCTGCGTGGGCCGCTGCATCGCGGCGTTCCGCCAGCGCGCGGGACAGGATCTGCATCGCCGACCAGACGAACAGCCCGGCCATGCCGGCCGCGACCATCACATCGGGCCAGTGTGTGCCCGTGAAGGCAACCAGGCCGGCCGACCCGAACACGGCAACATTGCCGATGGCGTCATTGCGCGAGCACAGCCAGACCGAACGGACATTGGCGTCGCCCTCGCGCCAGCGCATCAGGATCACGACACTCGCCAGATTGGCGGCCAGTGCGAGAATGGCGACGGAGCCCATCAATGTGGCGTCCGGCTCCGTCTCGAAAAAGGCGCGGTAGAGCGCCAGCGCCAGGATGAAGCCACCCATCACGAACAGACTTCCCGCCTTCACCAGCGCGGCATTCGCCCGCCATATCAGCGGCTTGCCGATGACCCAGAGTGACAGACCATAGGTCGCGGCATCGCCGATGAAATCCAGCGCGTCGGCCTTGAGGGCCTGCGAGTGAGCCGCGGCACCGGCCAGCATCTCGACGGCAAACATGCCGGCATTGATCGCAATGACGATCCACAGCGCGCGACGGAAAGCGCGCGACGTGCCGTCGAATTCCTCATTGTGGCAGCATCCCGCCGACATGGGCGTCTCCTGACTTGTCACCTGTCGATTCGAACCCTAATTGCTATAGTGACTAGAGGTTCAAGGCGAAAATGACAGATCTTTCCATCGGCCGTCTGGCCACGCTCTCGGGTGTCAAAGTCCCGACCATTCGCTACTACGAGTCCATCGGCATGCTCGACGCGCCGCCGCGCTCACCCGGCGGGCAGCGCCGCTATGGCGATGGACATCTCGAGCAATTGCGCTTCATCCGTCATGGCCGCGAACTGGGCTTCGGGCTGGATGATCTGCGGGCGCTGCAAGACCTGTCCGCGCGTCCGGACCGTTCCTGCGAGGAGGCCGACGGCATCGCCCGCAAGCAGCTGGCCGAGGTCGAGCGCCGCATTGCCGGGCTGGAAGCGGTGCGGCGCGAGCTTGAGCGCATGGTCGAGCGCTGTTCGCACGGCGTGGTCGATGAATGCCGCGTGATCCAGACCCTGTCCGACCATCATCTGTGCGCCGGCGATCATGCGCCGGACCACCAGACCGTACTGCGGGACACGTGACCGCTCATTCCCGCTGTCGCGCGTATCTCAGGCATGGCCTCCTTCCGCGCGAAAACGGGAGGATGCATCCATGAAACATCTCGCTGCCGGCCTGGCGCTGGTTGCGCTGGCCGCACCGCCGCTCGCTGCCAAGTCCGGCGACACAGGCGACCTAGACGCTGTCTTCGACACGCTCGACCGGCGCCTGTTCGATATCGGCTTCAACACCTGCAATCTGGACGAGTCGGCATCGCTGGTCGCCGAAGACCTCGAATTCTACCACGACCAGGGCGGCGTGACGCACGGCCGCGATGCCTTCATCGCCACGATGGAGCAGAATATCTGCAACGGGCGGCAGACCGTCCGGCGCGAGCGTGTGGACGGGAGTTTCCGCCTTGAGCCGCTCTACGAAAACGGCACGCTCTACGGCGTCATCCAGTTCGGATCACACCGCTTCCTGATCGTCGACGATACCGGCCATGCCGAGCCGACCGGCCTGGCCGAGTTCGCGCATCTCTGGCTGCTCACCGATGATGGCGCGTGGGAATTGTCGCGCGTCCTGTCCTACGCGCACCGGCCACCCGAATAGGAAGGCTCAGACCGTATCGAAGGCCGGATGATAGTGGACCCGGCAGGGTCCGGCAGCGGGGTCGGCCGGGCGGTCGCCCAGGGCCAGGCGCTGGAAGGCGGCGGCGTGTTCGCCGTCGGGGTCACCGCTCCAGTACCAGTCCTTGCGTGCGGCGGGCTCGAAACCGAAGCGGCTGTAATAGCCCGGATCGCCCAGCACCACGCACCAGGGCACGCCCAATGTGCGCAGATAGTCCAGCCCGGCATTGATCAGAGCCTCGCCGATGCCGCGCTTCTGGTGTTCCGGCGTCACGGCGATGGGAGCCAGCCCGACGCCATAGGCCTGCGAGCCGTTTGCTGCGATCGCCGTGACCGGCGAGAACATCACCGCTCCGACAATGCGTCCGTGATCTTCGGCAATCAGTTCCAGCGTGTCAGCATCGGCGGCGCGCAGGGTGATGACGAGCTGGGCTTCGGCGGGGGTCGGGAAGGCCGCTTTCAGAACGGTGTCGACCCCGGCGTGATCGCCGGGGTCGCAACTGCGGATCTGCATGGTGCCGGCGCTCCCTAGAAGGGCAGCCAGGCCCGGCGGCGCGAATAGGCGAGATAGCCCACATTCGCACCGGCGCGCAGGCCGACACCCGAACGGATCGGGGCAAGGGTGACGTCATCGGCGCGCTGGTAGTTTACGCCCATGCCGGCGACCAGATAGGCCGAGCCCTCAACGCCGGGATAGCGCTGGAAGAGGCGGTCGGGGTCGTCGAGATTATAGACCAGAACGAAGACACGGCTGGCATTGCCGCCGGTATCGAAACCGATCGACGGGCCGCGCCAGTAGACCTTTTCGCGCACCCCGTTCTTCATTGTCAGATAGCCTTCGCCATAGCGCAGGCCTACGCCGACAGCACCGGCGATTTCCTCACCGGCGACGTAGCCGACCGGGCGGCCCAGATCGGAGAAGACACGTTCGAGCACGCTGGCCGCAGCTTCGGCTGTGACACCGAAAAAATCGGACACGGCATCGACAAGTTCGTCCTGGGAATAGGTGTCGACGGGTTCGGAATACTGGCTCGGCTGCCCGTACTCGGGGTCCTGGGCCAGGGCCGGGCCGGCCACGCCGAGGGCGAGACTGGCAGCAATCGTCAACAGGGCACGCATGGGCATCTCCGTTCAGATCTGCGGTCCCGTCGAATGTGGTGACCGAATAGGGCGAGACAGCGGCGAAACGCTTTACGTCCGGTTAAGTTGCACAGGACTGCTGTCATCGGAACGGAGTGTTTCGGCGACTGCCGGGGCTGCGGCAGCGGTCCAAGATGGTGAAATCTTCATTTTTGCGAAAGGCGCGCACCCGTTAGGCTGCCGGCTGAATTTCTTCTTGGGGAGACCAGACATGCGCAAGATTCTCATGCTCACGGCCAGCGCGGCAGCAATGTTCGTTGCTGCCTGCGCGCCGCAGGGTGCCGACACCGAAAGCGAGACCGCGACGAGCGGGCAGGCCCGGCCGGAAGCGGCTGCCAACCCGGCTGGTGAGACCGAAACGGCTGCGTCCGACAATCCGCTCCTGGCGGAATGGACCGGGCCCTATGGCGGTGTGCCGGACTTCCAGTCGGCTAGCCTGGACGATCTGATCCCGGCGCTCGAGGCGGGCATGGCCCAGAACCTCGCCGAGATCGATGCCATCACCGCCAATCCGGAACCGGCCACGTTCGAGAACACGATCGTGGCGATGGAACGGTCCGGTGAGGCGCTGAACCGCGTCTTCTCCTATTGGGGCATCTGGTCGTCCAACATGTCCTCGCCGGAGTTCCGCGCGATCCAGGCCGAGATGGCACCGCGCCTGTCGGCCTTCTCCTCGCAGATCACGCAGAACCAGGAATTGTTCGCCCGCGTCCGCGCCGTCTATGAAGGCGAGGAAATGGCGACCCTGCGTCCCGACCAGCAGCGCCTCGTGCAGCTGACCTATGACGGTTTCGCCCGCAATGGCGCCACGCTGGAAGGCGAGGCTGCGGAGCGCTACGCTGCAATCAACCAGCGCCTGGCCGAACTGCACACGGCATTCTCCAACAACGTGCTGCACGACGAAGAGAACTACGTCACCTATCTGAGCGCCGACCAGCTGTCCGGTCTGCCGCAGGGCTTCATCGATGCCGCGGCTGCCGCTGCCACCACCCGCGGCCGCGAGGGCGAATACGCGATCACCAATACCCGCTCCTCGATGGATCCCTTCCTGACCTTCTCCGACGAGCGCGATCTGCGCGAACAGGTCTGGCGCAATTACTACAATCGCGGTGACAATGGCGGCGAGTACGACAACAACGCCATCATCATGGAAATCCTCGAACTTCGCGATGAGCGGGTCGAACTCCTGGGCTATGACAATTACGCCCAGTGGCGTCTGGAAGACCGCATGGCGGGCAATCCGGAAAACGCCATGAACCTGATGATTCCGGTCTGGGAGGCCGCTGTCGGACGGATCGAGGAAGAAGTCGCCGACATGCAGGCCCTGGCAGACGAGCGGGGCGACGACATCACCATCCAGCCCTGGGATTACCGCTACTACGCCGAGAAAGTCCGTCAGGCCCGTTACGAGCTCGACAGCGACGAGGTGAAGCAATACCTGCAGCTGGATAATCTGCGCGAAGGCATGTTCTACGTCGCCGGCGAGCTGTTCGGCTTCGAATTCCGCGCCTTGCCGGAAGGCGAGGTCTCGGTCTGGCACCCCACCGTGCGCGTCTGGGAAGTGACCGACCGCGAGAGCGGCGAGAATATCGGCCTGTGGTATCTCGACCCCTACGCCCGCCAGGGCAAGCGTTCGGGTGCCTGGGCGAACTCCTTCCGCTCGCACACCACGTTCGATGGCGAGGAAAACGTGCTCGCCACCAACAATTCCAACTTCATCGAACCGGCACCGGGCCAGCCTGTCCTGGTGTCCTGGGACGATGCGACGACCTTCTTCCACGAATTCGGCCACGCCCTGCACTACCTGTCCTCGAATGTGGCCTATCCGACGCTCAATGGCGGTGTGCGTGACTACACCGAATTCCAGTCGCAGCTGCTCGAGCGCTGGCTGATGACCGATCCGGTGATCGAGAATTATCTGGTGCATGTGGAGACCGGCGAACCGATCCCGCAGGAGCTGATCGAGCGCATCCGCGCGGCGGCCAATTTCAACCAGGGCTTTTCGACCGGCGAGTATCTGGCCTCGGCATTGATGGACATGGTCTATCACACCACGCCGCCGGAAGAGATCGGTGATCCGGACACGTTCGAGCGCGAGACCCTGGCCGAGCTGGGCATGCCCGACGAGATCGTCATGCGTCACCGTTCGCCCCACTTCGGGCACGTCTTCTCCGGTGAAGGCTATTCGGCCGGCTATTACGGCTATATGTGGGCCGATGTTCTGACCTCGGACGCCGCGGAAGCCTTCGAGGACGCTCCGGGCGGCTATTACGATCCGGAAGTGGCCGGCCGCCTGGTCGAATTCCTCTTTGCCCCGCGCAATGCGATCGACCCGGCCGACGCCTACCGCCAGTTCCGCGGCCGCGACGCCGACCCGGCCGCGCTCATGCGCGACCGCGGCTTCCCGGTCCCTGAAAGCATGGGCGACACCGAGTAGGCGTCTGCCTGTTCAATGCATGACAAACGGCCGGCGGATCGATCCGCCGGCCGGGTTTCGTTGGTGGTTATCCCAGTCCCGGGCGAGGGGGGGGGGGCGGGTGCGACACCCCCCGAATAACCCCCTGGTTTTCCGGGCAGAGGGGCGGGCT
>JAZAHA010000055.1:0-141533 GCA_036231565.1 Pseudomonadota bacterium
TGTTTGTGTGAGTGGCGCCGGAGGCATCCCGCACACGGAGATTTACCCGGGTCCCTTGCGGGCCCCGTCTCGAAACCGGCGGGGACGGTCCGGTCGAGCTTTTTGCCGGTCGTCCCTGCCGATGGCCTCGCCGGAGCCTGCCGTGGTCAACCCGGCAGGCGCGGACAAGCTCCGTACTCTTTGCACCCCCGGATAACCGGTCCGGGCCTCGAGTGGTGCGAAGACGGGGTGATTATGCGGGAGGCGTAAGGGGGTGGGGATAAGTTTTCTTTCCTCCCCACATCGTGGGGAGGGGGACCCGCGAAGCGGGGGAGGGGCCGCCGCGGCACGCGGCGGGGTGCCGGCGCCTTGCCTTACAGGCCTTCCGGCGCTGGCGCGCCGCCCCTTCGCCCCGATGCTGCGCATCGGCCCACTTCCCCATGAAATGGGGAAGAAAAGCGTGCGGGCGGGGACAAGCGCGAATTTCTCCCGGCCGGATGGCCCGCGAAGGCGGGGTGCAGAGCCGGGATCTACCGAAGTTCGCCTTCAGCGATGAGTTTCCCGTTGGTTCCGGACAGCGCTGCTGCGCTTCCGGGAAAAACGGGGGAGTGAAACGACAACTATTGCTTTTCGAACGTCATCCTGACGAAAGTCAGGATCCATGGAACGAGGTGCAATCGCGGTATGACGGGAAACGTCCTGTTCCCGTGAGCTGGGTCCTGACGGGAGCCTGCGCCTGCGAAGCAGCTGCTGAGGTTGAGGGGGGCCTGTGTCTCTTCCTGTCTGCTGTCCTGGCAGGGACCGCGCTCGGGACCACAGGGAGAGGTTGGGAGATTTCGTTGCCGGGCGTGGTGGTCATGTACACAGATATTCTCGGCATAGAGTCAAATGATGACAGAAGAGGTATAAAGATGGAAAGTATAATACACTATATATCTTATGTGTTTGATGGTAGTTTAAAATCTGAATGCGGAATTTTAGAACCTGTGCAGTATACAGGAAACTGGCGTGATGTTACTTGTCTTCGCTGTATGGAAACAAAGGCTATTCGTGAATTTACAAATAGTGCACATGGTGGGGGTGAAGGCCGACGGTCGGAATCGCTTGTTGCTCGTGGAGCATATCGCGGTGTCTTTGAGTTCTTTGAGTGGGGAGGCGAGAAAAAGACTGTTGAGATTCTTGGTGGAGCGGCGCTTATTGAGCACTGCGCGGCCCGCATAACGAGATATGCGATGAGCCTATCGTTCGGTGGCAGCACTGTTCGGAGCGAGATTGAGCGCTGTGAGGTAAGCTCGCCGCGTATATCCAGCTCTTCGAACGAGGTGCTAGAGGTGTTGGCCCCCATATTCGCCGAATGGAAGGGACCGCACAATCTGTAACGAAAACGATATCCATCACCTTCAACCGTCATCCTGACGAAAGTCAGGATCCATGGCGCGAGGTGCAATCGTGGCAAGATGGGAAACAGCCGTTTCCGCGAGCTGGGCCCTGACTTTCGTCAGGGTGACGGCGTTTGGCAGGATCGTCCGTGCTTTCGCCGTCAGCACCGATACAAGCCGGGAAAATGAGCGTGATTTAAGTTGTCTCGTGCGGCCTGTGTGCAAGTCTGCGCGATGGTTTCCGGGGAGAATTGCCTATGAAATTCCGTCAGATGGCAGGGATGATCGCGGCTTTTGCCGTGCTGGCAGGCACGCCGGCGCTGGCGCGCGAGGACGGCTGGCAGACCGCCACGCCGCAAGCGCACGGTCTCGATCCTGCGCCGCTTGACGCCATGGTGGCGGAGATCCGCAGCGAGGCGGATATCGGCATCAGCGCCGTCCTGCTGGTGCACCGGGGCGAGCTGGTCCATGAAACCTATTTCGGCGAGTGGGGTCCCGACGACCTGCACAATATGCGCTCGGCGTCCAAGACGGTGACTTCGGCGCTGGTGGGGATCGCGATCGACCACGGCTTCATTCCGTCCGCCGAGGCGACGGTGCTGGACTATTTCCCGGAGTATGAGGGCGAGATCGCCAATTGGGACGAGGCCAAACGCGACATCACCCTTGCCCACATCCTCACCATGACATCCGGTGTGCGCGGCAATGAAGACGCGATGTATCCCACCGATGACTGGATCAAATTCTATTTCGACCAGCCGCTGGCCCATCCACCGGGCGAGGTCTTCTCCTATGCCACGAGCGGCGTGGTGACGCTGGGCAATGTGATCACCCGCGCGTCGGGACAGCGTATCCCGGCCTTCGCCGACGCCTATTTGTTCGGCCCGCTGGGCATTACCGAATACCGCTGGCCGATCACCAATTCACGCGGCAGCCAGGGGCTGGCGATGACGGGCGGCGGGCTGTCGCTGCGCCCGCGCGACATGGCCCGTTTCGGCCAGCTCTATCTCGATCGCGGCGTGTGGAATGGCGAACGCATCCTGTCGGAAGACTGGATCGCGGCTTCCGTTGCGCCGCACGCCGTCTCCGACCTGCATGGCGAGGATTTCGGCTATCTCTGGCGCATGCGCGACTGGGATGTGGCGGACCGCCAGGTGCGTTCCTGGGAAGCCTGGGGCAATGGCGGCCAGTTCATCATGATCTTCCCGGATCTCGAACTGGTGGCCGTCTTCACCGGCGAGAATTACGGCCGCTGGCCGGAAATGGAGCGCCCCTTCGCGCTGATGGAGGACTATGTGCTGCCGGTCTTCGCCGGGCAGTGATGCCGTCGTTTACGGGCCGTTCCGGGCCGGGCTAGGGTGCCGCCCGGCACGGGAGGTCTCAATGGCAAAGCTCTTTTTCGGGATGAACCAGTCGCTGGACGGCTATGTCGATCATGACGCCTTTGCGCCGGACGACGTCCTCTTCCGCTATTTTATCGAGCAGACGCGCGGCCTGGCCGGCAGTCTCTATGGCCGCCGCCTTTATGAGATCATGAGCTATTGGGACGAGGATCGTCCCGAGTGGAGCGCAGACCATCGCGCGTTCGCGGAGGCCTGGCGCCGCCTGCCCAAATGGGTCGTCTCGCGCTCGCTGAAGACAGTCGGGCCCAATGCCACGCTGGTCGGGGAGGACCTGGAGGCGGAAATCCGCCGGCTGAAGGCCGAAATCGATGGCGAGGTCGAGGTCGGCGGGCCGGATCTGGCGCAGAGCCTGACCGAGCTGGGCCTGATCGACGAATACCGGATCTATCTGCATCCGGTGGTTCTGGGCGGCGGCAATCCCTACTTCGCCGGTCCCCGTGCGCGGCTCCGCCTCGTCGACAGCACGCGGATCGGGGATGACACGATCCGGCTGCGCTACGCCCCCGCCTGATCCGGCGGCTCGTCTCCGCCTGCTTCAGCGACAGTTTCCTCTTCTTCCAGAAGCCCGGAATAGGTCTCGCGGAAGATGAACCAGACCGAGGTGAAGAGGGCGGCGATCACCGGGCCGATGATGATGCCGACGGCGCCGAACAGGGTCAGCCCGCCCAGGGTGGAGATCAGCACCATCAGGTCGGACATGCGCGCATCCTTGCCCACCAGGGCCGGGCGCAGGAGATTGTCGGAGGTCGAGACGACGATGGCGCCCCAGGCGGCCAGCGCGATGCCGGGCACGACCTGGCCGGAGGCCGTCAGCCAGATTGCCGCCGGCACCCAGACCAGCGGCGGGCCGATCATCGGGATGATCGAGAGAAGGGCGGTCACTGCGCCCCAGAAGATCGCGCCCGGTACACCGGCAACATAGAGGCCGGCCCCGGTCAGCGCGCCCTGGACGAGGGCGATGACGAAGGTGCCCTTCACGGTCGCGCGGATGGTCGAGGTGGCGCGTTCGGCGAGGAGGTCGCGATCCTCGCTGGTCATCGGCAGCAGGCTGAGCGCCTGGTGTGCGCTCTTGCGGCCGGTCAGCAGGAAATAATACAGCGCATAGACCAGGATGAAGAAGTTCAGCGTCGCCACGAGGAAACCGCCCGTGCCGGCGCGCAGGCTGGACACGAGGAGCCGCCCCACCGTGCCGGCCAGATTGCCCAGCTGGGTCGTGATCGTGGCCTGGTACTGGATGATGGTCTCGCGGAAGGGCATCCAGTCGGGCAGGCCGTAAAGCCCGTCATCGCGGATCTGGGAAACCTGTTCCTGCACCCAGGGCGTGACGCGCTGGGTGATGTCGATCGCCTGTTCGGCCACCACGCCGAGCAGGATCGCGGAGGGTATGACGAAGGCGAGCAGGGCACCGGTCACCAGCAGGATTGCCGCCAGCTTGGGGCGCTCGCCCATATGCGCCGCCAGCCAGCGATGCGGGCCCGACAGGAAAAGCGCGATCACCCCGGCCAGGAAGAGCGTGGCCAGATAGTCCCGGATCATCCAGGCGAAGACCCCCGTGATTGCGAGGGCCAGCACGGCGATGAAAACCCGTTCCAGCTCGATCTTGTTCAGCGCTGTCATGCACGGGCTCCGTCGTGGCGGCGGTGGTGATTACCCATAAAGCCAGTTCGGCAGGGCTGTGGCCAGCCAGGGCAGGGCGGCAACCGCGACAATTGCCAGAAGCTGGATGATCACGAAGGGGATGGCGCCGCGATAGATGTCGGTCGTCTTCACCGCCTCCGGCGCCACGCCGCGCAGATAGAAGAGCGCAAAGCCGAAGGGCGGGGTGAGGAAGCTGGTCTGCAGGTTCATTGCCATCAGCACGCCCAGCCAGACCGGATCGACGCCCATCATCAGGAGGATCGGCGCCACGATCGGCACCACCACAAAGGTGATCTCGATGAAGTCGAGGAAGAAGCCGAGGACGAACATCACCAGCATCACCACGGCCAGCGCCCCGAACACGCCGCCGGGCACGGCTTCCAGCGCGGCCTGCACGGTCTCGTCGCCACCCAGCTCGCGGAAGATCAGCGAGAACAGCGAGGCACCGATCAGGATCACGAAGACCATGGCGGAAATGGTCGCCGTGGAGGTCATCACCTCGTCCAGAACGCCATTGCGCTTGAGGCGCCACAGGCTCCAGCCGGCGCCCAGCAGGGTGAGGGTGACCAGTGCGCCGGCGGCGATACCGCCCGGCGTGCCCAGATCGGTGACATAGATCCGGCTGTCCGAGCCGATATTGGCGATGACCACCAGGCCGATCAGCGCGATCAGGGCAACAAGGCCGGCATAGCTGGCCAGCTGGCCGAGCGGCGGATTGCCGTCGCGGCCGGCATTGCGCGCGCCGGCGATGAAGCTGGCCCCCACAGCGCCGACACCGGCGGCTTCGGTGGGGGTGGCCAGCCCGGCGAGGATAGAGCCGAGCACGGCGATGATCAGCGCCAGCGGCGGCAGGAGGGCGTGCAGGATGGCACCCCAGTCGGCATGGGCTTCGCTGGCCGGGGCGGCAGGCGCACTCTCCGGCTTCCAGATCGCCATCACGATCTGGTAGGCGATATAGAGCCCGACCAGCATCAGGCCCGGGATCAGCGCGCCGGCGAACAGGTCGCCGACCGAGACAATGTCCGGCGAGAAAATGCCCTGGGCGCGCTGGGCTTCCTGGTAGGCGTTGGAGATCTGGTCGCCCAGCAGCACCAGCACGATGGAGGGCGGGATGATCTGGCCCAGCGTGCCCGAGGCCGCGATCGAGCCGGCGGCGAGGGCAGGGTCATAGCCGCGCTTGAGCATGGTGGGCAGGGACAAGAGGCCCATCGTCACCACGGTGGCGCCGACAATGCCGGTCGAGGCGGCCAGCAGTGCGCCGACCACGATGACGGAAATCCCCAGCCCGCCGCGCAGCGTGCCGAACAGCGCCCCCATGGCTTCGAGCAATTCCTCGGCGATACGGGATTTTTCCAGCATCACGCCCATGAAGACGAAGAGCGGTACGGCGACCAGGATCTGCCGATCCATCTCCATCAGATTGCCGTAGATACGCTGCGGGAAGGCGCGGAAATGGATCGGGTCGAACAGGCCCATGGAGATGCCCAGGAGGGCAAAGCCCAGAGCGACACCGGCCAGGGTGAAGGCGACCGGATAGCCGCGCAGCAGCGCCGCAAACGCGGCGATGAACATCAGGAAGGGCAGGATCTCGACGAAGAAACTCATGGCGTCAGACCTCGCCCTTGAACGTATCGGGGAGGGGCGGCGGGGTTTCCTTGCCGATCGTCATGGCGGCGCGGGCGGCCATGGAGAAACCCTGCAGGATCATCATGATGGCAAACACCGGAATGGCGGTCTTGAGCAGGAAGACGAAGGGCAGGCCGTCGCTTTCGCGCGATTGCTCGAGGATGCGCCAGGTGGAATTCATATAGCCGGTCGAGGACCACAGGATGAGAAAGCTCATCGGCATCAGGGCGAGATAGGTGCCGATCAGGTCGGTCCAGGCCTTGCCGCGCTCGCCGAGCTTTTCATAGATCACGTCGACGCGCACATGGCCGCCATTCAGCAGCGCCGAGGCCGAGGCGAGCAGGAAGAGAAGGGCGTGCATGTAGATCACGCTTTCCTGCAGCTTGGTCGAGGCATAGCCGAAGACATAGCGCTGGATCACGATCACGGCGGTGGCGACCACGAGGCCGAGGGCGAACCAGCGCGCTGCGCCGCCGACCGTCAGGGTGATGCGGTCGAAAATCCCGATCAGGCTGCGTTCGAAATTCCACGCCCCGGCGGGCACCGACAGGAAGCGCCCCATCAGCGCGGTGACCAGCGGCAGCAGCAGGACGGGCGAGACGAAAAGGCCGATCCGCATCAGCCAGCCGCCCAGCGCCTGTGCCCCGCCGGCCAGATGTGTATTGGCCCAGCCTGCAATGGCGCCGCCGGTGGCGGCATCCAGTGCGGTCAGGACGATGATGATGGCCAGAACGGCCAGAATCAGACGGTCACCGGGGCGCATGGGCGTCAGCCGCCCAGCACGCGTTCGCGCTGGACCATGTAGGGCATTTCGGAAATCCGGCCCCACTGGCGCATCTTGTCGCGCGCATCCAGATAGCTCTCATAGACGCGGCGGGTCATCGCATCGGCATTGCCGGTATCGGCGACGACCTGTTCGGAAATCTCGCCGATCCGGGTCCAGATCTCGTCGGAGAAGCGGCGCAGTTCGACCCCGTGCTCGTTGACGAGCACGTCGAGCGCAATGCCGTTCTGGTGCTGGAATTCGGCGAGGGAGAGATTGTTCGCCGTGAGGCAGGCTGACTGGATGATGGCCTTGTGGTCGTCGGCCAGCTCGTCCCACACGGTGCGGTTCATGCCGACGCCGAGGCAGGACCCCGGCTCGTGGAAGCCCGGGCCGTAATAATAGGGGGCCTCGCGGTAGAAGCCGAAGGCGAGGTCATTCCAGGGGCCGACCCATTCGGTGGCGTCGATCGTGCCGTTCTGCAGTGCCGGATAGATCTCGCCGCCGGACAGGGTGACGGCCGCGCCGCCCAGCTCGCGCAGCACATTGCCGCCAAGCCCGGGGATCCGCATGCGCAGGCCGCGGAAATCGTCCAGCGTGTTGATCTCGCGTTTGAACCAGCCGCCCATCTGGTGACCGGAATTGCCGGCCTGGAAGGGTTTGATGTTGAACTGGCCGGCCAGCTCGTCCCACAGCGCCTGGCCGCCGCCATACTCGACCCAGCCCATGATCTCGTAGGCAGTCATGCCCATCGGCACGGCGGTGAAGAAGTTGAAGGCCGGCGACTTGCCCTGCCAGTAGTATTCCGCGCCGTGATACATGTCGGCGGTGCCTTCGGAGACGGCATCGAAGGCCTCGAAAGCGCTGACGATCTCGCCGGCAGCATAGACGCGCACATCCAGCGATCCGCCGGACATGCGGTTGATATAGGCGGCGACATTGTTGGCGGCGGTACCCAGGCCGGGGAAATTGGCCGGCCAGGTCGTCACCATGCGCAGGCGTTTTACGCCACGATTGACCGCCGGTGCAGCCGGTCCGGTGGTGTTTTCCTGCCCCGTCTCCCCGCAGGCAGTTGCCACCGTCGCAGCGGCGATGGCGCCGCCGCTGATGAATGTGCGTCGATCCATGTCTCTCCCCCTTGAGGATCGTGCCCGCCCGTTCCGGCCGGTGTCAGTCCTCGTCGATTTCGTCCTCATGGTTAGCGAGTTCGCCATAGGCCTGCCAGCCCGACGGTGTGAGGACTTGCAGCGGCTGGTAGGCTGCCTTGTAACCCATCTTGCGGCTGCCGCGCACCCAATAGCCCAGATAGACGAAGGGCAGGCCGGCAGCCTCGGCCTGGCGTACGGCATCCAGGATCATGAAGGCACCGGGACTGCGCTTGTCCTCGTCCGGATCGAAATAGCTGTAGATCAGCGATATCCCGTCCTTGAGCACATCGGTCAGCACCGCCGCGACGAGCGTCCCCGAAGCGTCGCGGTATTCGGTGACATGGGTGCGTTGTGCGCCTTCCTCCACCATCATGACGTATTCGCCGAAGGACATGCCGGCCATGTCGCCATCGCCATGCCGGCTGTCCAGATATCGGCTGAGCAGCTCGTACTGCTCCATTGTCGCCATCTGCGTGTCGGTGGAGACGGTGAGGTCTTCATTGCGGTTGAGAATCTTGCGCCAGCGGCGCTTCCAGCCGAAATCACCGGCATCGATCCGCACCGACTTGCAGGCATCGCAGGCTTCGCAGGCCGGACGGTAGAGCACGCCCTGGCTGCGGCGGAAGCCGGCATGGGTCAGGGCATCATTGAGCGCCGGACCTTCACCCAGCTCGATCCGGGTAAAGACCTTCCGCTCCCAGCGCCCGGGCAGGTAGGGGCAGGGCGCTGCCGCCGTCAGGAAGAAGGGAATTTGCCGTGTCGCGAATGGATGGGTCACTGCGCGCTCTTCGACTCAGCTGTACTGGACGGTCATGCTAACTCACACCAGATCGAAGGCGTAGAGCAGAGAAATGTAAAGGGTGAAGGCAACCCAGAACAACACCACCATCGGCGCGCCCGCCCGGATGTAGTCCATGAAGCGGTAGTGGCCGGGACCCATCACGAGAAGATTGGTCTGATAGCCGATCGGGGTCGCAAAGCAGGTGTTGGCGGCAAACAGCACCGTCAGGGCAAACAGCGACGGATCCGCGCCGATCTGGTTGGCCGCTCCGACCGCGATCGGGGTGAACAGGATCGCTGTCGCACTGTTGGACAGGACATTGGTCAGCAGTGCGATCAGGATGAACATGGCCGACATCAGCACGACCGGCCCGAAGGGTGAGAACAGCGTGACCACGCCGGTGGCCAGCAGGTCGGCCCCGCCGGTGATCTGCAACGCGGTGCCCAGAGCGATGGCCGAACCGATCAACAGGTAGATGCGGATGTCGACGGCGCGTGCCGCCTGGCGGGTGTTGAGACAGCCGCCGGCAATCATCGCCACGGCGCCCAGGAAGGAGGCCAGCGCGATCGGCATCAGCGAGGTCGCAGCGGCAATCACCACGCCCGCGAAAATGGCGCGGGCGACATTGGCGCGGCGCGGATCGGCGAGGGCGGTGGTCGCCCATTCCATCAGGAGAAGATCGCGGTCGGAACGCAGCTGGCGCATCGAGCTCGTCGAACCGAACAGCAGCAGCGTATCGCCGGCCTCGAGCCGGATCTCGCCCATGCGCGAGCGGATCATGCGGCTGCGCCGCTGGATACCCAGCACGATACAGCCCGTGGCGTGACGGAAACCGATCTGCTGGATCGTGCGGCCGATCAGGCGCGAACCCGGGGCTACCACGGCCTCGGTGATCATCAGGCTGTCGCCCGGGGTCGGGTTGTCGCCGGGGCCTGAGGCCTCGAGCATGCCGCGCATGAAGTCGGCGCGTTTGGACAGGAGGTTGGAGAGGGTCTGGCGGGTGGCAGCGACGATGACGAGGTCACCGGCCTTCAGTTCGATCTGGTCGAAAGGCGGCAGCAGGGCGTGCTCGCCGCGCTGGATCATGCGCACCGTCATGTCGGGCAGGTCGGCGAACATGCCCGCGACGGGACGCTTGCCGGCCAGCGGGTGGTCGGCGGTCACCTCGATCTGGGCGATATACTGGCGGCCTTCGCCCGTACCGGCCAGCTCACCCTCCATCGTGTCGCGGTCGGGCAGCAGGCGCGGCAGGACGAAGACGATGTAGAGAAGGCCGAATGCCGCAAGGAAAAGGCCGGGCACAGTCGGTGTGAAGAAGTCGAGGCTGACGCCGGAAATCGTGCGCAGCTGTTCGGCGACCAGAAGGTTGGTGGACGAGCCGATCAGCGTCGTCATGCCGGCCAGGATGCAGACATAACTCAGCGGGATCATCAGCTTGGACGGGCTTTTCTCCATTCGCCGCGCGATCGCCACGAGAATCGGCACGAACATCACCACGACGGGCGTGTTGTTGATGAAGGCGCTGACGATGAAGACGAAGGCGAACATCGCGATCAGCGTGCCGCGCGGCCGCTGGTCGTAGGAGGAGAGGAGAAACTGGGTCGGCCCCTCCATCGCGCCGGTCTGGAATATGCCCTGACCGACAATCAGCAGGCACAGGATGGTGAAGAGCGCGGGGTTCGCAAAACCTTCCAGAAGGGCCGCAATGCTCGGCCGGCCGTCTTCCAGCGGGAAGAAATGGAAGAACAGCATGAGCGCCGCCACGATCGAGGCCGAAACGATCTCGATCGGGAACCGGTCCCACACGAAGAAGACAATCGCGACGACCAGGCCGCCGAGAATTGCCCACATCTGCCAGACGTCTAGCGACGCGCTTTCTATCATTGTGATTTCAGGAGGCTATGGATCCGACAAGTGCGATCCATGACGCTACCACGCGTCATGCGCGCTTGCGAAGCCCCCGCCTGCCGAACCGCGCAATCGATGGCTATCGTGGGGTTGGCAGTGTTTTCTATTGGCGTCGTGACTCCGGGCCTGTAACCGGCTTTCGGCCCGGAACGGGTGAAGGTGGTGCGAATATGAATGAAACGGCGCGGTCATCATGCCGTCAGGGCAGCCCGGTCGAGGTTTTCCTAGTCTTTCTTCGGCTGGGGCTTGTGTCCTTCGGTGGGCCGGTCGCGCATCTGGGCTATTTCCGTGATGAACTGGTCACGCGGCGCGGCTGGCTGTCCGAACAGGCCTATGGCGACCTCGTCGCCCTGTGCCAGTTCCTGCCAGGGCCGGCATCGTCGCAGACAGGATTTGCGCTCGGGCTGATACGGGCGGGCTGGCTCGGTGCCTTGGCAGCCTTCGTGGCCTTCACCCTTCCGTCTGCATTGCTTCTGTTTGGCTTCGCCTTGTCTGTCGGCAGTCTCGCAGGGCCGGTCGCGTCGGGGGCAACTCACGGTCTCAAGATTGTCGCCGTGGCCATCGTATTCCAGGCGGTATGGGGCATGGCCAAAGCTTTCTGCCCCGACCCTGCACGCGCCAGCATCGCCGTGGCCGCAGTGGCCATGCTGGCTTTCATTCCCGGCACATTCGGAATGACCGGTGCGATCGCACTGGGCGGCTTTGCCGGTTTCCTGTTAGGGCGCGGCGCGGGTGCGCCAGTCGGCGGGCGGATCGGTCTGCCCGTCTCTCCTGGCCTGGGCGTCGCCGCGCTTTCGCTTTTCCTCGCATTGCTTGTGCTGCTGCCGTTCGTGTCCGGCCAGTCAACGGTGCTGGCGATCATCGACGGGTTCTATCGGGCAGGCGCTCTGGTGTTCGGTGGCGGCCATGTCGTGCTGCCCCTGTTGCAGGCGGAAGTCGTCGGCCCGGGCTGGGTGCCCGAGGATGTTTTCCTGTCAGGATATGGCGCAGCACAGGCGGTGCCGGGGCCGCTCTTCACCTTTGCAGCCTATCTCGGCGCCTTGCTGGAACCGGCGCCGAACGCGGTTGCGGGAGCTTTGCTCGCGCTGCTGGCAGTATTTCTCCCCGGATTCCTGGTGCTGATTGCCGTACTGCCCTTCTGGGACAGGTTCCGGGCGCTTTCGTGGGCGCAGTCCGTTCTGCAGGGTACGAATGCGGCCGTGGTCGGGATTCTCGGTGCGGCCTTGTATTCGCCGGTCTTTACCGGCGCCGTCGGCGATGTCCGGGATCTGCTTCTCGCACTGATCTGCGCACTCGCCCTGATGTCGTGGAAAGTCCCGCCGTGGGCGGTGGTGTTGATCGCGGCCGTCGGCGGTACCGGACTCGAATTTGCCGGCAGGGTTTGAGCGTGCTGGCCTGACTGCAGTGATCGTTCCGTCCTAGAGCTCGTGACCCTGGGGCAGGACCGGGGCTTCGCGCAGCAGCACGATGGAGATCCGGCGGTTGCCCGGCATGTAGGGGTCGTCCGGATAGAGCGGTTCCGAACCGGCCTTGCCGCGCACTTCATAGATGCGGTCGTTCGAGATGCCGGAGGTCTGCAGGACGCGGCGGGCGGCGTTGGCCCGGTCGGAGGACAATTCCCAATTGGTATAGCTGCCGCCGGTCGAGGGCGCGCTGTCGGTATGACCGGCAATCGACAGGCGGTTCGGCAGGCGTTCGGCGATCCGGGCAACGGCGCGCAGCAGGGTGATGGCGCGGTCGGTCGGCTCGGTTGCCCCCGGGTTGAACATCGGACGGCCTTCCTGGTCGATCAGCTGGATGCGCAGGCCTTCCGGTGTCTCGTCGACAATGATGTGGTTGGACAGTTCGGCCAGTTCCGGCATGTCCTGCATCGCCTGGCGCAGCGACATGGCGGCCGAGTGCAACTGGGCGGCATCGCGGCGGGCCTGGGCCTCGGCCATGGCAGAGGCCATCACCTGGGCGGCGGATTCCTGGATCTCATCCGGCGATTCCGGCGAGCCTTCCGGGGTCTGCTGGCGGTCGCGGTCATTGAGCTGCGGGGCCGACGGGGCGAGGCGCTGGCGCATCGAGCTGTCGCCTGAGCCCTGCACGCCGTCATCGCCCGGCGCGGTGCCGGCCAGCGGTGCGCCGGAGCCGGAATTGGCGGGCGAGACGCTGGCGGGCGCGAAGTAATCGGCAATGCCGCGCTTTTGTTCAGGCGTGGTCGTGTTGATCAGCCACATCAGAAGGAAGAAGGCCATCATCGCGGTCACGAAGTCGGCATAGGCCACTTTCCAGGCGCCGCCATGGTGGCCGCCGCCTCCGCCCTTTACGACTTTCTTGATGACAATCGGCTGATCTTTCGACGCCATGTCCACCCGCCTTGTTTCCTTATCCCTCCCTCCTGTAGACGGTTAGCGTTAAGGCCAGGTTTCAAAATCCCAGCTTGCGAGGTCGCCCCTTGATCGACAGCCGCGAATTCAGAGATGCGCTCGGGCGCTATCCGACCGGCGTGACCATCGTGTCGGCCTTTCATGAGGGCCGGGCTGTCGGGATGACCGTGAATTCCTTCGCCTCGGTCTCGCTCGACCCGCCGCTCGTGCTGTGGTCGGTCGAGTGCGAGACCGAGCGCTATGCGATGTTCCGGCACGCGCAGACCTACGCCATCAACGTGCTCGCAGCCGACCAGGCCGGGCTGGCCCATGCCTGTGCCCTGCAGCCGGACCTGCGCAATTGCCATGCCGTGTGGAGCGGCGAGCAGGCCCCCCTGATCGATGGCGCTGTGGCGCATTTCGTGTGCCGGCAGAGCGCGGTGCACCGCGGTGGCGATCATGACATCATCGTCGGCGAGGTGATCGATCTGGCCACCCCGCGCGACGTGCCGGCGCTGGTCTTCTACACCTCGACCTATTGCGAACCGGGCTGAAGCTCCAGCACGCTCATGCCCTCGGGCACGGCATCCATCGTCCAGCCGGTCGGTATCTCCACATATTCGCCGCGGCCCCACAGCGGGGCCAGGTCGTCATAGTGCCGTGACATGACATTGCCGGACTGGCCCGTCGTGATCATGAAGCGCGAGGCGTCCGGTTCGGCCATATCGTAGAGCGCCCGGTAGGAGGCGCCGTGGAAGACGTCATAGCCCGGCGTGCGGTAGGAAAAGTGGGCGACATTCACTGTCGAGCCATCGCCCGGGATCGGGGTTTCGATGGTGAACCAGTCCGACAGGACCGGGAAATCGGAAAACGGCGTGTGGGCGTGGCGGGCATAATGGGCATCGCCCCAGCGCCAGGCCGACATGTCGGCCCCGTGATCGGCGATCGTCTGCGCCATGGCCTCGTCGAGGGCCGGGCCCAGGAGACCGGCACAGGTTTCCACCGTTTCGGTCGTGGTGTCATCGCACCAGGCGCCCAGATCGCCGGTCAGGACATCGGTCATGAAAACGCGGCGGTCGGCATACCAGGTGTTGAACAGTTCGCCGAGATCGTCGGCATAGACCGCGCGGGACAAGGCCCGCATCCAGGCGGCATAGATCAGCGGTTCGGGGCGGTCGACGGCCATGTCGGCATCCCAGCCGGCGAGCATTGCAAGGGCCTCGCGGCCGGCTTCGCTGGCGGGCTCGGCGGTCATCAGGACCGGCAGGACCTGCCGCGCCATCACCGACACCGTATCGATCTGCAGCGCGGCCATGCTGTCCAGGTCGTGGCGGTCGGTGCTCTCGATGCCCTCATAGATGCGCCGGATCCGGTTCACGCCGTACCAGTCGCCGGTGAGATAGTGCGGATAGCCGTCCGGCACGATCTTGTTGTTGGCGGTGGCGATGAAGCCGCGCTCGGGATTACGGGTATGGGGCAGGTCCTCGAAGGGGATGGTGGAGACCCAGTTGCCATCGGCATCGCGCACCGGAATGCGGGCCGGGGCGTAAAAGCCGATATCGCCGTCGCGGGCGGCGAAGACCATGTTCTGCTGGGGCGCCACGAAATTGCGGACGGCATCGACGAAGTCCTGCCAGTCCTGTCCCGCCAGAATATGCATGCCGACACCGGTCGTGGCGTCGTCCGGCTCGTCGAGCATCCATTGCAGGGCAAAGAAATCGGCGCCCTCGGGCACGGTGTAGGCGGGGAAGTGTTCCGGATCGAGCACCGGGCCGGTGGCCGTTTCGCGCCGCGTGATGGTGATGTCGTCACCGAAACGCACGGCGATGACTTCCTCGCGCGAGCCGGTCACATCGGCCTCGGTCACGGCATGCAGATCGCCGACATCGGGACCGGTATTGGTGAAGCCCCAGGCGATATTGTCATTGCGCCCCAGTGTCACGAAGGGCGTGCCGGGCAGGGTGGCACCGACGACGGAGCCGTCGGGTGACGTGATACGGGCGAGATACCAGATCGCCGGCGCGCGCAGACCCAGATGCGGATCGTTGGCCAGGATGGGCAGGCCGGACACGGTGCGGCTGCCGGAGAGCACCCAGTTGTTCGATCCGTCACGGCCATTGTCTTCAGGGCCCCGGGTTGGCGTCTCGGCGTCGGGGGAGGCGGCCGCTTCCTCCAGCCCCAGATCGGCCATGGAGAGCGAGCGGGGTGCGTCGTCGGGATAGCGGCCGATGAATTCCAGCGTGCGCTCGGCGCCCAGATGGGCTTCCAGCGCGGCGCGGCGCGGTTCCTCGAAGGCATTGCCGAACAGGTCGAGCGCGATCGCCTTGTAGACCACCACCGTGTCGGCCGGCGTCCAGGGTTCCGGCTGCATCATCAGGATCTGGAATTCCGGCGGCGCGACAAAGCCCGGCGCGTCGATCACGGCATTGACGCCGGCGGCATAGGCTTCCAGCGCCGCCCGGATGTCGGCCGGCAGGTTTTCCGCCGCGATGTCTGCCGCCGGGCCGAGACCCATCGTGCGGAAGAAGATGTCGGAGGAGATGCCCGGTTCGCCCAGCACTTCGGCGACACGGCCGCGCAGGGCACGGCGCGTGATCTCCATCTGCCACAGCCGGTCCTGTGCGTGGGCGATACCGAGCGCGTAGAAGGCGTCACGGTCACGCTCGGCGAAGATGTGCGGAATGCCCCAGCTGTCGCGCACGATGTGCGCGGTGTTCTGCAGGCCGGGGGCGTCCATCGTCCCGCTGGTCTGCGGCAGCGAGGCGTACAGGCGGTTGCCGATGATCAGTGCCGCGACAACGGCCAGTGCCAGCAGTCCGGCGACAGCCAGACCGGCATAGCGAAGAAGACGTGCGATCATGATGACTTGCTCCCCAATTGCCGGGAGACTAGCAAGGGGGGAACGCAAAGGGGAGAGCTTCATGGCGCGCTGCACGTTTCTCGGTCTGGGAGTGATGGGCTATCCGATGGCGGGCCACCTCGCCGGGGCCGGCCATGACGTCGTCGTCTGGAACCGCACCGCGGCGAAGATGGAGCAATGGGCGGCCGAGCATGCCGGCGTGTCAGCCCCCTCGGTCGAGGCGGCCGTTGCGGATGCGGATTTCGTCTTTGCCTGCCTGGGCGACGATCCCGATGTGCGTGCTGTGGCCGAACAGGCGATCCCGGCGATGAAGCCCGGCGCGGTGCTGGTTGATCACACCACCGCTTCGGCCGAGCTGGCGCGGGAGCTGGATCAGGCCGCCCGCGATGCCGGGATCGGTTTTCTCGATGCCCCGGTTTCGGGCGGTCAGGCCGGCGCAGAAAACGGTCAGCTGACCATCATGTGCGGCGGCGAGGCCGACACGTTTGCCCGCGCCGAGCCGGTGATGGATGCCTATGCCAAGGCGAGCTCGCTGATCGGTCCGGCCGGTGCCGGACAATTGTGCAAGATGGTCAACCAGATCTGCATCGCCGGCATCGTCCAGGGCCTGTCCGAAGGCCTGCATTTTGCCAAGCGCTCGGGGCTGGACCCGGCACTGGTGATCGGCGCGATCTCCAAGGGCGCGGCGCAATCCTGGCAGATGGAAAATCGCTGGCAGACCATGGTGAAGGACGAGTTCGATTTCGGCTTTGCCATCGACTGGATGCGCAAGGATCTTCGCATCACGCTGGAAGAGGCGCGCCGCAATGGCGCGCGCCTGCCCGTGGCGGCGCTGGTCGACCAGTTCTATGGCGATGTGCAGGCCATGGGAGGCAATCGCTGGGACACCTCCTCGCTCATTGCGCGGCTGGAGCGTGACCTGTGAGCGGCGAGGCCCAGCTGATCCGCACGGATCCGGTCGCTATGGGCGTGTGGAAACGCCTGACCTCGCTGTTTGCGACCTGGCGCATGTTGCTGGCCGGCTTTACCCGCCGGTCCCTGTCGCAGATGGCCAATGACCAGCTGACGCCGCTGACGCGGGCGGTGCACTGGAAGGTCGGGCTCGGCCTGCTGGGCGGGCTGGACGATGCCCAGGTCGAATTCCTGAAAACCTATGCCGCGCTCAACGCCCACCGTGTCGAGCGGGTGTTCCGAACCACGACCCTGCTGCTGGTCTCGGTCCCGGTTGCAGCGGTGTTCGGCATCTCCGAGATCGAGCCGGAATTCTGGGTGCGGATCGGGTTCGAGCGTATCGACACCCTGATCGGCATCCTTGCCGTCTGGATGGTGTGCAGCCTGATGATGATGGGCGCGGCCTGGCGTGCACGCGATCTGGCCGACCTGCTGGAGTTCGAGCACGCCCGTCGCGAAATGCTGGCGCGCCAGCTCGGCAAGGTGCAGACTTGAGATGCGTCTGATTGAGCTGAGCTTCCAGGACGATGCGGCCCTGGTGGAACGCCTGATGGCGGCCAGCGAGCGGGCCGAACCGCTCGATACCGTTCTGAGCGAACCCACCTCGCGCGGCCGGCGCGTCCTGCGCCTGGTCTTCGGTGATGGTGAGGGGCAGGCCGCCATTGATTCCATCAACGGCCTGATGGACGGTCTGGAGGACTGGCGCCTGGTGGTGCTGCCGGTCGAGGCCAGCCTGCCAAAGCCGGCGGAGAAACTGGTCGAGGCCTCGGCGCGCCGCAAATTCATCGCCCTGCGCGAGGAGCTCTACCAGGATGTGGCCGGCGGCGCGAAACTGCATCGCGATTTCCTGCTCCTGACCCTGTTATCCACCATCGTCGCCGTGTTCGGCCTGTCGGCTGACAATGTCGCCGTGGTGATCGGCGCCATGGTGATTGCGCCGCTGCTGGGCCCGATCCTCGCCTTCTCCTTCGCTTCGGCGCTGGGCGATCTGGAGCTGATGGCCCGTTCGGCGCGTACGGCGCTGGTCGGCCTGGCTTTCGGCATGGCGCTTTCGGCCCTGATCGGTCTGGCGTTCGGCGCGGATCTGACGTCTGAGGAATTATCCGGCCGCACGGTTGTCGGACTCGATTCCACCGTGCTCGCCCTGGCGTCGGGGGCCGCCGCGGCGCTGTCGATCGCGACGGGACTGTCCTCTACCCTCGTAGGCGTGATGGTCGCCGTGGCGCTGTTGCCGCCGGCGGCGACGGCGGGCCTGCTGCTGGGCGCCGGCGAGACCGAACTCGCCCTGCGCGCCGGGCTCCTGCTGGCGATCAATGTGGTCAGCGTCAATCTCGCCGCACTGCTGGTTTTCTTCTACAAGGGGATAAGGCCGCGCACCTGGCTTGAGCGGCGCTCGGCGACCCGGTCGGTCTACATCAATCTGGCGGTCTGGGCCGTGCTGATCGTCGCCCTGACCGGGCTGGCGGTGCTGCTGACAGTCGAGACGGGCGAGGGAGTGCCGATCGTGCCGGCGCTTCCCGAGGCAACAGGAGCAGGCGCATGAATGTCGAATTCCTGTTCACCCTGCTGGACTATGGCGGCATCGCCTTCTTCGCCTATTCCGGCGGCATGCTGGCCGCGCGCAAGACGCTCGACCCGTTCGGCGCCGCGATTGTCGGCGCGGTGACAGGGATGGGCGGCGGCACGCTGCGCGACGTGCTGCTGGGACAATTGCCGGTCTACTGGATCGCCGAGCCGAACTATCTGGCCGTCGCCGTCGGCGGCGCACTGCTGGGTTATTTCACCTCGCCCTGGGCGCAGGCCATCGCCACCCGCCGCGCTGCCCTGATCTGGGCCGACGCGATCGGACTTTCCGTTTTCTGCGTCATCGGAGCCGAGGCCGGTCTGGCAGCCGGGGCGCACTGGACCATCGCCATCCTCACCGGGATGATGAGCGCGGCCTTTGGCGGTCTCCTGCGTGATATCATCGTCAATGACGTGCCGCTGGTGCTGCGCGAGGACATCTATGCCCTCGCAGCGATGGCCGGCGCGGCGGCCTATGTGGCGGGGCTGGCCCTGGGCCTTAATCCCAGCGCCGTGACACTGGGCTCGGCGGCCCTTGCACTGATCCTGCGCGGCTGTGCGATCCGGTTCAAATGGTCGTTGCCCGCCGTGCGGATCAGCGAATAGGCACTTCGCCGCGAGGTCTTCAATCACGGACGAAAGACGCCGCCGCGGCAGTGTCCGGGGCGAGATCCGGACGAGCCTCCACCGCGGCGGCGCTGAGTGTGTCTACGACTGTGCGGGCATGCCCGGCACGAGGCGTTCGGCGGTCGCCATGACGATCACCATCAGCGACGCAGCCGACAGCACGGCGCCGTAATTGGTGAAAATGGCCGTGAGATACTCGCCCGCCGCCGGGATGACGCCGAGCGCGCCGGCCCCGCCGGCGATCAGGAAAATGGCCGCCAGGATCACGGCGCGGCGGTGATCTCCCTTGATGAAGAAACCGCTGGCCAGACCCAGCAGGGCCAGTATCAGCCCGCTCCATTCGAAGCCGGGTATGAAAGCAAAGACGATGGCGGCAATGGCCGCAACGGCCCAGACGATCTTGTCGAGTGACATGTGGATCTCCCCATTACTTTTCTTGAGTAACGCGTACACGAACCACAACAGAACGCCTGTACCGTAGGCAAATATTTTCAGATTCGACAATAGAGGCGTCGAGAAACGTGTGGAGTACTGGGGTTTCGTGCAATGCAGGTAGCGATTGGCTACTCTTTGCTGGTCACCGCAGCCACGGCGAGTGCCCGGTCGATATCGGCCAGCAGGTCGGCCGGTGTTTCCAGCCCGACCGACAGGCGCACCAGCGCGTCGGGCACCGGGCTGTCGGCGCCCTCAATCGGTTTGCGGTGTTCGATCAGGCTCTCCACCCCGCCCAGCGAGGTCGCCTGGATGAAGACGTTCGTCGCTGCCGCGAAGCGCCGCGCCGCCTCGAAACCGCCGGCCAGTTCAACCGACAGCATGCCGCCGAACCCGCCCGTCATCTGGCGCCGCGCCACGTCGTGACCGGGATGGCCGGAAAGTCCGGGATAGTGCACGGCCGCAAGCCGCGTATCGGCAGCCAGCCGTTCGGCGAGCCACAGCGCCGTCGCGCTCTGGCGGGCATAGCGCACATGCAGGGTGCGCAGGCCGCGCAGCAGGAGCCAGGTCTCGAAGGCGCCGGGAATGGCGCCGGTCTTGTTATGGATCTCGCAGATATCGTCCCAGCGGGTGTCGCTCTTGCGGGTCACCAGCGCGCCGGCGAGCACGTCGGAATGGCCGTTGAGGTATTTGGTCGCCGAATGCATGACGAGATCCGCGCCCAGCTCCAGCGGCCGCGTGGTACAGGGCGGGGCGCACGTCGAGTCGACCGCCAGCGTGGCACCGACGGCGTGGGCGATATCAGCCGCCTTGGCGATGTCGACGATGGCCCAGGACGGGTTGGCGGGCGTTTCGATCCAGATCAGGTCGGTGGCGGGACGGGCCGCGGCGGTGAGGGCGTCCAGATCGCCTGGCGCAACGAGGTTCAGCGTGATCCGCTTCTTCGCCAGCGCCCGCTGCAAAAGGCCCCGCGCCCCGTAATACATCTCGGTCTGGGCGACGACATGCCCGCCGGTCGGCACGCTCTCCAGCACGGCGGCGATGGCCGCCATGCCCGAGGAAAACAGCCGCGCATCCGCCCCGCCGTCCAGCATGGCGAGAACCTCCGCCGCCTGCCGCTCGGTCGGACCCTGGGGCCGGCGATAGTCCTGCGCTCCGATCAGCGCATTGTCCGCGTCCCGCGCATATGTCGTCGAGCTGTGCAGCGGCGGGATGACCGCGCCGGTCAGGCTGTCGATCGCGTGCATGGCCTGCACGGTACGGGTTTCGCGGGTGGAAGCAGTCATGAGGCACGTCCCGGTGAAGCTGTCGCTATCGGGATATGGGCATGCCGCAGACCGCGTTCGAGGTCAAAGGCTGAACGGGGGAGCGCGGCCGGGAGGCGGGCCGCAGGACCGGTCAGGTCCGGTGGAGAAGAACGGGACGCATTCCCTGGATTGCGACCAGGCCGCATCCGGCAATCAGGAGCAGGATGGCGACGACCAGGCTAGTGGGGCCCAGCCGCCCGGCCAGCCAGATGAAAGCGGGTACGGACGCGAAGGCGATCAGCAGCACGAGCGCCACCAGCCCGCCGGCTTGCCAGCCCAGAACGGCATCGCACTGGCTGCAGGAAAACTGGTTGCCGGTATTCATGCGCCAGATCGTGTTGACGGGCAGCTTTGCGCTGCAGGCCGGGCAGGTCTTGTGCATTGCTAGGTTCCTACTGTGTGAGGCCAAGTATAGCACGTCATGATTGTATGAAAACTCAGAGATTTTCTGGCCAATGTCCCGTGTCATCCCTGACGGATGCCCGGCTCAGGGCCGGGCGGAGATCAGGGACCCATAATCCCGGTGCTTTTCCAGATATTCGCTGTGCCGGCATCGCGCCGGCTTGCGGGCGCGAGCAGAGCGTATGGGTCCCGGCACTGCGTCCCGCCGTCGCGGGACATCCGGCCGGGATGACAGCGAGGTGGTCGGCTAACCGTTCAACAATCTCGCCGCCCGCGGTGCGAAATAGGTGATGATCCCTGCGGCGCCCGCGCGCTTGAAGGCCAGCAGGCTTTCCATCATCACGCGTTCGCCGTCGATCCAGGCATTGGCGGCGGCGGCTTCGATCATGGCGTATTCGCCGGAGACCTGGAAGGCGTAGACGGGGACGGGGAAGGTATCGGAAAGGGCGCGGACGATGTCGAGATAGGGCAGGCCGGGCTTGACCATCACCATGTCGGCACCCTCGGCGATGTCCAGCTCGACCTCGCGGATCGCCTCGTCGCGATTGGCGGGATCCATCTGGTAGGTCTGCTTGTCGCCCTTCAGCGCGGCGGCCGACCCGATCGCTTCGCGATATGGGCCGTAGAAGCCGGACGCGTATTTGGCGGCGTAGGAGAGGATCATCGTGTCGTGATGGCCGTCCGCCTCCAGCGCGTCGCGGATCGTGCCGATACGGCCATCCATCATGTCGGACGGGGCGATGACATCGCAGCCGGCCTGCGCCTGGACCAGGGCCTGGGCGACCAGCTGTTCGACGGTGGCGTCATTGGCGATGCGATCGCCGTCGAGCACGCCGTCATGGCCGTGCGTGGTGAAGGGATCGAGCGCGACATCGCAGATCACGCCGACATTGGGCGCGGCGTCCTTGATGGTGCGGATCGCATTGGGCACCAGACCGTCCGGATTGAGGGCCTCGGAACCGGAATCATCTTTCTTCGCCGGATCGATGTGCGGGAAGATCGCCATCGCCGGAATGCCCAGATCCTGGGCTTGCTTCGCCGCCTTCGCCAGTGCGGAAAGCGACAGGCGGTCGACGCCCGGCATCGCCATCACCGGTTCGACTGGATCGGCGGTGTCGGACACCACGACAGACCAGATCAGATCGTTCACTGTCAGGGTATTCTGGCGCACGAGGCGGCGCGACCAGTCGGCCTGACGGGTGCGGCGAAGGCGTGTGGACGGATACATGGCGGGCGCGTGTCCTTGTCGTCAGAGGCCGGAATGACGGCCGGGGTGTGCGTTATCGAACTTGCCGTGCGCGTCAGCCCGCGTTACGGCTCCGTTCCAGATCGCTTCGGCAAAATTTGTCTCCACAGGACCATATAAGCAACAGGAGCGCTGCGGTGCATTTCGCTCTCACAGAAGATCAGACCCTCATTCGCGACATGGCGAGAAAATTCGCCGACGACCGTCTCAAGCCCAATGCGGCCCGCTGGGACGAGGAAAAACACTTCCCCGTCGAGGTGATGCGCGAGGCGGCCGAGCTCGGCTTTGCCGGTATCTATACGCGCGAGGATGTCGGCGGCTCCAATCTGACGCGTCTCGATGCCGCACTCATTTTCGAGGAATTGTCGCGCGGTTGCGTCGCCACGGCAGCCTTCCTGTCGATCCACAATATGTGCGCCTGGATGATCGACACCTGGGGCAATGAGGAGCAGCGCCAGCGCTTCCTGCCGCAGATGATGACGATGGAGAAGATCGCCTCCTACTGTCTCACCGAACCGGGTGCGGGCTCGGATGCGGCCAGTCTGAAGACCAAGGCCGTGCGCGACGGCGACCACTACGTGCTCAACGGTGCCAAGGCCTTCATCTCCGGCGCCGGTACCTCCGATTATTACGTCGTCATGTGCCGCACGGGCGGCGAGGGGCCCAAGGGCATCTCCACCATCGTGGTGGAAAAGGACACGCCGGGTCTCTCCTTCGGCGCCAATGAGAAGAAGATGGGCTGGAATGCCCAGCCCACGCGCATCGTCAATTTCGAGGATTGCCGCGTGCCGGCCGAGAACCTGCTCGCGGAAGAGGGCATGGGCTTCACCCTGGCGATGAAGGGGCTGAATGGCGGTCGTATCAATATCGGCGCCTGTTCCCTGGGCGGTGCGACCGAGGCGTTCGAAGTGGCCAAGGCCTATGTCGGCACCCGCAAGCAGTTCGGCCGCGAGTTGTCGCAATTCCAGGTGACCCAGTTCAGGCTGGCCGACATGGCGACCGAGCTGGAGGCCTCGCGCCTGATGCTCTACCGCGCTGCGGCTTCGGTCGATGCCGGCGATCCGTCCGCGGCCAAGTATTGCGCCATGGCCAAGCGGTTCGCGACGGACACGTGTTTCGACGTCGCCAATCAGGCCTTGCAGCTGCACGGTGGCTACGGCTACCTCAAGGACTATCCGCTCGAGCGGATCGTGCGTGATCTGCGCGTCCACCAGATACTGGAGGGCACGAACGAGATCATGCGCGTCATCATTGCCAAGGATGAGCTGAAGTAGGAGAGCGTCATCGCCGACGACACGCAGGCCCTGCCGAACCGGGCATTCGAGACCAGTGAGGCCGCGTTCCAGGTGGCCTGTGACGAGCTGAATACTGTTCTGACACCGGAGCAGCCGCTGCCGGCCATCATCCTGGATGCGCGCAGCGAGTTCGGCTCGGACGCGCCGCTGGCCTTTGACAGCGACGGCAATGCCAATGTGATGCTGAAAGTGGCGTCCGATGACGGTGGTTTCATCGTCTTCTCGCGCACCATCGGCGCACCGGAGAAGGGGCTGGATGCCGGCGACCTGGTCTGCTGGGTGCCGCTGCAGCATGACGAGGCGCTGGCCAAGGAATCCAACGATCCGCGCTTTGGCTGGGTCGGCCTGGTGTTCGCGGCCCTGGAGCCGGAATGGAAGGACGGCGACTGGGTGATGCGCGAATTCTACGGCGACACGGAATAGGCCGCAGACGCGGTCTTGGATGCCGGTGGCGCCCGGCCTAAACAGCGCGTCAGTGAGTATCAAGAAGAGGCCTGCGCCCATGACCGACGAACCGGAAATCATTGCCCGCAAGACCGGCCAGGTGGGCCGTATCACGCTGAACCGCCCCAAGGCGCTCAATGCGCTGACCCATGGCATGTGCCTCGCCATGATCGAGGCGATGGAAGCGTGGCAGGATGATGACGCGGTCAAGGCGGTCGTGGTCGACGGGGCCGGCGAGAAGGGGTTCTGTGCCGGTGGCGATATCCTCAAGCTTCACAATTCAGGCAAGGCCGGTGACGATCAGGCCTGGCTGTTCTGGCGCGATGAATACCGCCTCAACACGCTGATCCATCACTATTCCAAACCCTATGTCGCCCTGATCGACGGCATTACGATGGGCGGCGGCGTCGGCGTGTCGGTGCACGGCTCGCACCGGGTTGCCGGCGATCGCACGATGTTCGCCATGTCGGAAACCGGGATCGGCTTTCATCCGGATGTCGGCGGCGCTTACTTCCTGCCGCGCCTGGCCGGAGAGATCGGCACCTGGATGGGCCTGACGGGCGCGCGCCTGAAGGCGCCGGACTGTATCGCCGCGGGCCTGGCCACGCATTATTGCCCGTCCGGCCAGACCGAAGCGCTGATCGCGGCGCTGGAGACGGCGGACTTGTCCGATGAGGACGCGCTGGAAGTTCTGCTGGAGGAATTCTCCGGCGATCCCGGCGACAGCGATCTGGCGCACACGCGCGGCCTGATCGATGCGGCTTTTGCCGGCGACCGGGTCGAGGACATTGTGGCGCGGATCGAGGGTGCGGGTGACAGCTGGTCGGCCAAGCAGGCCCAGATCATCGCCAGCAAGTCGCCGACGGCGCTGAAACTCACCCTGGCCTGCCTGCGCAAAGGCGGGGATCTTAGCTTCGAGGACGTGATGCGGCAGGATCTGCGCGTGTCCAGCTGGTGCCTGACAGGCACGGATTTCTATGAGGGCGTGCGTGCCGTGATCATCGACAAGGATCATGCGCCGAAATGGTCGCCGGCGACGGTGGCCGAGGTCGACGATGCGGCGATCGAGTCAGCCTTTGCGCCGCTCGACAGCGATCATGAAATGACATTCCTCGGCGAATAACGCCGGTCCAACGAGACAATTCCACGGGAGAAGCAGTGATGGCGAAGATTGCCTTTATCGGTCTGGGAAACATGGGATCGGGCATGGCGGCCAATCTGGTGAAGGCCGGGCATGAGGTGCTCGCCTTCGATCTCAGCGCCGATGCTGTCGCTCACGCTGTGAACAGTGGCGCCAGCGCTGCGAAGTCGGCGGCTGATGCGGTGGCGGCGGCGGAAGCCGTTGTGACGATGCTGCCGGCGGGCAAGCATGTGCGCGCGGTCTATGAAGGCGAGATCTTCGGCGCGGCTTCGCCCGGCACGCTGTTCATGGACTGCTCGACCATCGACGTTGCCAGTGCGCGCCATGTCGGCGGGCTGGCGGTGGAGAAGGGCTTCCGCTTTGTCGACGCACCGGTGTCCGGCGGCGTTGCTGCGGCCCAGGGCGGCACGCTGACCTTCATGGTCGGCGGATCGGAAGCCGATTTCGCGGCGGCCGAGGTCTTCCTGGATGCGATGGGCAAGGCGGTGCTGCGCGCCGGCGATCTGGGCGCCGGGCAGGCGGCCAAGATCTGCAACAACATGCTGCTCGCCATCACCATGATCGGTACGTGCGAGGCCTTTGCGCTTGCCGACAAGCTGGGTCTGGATGCGCAGAAATTCTACGACATCTCGTCCAAGGCGTCGGGCCAGTCCTGGTCGATGACCAGCTATTGCCCGGTGCCGGGGCCGATCCCGACCACGCCGGCAAACAATGGCTACAAGCCGGGCTTTGCCACGGCGATGATGCTGAAGGATCTCAAACTCGCCCAGGACGCCGCCCAGACCGCCGGTGCGACCACGCCGCTGGGTGCCCAGGCCGAAGCGCTCTACGCCATGTTCGACAATCTCGGCGGCGGCGCAGCGGACTTCTCCGGCATCTACAAGCTGCTCGACGGCAGCTGGGGCGAATAGCCGCCGCGTGCAGGTCCGGCAACTTCTCCCGACGCAGGGTGTCCGGGTGCGGGCGGCCAGCCGCCGTCCGCGACGGATTGTGTCCTGTTAAGGGGATTTTTGCCCTTTGCCGTTAGGGTTCTCCCACAAGATCGAAAAAGATCGGGTGGAGTGGTCAAATGGTCATGGCAGAAAACATGGCGCCGGATGCAGCGCCGAACACGGAATATCTCGAGCTTCTTCAACTCGTTGAGCGCCTGCACCGGCAGCTCCTGGATGTTGTGAAGGATGAGCTCGATCGCGAGGGGCTGGACGATCTGAACTCGGTCCAGGCGCTGCTTCTCTTCAATATCGGTGACCAGGAACTGACAGCTGGCGAACTGCGTACGCGCGGCCACTATCTCGGCTCCAATGTCTCCTACAATCTCAAGAAGCTCGTCGATGCAGGCTATATCCGCCACGAGCGTTCGGAAGTCGACCGCCGCTCTGTACGAGTCAGCCTGACCGAGACCGGTCATGCCGTGCGCGCCCGCCTGAACACGCTGTTCGCCCGTCAGGGGACGGCGCTGTCGCCGGTCGGGGGCGTGGATGTGGACCAGTTGCCGGCCGTGAATACGGCGCTGACCCGTATTGAACGCTTCTGGGCCGATCACATCCGGTTCCGCATGTAGCCAGCGATTGTCTCCGACCAGAATCGAGGCGCGGTTTCTCCGGAAACCGCGCCTTTTCTTTGCACCTAAGTGTCGGTTATGATGCAACTATAGCAGGGCTGTGCGGCGCCTGTTGTGAAATATTGCTGAGGTGCGGCGCTCTGTCCTGTCGCGATCGGGAAACAATCCCTCTAAAACCCGGTCCGAGGCCTGTTCCGGCTGCAGAATCAAGAAAGGCACCGCCCATGAACTATCAGAACGCCTTCGCGGACGCGGTCCGCCGGGTCAAGGCGGAAGGCCGCTACCGGGTGTTTGCCGATCTGCTGCGGCGCAAGGGCGAATTCCCCGTTGCACGCTGGCGCTCGCCGGGGGGCGATGTGCGCGATGTGACGGTGTGGTGCTCCAACGATTATCTGGGCATGGGCCAGGTGCCTTGCGTTGTCGAGTCGATGAAAAAGGCGATCGACGATGTCGGTTCCGGCGCCGGCGGCACCCGCAATATCTCCGGCACGACCCATTATCACGTGGAACTGGAGCGTTCGCTGGCCGACCTGCACCGCAAGGACGGTGCACTGCTCTTCACCTCGGGCTACATCGCCAATGAGGCGACTCTGTCGACGCTGGGCAAGATTCTGCCCGGCCTGATCATGTTCTCGGACGAGCTGAACCACGCCTCGATGATCGAGGGTGTGAAGGGCGCCCGCTGCGAAAAGCGGATCTGGCGCCACAATGACGTCGAGCACCTGGAAGAGTTGCTGGCCGCGGCACCGGCCGATGCGCCGAAGGTCATCGCTTTTGAATCGGTCTACTCGATGGATGGCGATATCGGTCCGATCGAGGCGGTCTGCGATCTGGCGGAAAAATACAACGCCCTGACCTATCTCGATGAAGTCCATGCGGTGGGGCTCTACGGCCTGCGCGGTGCCGGCATTGCCGAACGCGACGGTCTGATGGATCGCGTCGACATCATCGAGGGAACGCTGGGCAAGGCCTTTGGCGTGATGGGCGGTTACATCGCCGCCGACGGGGCGATCTGCGATGCAATCCGCTCCATGGCGCCGGGCTTCATCTTCACCACGGCGCTGCCGCCGGCCCTCGCTGCGGGCGCGCGTGCCAGCGTCGAATATCTCAAATCCTCGCACCACCTGCGTGAACAGCATCAGGAACGCGCGGCCACGCTGAAGGCCCGCCTCAACGGGGCCGGCTTCCCGGTGCTGGAAAGCTCCGTTACCCATATCGTGCCGGTGCATGTCGGCGATCCGGTACTGTGCAAGCGCATCTCGGACATGCTGCTCGACGATCACGGCATCTATGTACAGCCCATCAACTACCCCACCGTGCCGCGCGGCACGGAGCGGCTGCGCCTGACGCCGACACCCTTGCACACGGACGCAATGTTCGACACGCTGATCGAGGCGCTGGACGATGTCTGGCAGCGCGCGTCGGAGCAGACCGGGGTGGCCCGCGCCTGACACTCCGGCGGCGGTCATTCTGGAGCGGCGATGTCCGGTCGTGAAATCTACATCGAGGTGATGGCGATCGGGCAGGCGCTTCGGGTCGCCGCGATCGACGCCGAGACCGGCGAGGAACTTGTCTTCCAGGTTCCCAGGAAAACCCCGCGCGAGGAGATCGACGCGCTTGCCCGCGCGAAGGTCGAGTGGAAACTCTCCCGCAATGCAGACAATAAAAAACGGCCGGACACTGGGTCCGGCCGTGGTATTCGTGTGTGATATCCGAACGGAAGGTCAGCCGTCCTTCTTGCCGCGGCCCAGGCCGATATCCTTTGCAAACTGCGAGCGCTTGCGCGAATAGGCCGGTGCCACCATCGGATAATCCGACGGCAGATTCCATTTGCGGCGATAATCGTCCGGCGACATGTTGTATTGCGAGCGCAGATAGCGCTTCAGCATTTTCAGCTTCTTGCCGTCTTCCAGGCAGACGATGTAGTCGTCGCTCACCGATTTCGATACGGCAACGGCCGGCTTCGTCTTGGGCTCTTGCTTGACCGTCGTTTCCGACACGTCCTTCATGGTTGCGTGCACCGACTTGATCAGATCGGGAACATGCTCGGCCGGCATGGAATTGTGGGACAGATAGGAGGCGACGACGTCCGTCGTCATGCGAAGCAGCTCTTCCTTGTCGATTTCGGGGAAATTGTCATCTGCCATGATCAAACCTTCAAGCGTTCGGGGACGGCGGGACCGGAATAGTGGCCCGATTCAAATTATCGATGGGTGTTGGATATTATGTGGCAATGTGAAGTTCAAGCTCACGCAGCAAATTTCATTTGTGTCAGAGCAGTTGGCGACAGAAGTTTCAAATAATCTCAAATTGAGACGCGCGTGAAAAATTCGGGCTGTTCAGCGGAAAAAACCCGGCTTGTATCGTGCGGGAGCGGGCCTTATCACACGGGACAGCCGAGTAAGGAGTCGTCATGCCGGACAATCAGGCCGAAACGGGCGCCAACACCCCGTTCTTTTCCCGCTCCATCGTCGAATCCGACCGTGAGGTAGCTCACGCGATCCACGCCGAGATTCAGCGCCAGCAACAGCAGATCGAGCTGATCGCCTCCGAGAACATCGTCTCGCGCGCCGTGCTCGAAGCACAGGGCTCGCCGCTCACGAACAAGTATGCCGAAGGCTATCCCGGCCGCCGCTATTATGGCGGGTGCGAGCATGTCGATGTGGTCGAGACCCTGGCCATCGAACGCGCCAAGGCGCTGTTCGGTGCGGCCTATGTCAACGTCCAGCCGAATTCCGGCAGTCAGGCGAACCAGGGGGTCTTCCTGGCGCTGCTCAAGCCCGGTGACAGGATCCTGGGCATGTCGCTGGATGCCGGCGGTCACCTGACCCACGGCGCGCGTCCCAACCTGTCGGGCAAATGGTTCGAAGCCCATGCCTATGGCGTGCGCGAGGCGGATGCCCGGATCGACTACGACGCGCTGCGCAAGCAGGCCAACGAGGTGAAGCCGCAGCTGATCGTGGCGGGTGGTTCGGCCTATCCGCGCGAGATCGATTTCGCCGCGTTCCGCAGCATTGCCGACGAGGTCGGTGCCTATCTCATGGTCGATATGGCGCACTTTGCCGGCCTGGTGGCCGGGGGCAGCTATCCCAACCCGATGCCGCATGCCCATGTCGTCACCACGACCACGCACAAGACGCTGCGCGGTCCACGCGGCGGCATGATCCTGTCGAACGACGAGGAGCTGGGCAAGAAGATCAATTCCGCGATCTTCCCGGGCCTGCAGGGCGGTCCGCTGATGCATGTCATCGCCGGCAAGGCCGTGGCGTTCGGCGAGGCGCTGCAGCCGGAGTTCAAGGACTATGCGAGCCAGGTCATCGTCAATTGCCGGGCCATGGCCCAGGCGATCATCGACGGCGGCTATGCCATCGTCTCCGGCGGCACGGACAGCCATCTGGCGCTGGTCGACCTGCGTCCCAAGGGCTTGAAGGGCAATGCGGCCGAGCAGGCGCTCGAGCGCGCCTATATCACCTGCAACAAGAATGGCGTGCCCTTCGATCCGGAAAAGCCGACGGTCACATCCGGCCTGCGGGTCGGCTCGCCGGCCGGAACGACGCGCGGCTTCGGCGAGGCCGAGTTCACCCAGATCGGCCAGATGATGGTCCGGGTGCTCGATGCGCTGGTCGACAACCCGGACGGCAATGCCGAAATCGAGGCCGCTGTGCGCGAAGAAGTCAAAGCACTGACCGCACGCTTCCCCATCTACCCGGAACTGGCCTAAACTGCACGGATGCGTTGTCCTTTTTGCGGTCATCCCGACACCCAGGTTAAGGATTCCCGTCCTGCAGAGGACGGGAATGCCATCCGTCGCCGTCGCCAGTGTCCGTCCTGCGCGGCCCGTTTCACCACGTTCGAGCGCGTGCAGCTGCGCGAGCTGACCGTGCTCAAGAAGTCGGGCCGGCGCGTGCCGTTCGACCGCGAGAAGCTGAACCGGTCTATCCAGCTGGCGATGCAGAAGCGGAATATCGAACCGGACCGTATCGACCAGATGATCTCGGGCATTGTCCGGCGGCTGGAGTCGACCGGCGAGACCGATGTCACGTCGGACCGGGTCGGCGAGCTGGTGATGGAAGGCCTCAAAGGGCTCGATGCGGTGGCCTATGTCCGCTACGCCTCGGTCTACAAGGACTTCCACAAGGTCGAGGATTTCCGCGAATTCATCACCGACGAGCATCTGACCGCCATGAAGGGCGCGTCGGCTGACGACGACGAATGACCGGCGCGGCGCGTCCGCGTGTCACCCTGAAACTGGCAACCTCGCTGGACGGGCGGATTGCCCTGGCCAACGGCGCGTCGCAATGGATCACGGGCCCCGAGAGCCGGGCCGAGGTGCATCGCATGCGCGCGGCGCATGAGGCGATCCTGACCGGTATCGGCACCGTTCTCGCCGACAATCCGCGTCTGACTGCCCGGCCTGAAGGCGGCTGTGACCGTCAGCCGGATGTGGTGATCATGGACAGCCGCGACCGCACGCCGAGCGATGCGGCCGTGTTTGCGGAGACGGGGCGTTCGGTGACGCTGGTCCCGCATGGCGACCTGGCGCGGGCCGTTGCCCGATACAATACAGTGATGATCGAGGCCGGGGCACAGATCGCCGCCGCGGCCATTGCGGCCGATCTGGTCGACCGGATCGAATGGTTCCGCGCGCCCGTGCTGCTGGGCGGCGATGGCCTGCCGGTCGTCGCAGCCCTCGGGCTTGAGACGCTGGAGGCGGCCCCCATCTTCAAACGCACCGGTATCCGCGAACGCGGTGCCGATCTGCAGGAAAGCTACGAACGGATCCGCTGATGTTCACCGGTATCGTCACGGCCAAGGGCCGTATCCGAAGCATAACCGGCAATGAGGTGCGCCGCTTCGATATCGAGGCGCCCTGGAAGCCGGACACGATCGACATGGGCGCGTCCATCGCCCATGCCGGTGTCTGTCTGACCGTGGTCGACAAGGGCGAATGGGGCGAGGGCGGCTGGTATACGGTCGAGGTCTCGCCGGAGACGCTGAACCTCACCACGCTGAGCGAATGGCGTGAGGGCGACACGGTCAATCTCGAGCGCGCGCTGAAAATGGGTGACGAGCTGGGCGGTCATCTCGTGACGGGTCATGTGGACGGTGTCGGCCGCGTAGTCGAGCGGCGCGAGGAGGGGGAGTGGCTGGTCTTCACGGTCGAGCCGCCGGAAAACCTCAACAAATTCATCGCGAAAAAGGGGTCGATCACGGTCGATGGCGTGTCCCTGACGGTGAATGAAGTCACCCGCACCACCTTCGATCTGATGATTATTCCGCACACCGCCGAGGTCACGACGCTGGGCGGGCTGCAAAAAGACGCGCGCGTCAATCTTGAGGTCGACACGATGGCGCGCTACGCCGCGCGCCTGAACGAGTTTTCGGAGACCCCCGCGTGAGCGAGAGCGATATCCCCCTGTCCCCCATCGAGGACATTATCGAGGACGCCCGTAATGGCCGGATGTTCATCCTGGTCGATGCGGAGGACCGCGAGAACGAGGGCGACCTCGTCATTCCCGCCAAGTTCGCGACGCCGGATGCGATCAACTTCATGGCCAAGCACGGCCGTGGACTGATCTGTCTGGCGATGGATCAGGAGCGGATTGCGCATCTCGGCCTCAAGCTGATGGCGTCGGACAATCGTTCGCGTCACCAGACGGCCTTCACGACGTCGATCGAGGCGCGCGAGGGTGTTACGACCGGTATCTCCGCGCATGACCGCGCCCGCACCATCGAGGTCGCAACCGACCCGTCCAAGGGCGCTGACGATATCGCGACACCGGGACATGTCTTCCCGCTGGTGGCGCGCGACGGCGGTGTGCTGGTCCGCGCCGGCCACACCGAAGCCTCCGTCGATGTCGCCCGGCTTGCCGGTGCCGGGTCGGCCGGCGTGATCTGCGAGATCATGAATGAAGACGGCACGATGGCGCGGCTGCCCGATCTCGTCGCCTTCGCCCAGCTGCACGGGCTGAAGATCGGTACGATTGCCGATCTGATCGCCTATCGCCGCCGCAATGACCGCTTCATCGAGCGCCGTCTTGAGACCGACTTCACCAGCCGGCATGGCGGTCCGCTGAAGCTGATCGTCTTCCGCAACACGATTGACGGCGCCGAACACGTGGCCCTGGTCAAGGGCGAGCCTTCGCACGCCCGGCCGACCACGGTGCGCATGCACAAGGTGTCTTTCGTGGACGATGTGCTGCACGAGGAAGGCCCGCGCGGTGAGCTGGTCGAAGCCGGTATCCGTGCGATCGCGACTGCCGAAGGCCCGTCGGTGATGGTCTTCATCCGTGAGACCTCCCACACTGCGATCATGGAACGCCTGGGCGCGAAGCCCGTGAAGGCGGATGATGAACGCGAAGCCCAGCGTCTGCGTGAATACGGTGTCGGTGCACAGATCCTGCTGGACCTGGGCGTGAAAGAAATGATCCTGCTCTCCACCAAGCCGCACACGATTGTCGGCCTGGAGGGTTACGGGCTGAGCGTGCGCGAAGAGCGCCATTTTCCGGAGGACTAGCGCATGAGCGCCCCCAAACTCCTGATCGTCGCGGGGACTTTCTACCGTGATATTGCCGATGCGCTGATCAAGGGCGCAAAAGGGGCCGCCGAGGCGGCCGGCGCCACGGCCGAACTGGTCGAGGTTCCCGGTGCGCTGGAAATCCCGGGCGCCATCGTCCAGGCCGACATCGCGGAAGCGGATTTTGACGGCTATGTCGCCCTGGGCTGCGTCATTCGTGGCGAGACGACGCATTATGATTATGTGTGCACCGAAAGCGCGCGTGGTCTGATGGAGCTGAATCTCAACGGCGTCATCGCCGGAAATGGTATCCTGACAGTCGAGAACCGTGCCCAGGCCCTCAAACGGGCCGTCGACAAGAACAAGGGTGCGGACGCAGCGAACGCGGCCCTGGCGCTGATCGCGCTGCGTGACCGCTTCGGGAGTTCGAAATGAGCGCACCGCAAAAATCCAAGGAAACGCCGTCCGAGGCCCGTGCCCGCTTGCGCCGTGCGGCCCGTCTGGCCGCCGTTCAGGCGCTCTACCAGATGGAGATCGGTGGCCGCGGCGCCAGCACGGTCATCCGTGAATTCCGCGACCACCGTTTCGGTGCAGCAGGCGAGGGCGAGGAATTCGTCGAGGCCGACGAGGATTTCTTTGACTCGCTCGTGTCCGGCGTTGTGGAACGCCAGGCCGTGGTCGACCCCGCGATCGATGGCCTGTTGGCCGATGGCTGGCGCATGGAGCGGCTGGACGCCACGGTGCGCGCCATCCTGCGCGTTGCCGGCTATGAGCTCTTCCAGCGCAAGGATGTGCCCGCGCGCGTGGTGATCGACGAGTATGTCGATGTTGCCAATGCCTTTTTCGAGGGCTCCGAGCCGAAATTCGTCAATGCGGCACTCGACCGCTGTGCCCGCCAGGCGCGTCCGGACGAATTCTGATCATGGCGTCCGGCGGCGAGTTCGATTTTATCCGGACACGCCTGGGACCGCTGACCCGGAACCATGCGGCCGCGCTCGGCCTGCGCGACGACGCGGCCGTGCTGGACGTGCCTGCGGGACAGCAGCTGGTGCTGGCCTGCGACACGCTGGTCGCCGGCGTGCATTTCCGGACAGATGACGGCGCCGCAGTCGCGGCCGCGCGCGCCATGCGCTCCAACGTGTCCGATCTTGCCGCGATGGGGGCTCAGCCGCTGGGCTATCTCAGTGCGCTGAGCTGGCCGCGCGGGATCGATCCGCTCTGGCGGGATGATTTTGTCACGGCGCTGGCGGAGGAGCAGGACCGGTTCGGCCTGGTGCTTCTGGGCGGTGACACAACGTCCACACCCGGCCCCATGACGGTGACATTGACGCTCCTTGGATGCGTCACAGATGGGACATCGCTGCTACGTTCCGGTGCCATTGCGGGCGATGATGTCTGGGTGACGGGCACGATCGGCGATGCCGCGCTGGGACTGGCCTCGCTGGAGGGCGAGGCCGGCGCTCCGGAAGAGCTGGTATCGCGCTACACGCACCCGATGCCGCGGCTGGCGGCTGGTCTGGCCCTCAGGGGGATTGCGACCGCCGCGATCGACATTTCGGACGGTCTTCTCGCCGATGCCGCCCATATTGCCGAGACGAGCGGGCTGGGGCTTGAGATATTCGCAGATCGGGTGCCGCTGTCGACGCCGGCGCGGGCCTGGCTCGATGCGGGCGGAGAGGGCGGTCTGGGCCGCTTGCTGAGCGGCGGCGACGATTACGAACTCCTCTTCACCGCACCGGCCCCGCGCCGGACCGAGGTGGAGGCGCTGTCGCTGGATGCACCGGTAACGCGGATCGGCCGCGCGGTGGAAAGCAAGGGTGTTACCTGTCTGGGACCGGACGGCCAAGCCGTGACAATTGACCGGGCCGGATTTACGCATTTTTGAGTCGTCTCTGGCAGGCTGCGGGCGACTGGAGTTGAACCCATGCGCCTTCTGCTTGCTGTGATCCTGACCCTTGCCCTGCAATCCGGGGCCTTCGCCCTCGGGGGCGGAGGCGGCGGTGGCGGTGGCAATGGTTCGTCGAACAATGCCAATGGCAATCGCTTTCTCCTGGTCTTCAACCGCACGGTCGAGGACGAGGAAGATCATGGCGACAGCTATGTCGGCGATGAGGACGAGGTGGACGACGATCCGCGTGCCTTCAACCTGCCGGCTCTCGTCGCCCCCCTGTCGCGTGACGGACGCCTGACGGGTTTTGCCTACGTCCATGTGCGGGTGCGGGCCGCGGATGGCCAGAATGTCTGGGCGATGCAGGAGAATGCGCACTATGCGCTGGATGCGCTCGTGCGCGCGGCCTACCGCATTCCGGTCAGCCGGGCTGATGGCCAGCAGCTGGATATTGCCAGGGCGGAAGAGGTCTGGTCGGAGGTGTTGCGCGAGCAGTATGGCGCCAACGCGATCGACCACATCGAGATTCGCAGCTCGGATACGCGCCTCCTGATGCGCTAAAGCGCCTTCGCAACTGCGGTAAGTATTGGATTTCGAAATCCAAAGTTCGCGTGTTGCGCCGCCCCCACGACTTGGGCATAGTCCCCTTAACAATAACAAGAAGAAGCGGGGGACATGCAGACGGTCAGCGTGATTCTCACGCGTATGCTTCCCCCTATCCTTCCGTGACCAAAGAGAAGTCATAAAACGGGGCTGGAAGCCATGAACATGCTTTTATTGGCCATTGGGGCCGCTCTCCTTGCCATCATCTACGGCGTCGTGCAGACGCAGCGTTTGATGGCGGCGAGCGCCGGGTCCGAGAAGATGCAGGAGATCGCATCGGCCATCCAGGAAGGCGCGAACGCATATCTGAAGCGCCAATATACCACCATCGCCATTGTCGGCATTGTCGTCTGTATCCTGATCGCGGTCTTTCTGGGCTGGCAGGTCGCCCTGGGCTTCGCCATCGGCGCGGTCCTGTCGGGCGCGGCAGGCTTTATCGGGATGCTGGTTTCGGTGCGGGCCAATGTGCGCACGACCCAGGCTGCAAGCTCCAGCCTGGCCGCCGGTCTGGCTGTAGCGTTCCGCTCCGGTGCGGTTACCGGGATGCTGGTGGCCGGCCTGGCCCTCCTGGGGGTTGCTGGTTATTACTGGGTTCTGACTGGCCCGATGGGGCTCGTCCTGGGTGAGGGGGCCTCTGGCCGTATCATCATCGATGCCCTGGTGGCGCTCGGCTTCGGCGCCTCGCTGATCTCGATCTTTGCCCGTCTGGGCGGCGGTATCTTCACCAAGGGTGCGGATGTCGGCGGCGACATGGTCGGCAAAATCGAAGCGGGTATCCCGGAAGACGATCCGCGCAACGCCGCGACCATAGCCGACAATGTCGGCGACAATGTCGGTGACTGCGCCGGCATGGCAGCCGACCTGTTCGAGACCTATGCGGTGACCGTGGTCGCCACCATGGTGCTCGCGGCGATCTTCTTCACCGGCGGCCTGGCCTCGCAGATGGTGCTCTATCCGCTGGCGATTGCCGCGGTGTGCATCGTCACCTCGATCATCGGCACTTTCTTCGTCAGCCTGGGCAAGGGCACCAATGTGATGGGCGCGCTCTACAAGGGCCTCATCGTGGCGGGCATCCTGTCCATCGGCGGTTTGTGGCTGGTCACGAACTTCACAATCGGCATGGGCGAGATTGCCGAAGTGAACGGCAAGATGATCACGGGCATGAACCTGTTCATCTCCGGCCTCATCGGCCTTGTCGTGACGGCGGCCATCATCTGGGTGACCGAATACTATACCGGCACCGGCTACCGGCCCGTGAAATCCGTCGCCCTGGCGTCCGAGTCCGGTCATGGCACCAATGTGATCCAGGGTCTGGCCGTATCGCTGGAATCCACCGCCCTGCCGGCGCTGATCATCATCGGCGGCATTCTGGGGACCTTCTCGCTGGCAGGCCTGTTCGGTATCGCCATCTCGGTGACGACCATGCTGGCCCTGGCTGGTCTGATCGTTGCGCTCGATGCCTTCGGCCCGGTCACGGACAATGCCGGCGGTATTGCGGAAATGGCGGGTCTGGACGACTCGGTGCGTGAAACCACCGACACGCTGGATGCGGTCGGCAACACCACGAAAGCCGTCACCAAGGGCTATGCGATCGGCTCTGCGGGCCTGGGCGCACTGGTGCTCTTTGCCGCCTACACGACCGATGTCGAGCACTTGCTGGGGATCGAGCCGAACTTCTCGCTCGAGAATCCGTATGTGATCGTCGGCCTCCTGTTCGGCGGGCTTCTGCCCTACCTCTTCGGCGGCATGTCGATGATGGCCGTGGGCCGGGCTGCGACTGCGGTCGTCGCCGAGGTGCGCCGCCAGTTCAAGGAGATCCCCGGCATCATGGAGTTCAAGGCCAAGCCGGACTACGGCAAGGCGGTGGACATCCTGACCAAGGCGGCGATCCGCGAGATGATCGTGCCGTCGCTCCTGCCGGTGCTCTCGCCGATCGTGCTCTACTTCGTCATCCTCGGTATTGCCGATCAGGCCCAGGCCCTGGCAGCCGTCGGTGCGATGCTGCTGGGCGTGATCGTCAACGGGCTGTTCGTCGCGGTCTCGATGACCGTGGGCGGCGGCGCCTGGGACAATGCCAAGAAGTATATCGAAGACGGCAATCATGGCGGCAAGGGCTCGGAAGCCCACAAGGCCTCCGTGACCGGCGATACGGTGGGCGATCCCTACAAGGACACAGCCGGTCCGGCCGTGAACCCGATGATCAAGATCACCAATATCGTGGCGCTCCTCCTGCTGGCCTTCCTGGCAAGCTAGGGCAGGGCATAATCACGACACAGGAAAGCCCCGGCCAGCTGGCCGGGGCTTTTTTCTTGCCTGTGGAAATTCTACGGAAAATACGTATAATACGAAAATTACGTATTTGGAGCGTTGTGATGAGCCAGCGATACTCGACGACGGAACTTTCCAGAAACTGGAGTGAAATCAGCGCTGCGGCACAGCGGCGTCCGGTCACCCTGACGCGGCATCGCAAGGCGCAATTCGTCCTGCTCAATGTCGAGGACTACCAGGCCTTGCTGGAGCGGGCAGGGACCCGCCGCGCTCACCTTACCCGGGAGACACCCGATGATCTCGCGCGCGAGATCGAAGCCGCGATTGCCGACTACGCAGACGATTCAGAACGATAGCGGATCGCGGCCGGTATGGGAGATTTCGACCATTTCCAGACGGGCTGTGTAATCCGGTATTCCCTATCTATGGGCGATCGCTGGGTGCCTGATGATCGTCGGTAAGCCAAGAAGTCGATAAGTGAGGGGCCGATGAAGAAGCGAAACCTCGCCCTGAAGCGCTGGATGTCGGGCGTGCTGCTGCTGATCCTGCTGCCCAACCTCTATTTCACGTTCGCCCAGCCACACTGGTCGGACGCCTGGCGCGGCTATTACTTCGGCGGGACGATGCTCCTGACGGGGCTGTTCTTCTTCTTCTTTCCGACCAACCTGTCTGAAATGCGCGCATTGCGACGCTTGGAGCTGCGCCGGGACCTCAAGGCGTTCGAGCGAGAACAGAACGGCGAGTGATCCGACCCGAGATCGGAACGCTGTGCCGCACCTCGCGTTGCATCCTTTGGAAGCAGACAGCGAGGCTGCAATGACTGCGACCGACACGCCGGCCGCCGGAAAGACCGCCCGTCTCTACCGCATGGTGATGCCGGACCATGTGTGCCCCTACGGCCTGAAGTCGAAAGCGCTGCTGGAGCGCAAGGGGTACACGGTCGACGACCATCATCTCACCACGCGCGAAGAGACCGACGCCTTCAAGGCCGAGCATGATGTCGAGACCACGCCCCAGACCTTCATAGGGGCCGAGCGGATCGGCGGGTATGACGCGCTTCGTGCTTTCTTCGGCCATCCCCTGAAGGGGACGGGGCAGACCAGCTACCAGCCTGTCATTGCGCTTTTTGTCATGGCGGCGTTGATGGGAGGCGCGGTCAGCTGGCTGACCCTGGGCAGGCTGGATGCCGGGCTCTGGCTGACATCCGCCATCCCGGTCGCCATGTGCCTTCTGGCCGTGCAGAAACTGCGCGATGTCGAGAGCTTCTCGACCATGTTCCTCAATTACGACCTGCTGGCGCGCCGCTGGGTGCCCTACGGCTATCTCTATCCTTTCGCCGAGGCGCTGGCGGGTGTGCTGATGCTGGCCGGGGCACTGACCTTTATTGCTGCTCCGCTGGCGATCTTCATCGGTGGTATTGGCGCGGTGTCGGTGTTCAAGGCTGTCTATATCGACAGACGCGAGCTGAAATGCGCCTGCATGGGCGGCGGCAGCGATGTGCCGCTGGGTTTCGTCTCGCTGAGCGAAAACCTGATGATGCTGGGCATGGGCCTGTGGATGCTGGTCCGGCTGGCTGGTTAGGCGATCGGCAGGGCCCGGATCTGCAGTGCCGGTGCGAGGCCGTGATCGTTGCAGCGGTGCCAGCCGGCGATGGAGAAGCGCTCGCGCCGGGCCGGGATCACTTCGTGCGGGATGTCCTCGGACAGGAAGACGGCGAGCGTTCCGAATTCCGGCCGCACCTCGTCCAGCACCTGGTCGCTGTCGGGTGCATAGATGCGCAGATGGCCGCCATCGGCGGCGTCCCAGTCGCGATTGAGGTAGAGGACCGAGGAGAGGACGCGGTTGCGGGCGCCGCGGAAACTGTCCAGATGACGCTTGTAGAAGCCGCCGGGTTCGTAGACCGCGTAGTGGGCTTCGAAGGCGAACAGGCCCAGCATGAGGCGGTAATTCACCTCGCGGCGCAACGCTTCGGCAAAGGCGAAATAGGCGGTCTGGGCCGGGCTTGAGCCGTCGAGCCATCTGGTCTTGTCGCGCCGGACCTGCCGGACAAGCTCGTGATCGTCGCCGCGGCCGATACCGGCTGCGGTCATTTCGGAGTCCTGCCAGAGGGTTTCGGCTTCCTGCGCCAGAGCCCCCAGCATGTCTGCATCGGCGAGGCGGCACACCGACCAGCCCCGTCCGGCGAGATCGTCGCACAGCATGTCGGCGTTGAAGGCGGGCAGGCCGGTCAGGCCCAGGGCAGGAAGGCTCAATGCCGTGTCACCTGTCGAAGAAGATGCGCGCTGATAGGGCCGGCGGGCCGGACGGTCAATCGAAATCGGAGCCGGCCGAGAGCCGTTCGAGAACGGCCATGGCGTCTTCGGCGCGGTCGACGGGCACGAAGAGATGGTCGTGAAAATAACCCGCCACCGGATTGCAGCCGATTCCGGCCCCGGCGAGGGCCTGTGCGATGGCAGCCATGAAACCGACGGCCTCGAGTGCGGAATGGATGTGCAGGGTGATACGGCGGCAGGGAAAGACGGTTTCCAGGCCGGCGTCGGCGGCGGCCGCGGCGTCGAGAATGAGCGTGACGCCTTCATCCTCGACATAGCGCATCAGGGGCGAGAGGCCGGCTGGTTCCGGCATGCCGGGTGGCAGGGTCGCGAAGGCCCATACCCCCGGATGGAGACGGGGTGACATGCCCTCGAGCAGGGTTCCAAGATCGGTCTCGCCGTGCATCGCGGACTCCTGTGTTCAGAGCAGATCATGGTATGGCTGATACATCATCGCCATATAGGCGGCCGGAGGATCCCATGCCTGTTGAAGTCATCTCGTTGGCGGAAAAACACAGCCAGTTCAAGGATACCTGGGCGCCGCGCCGGGTGGCGCGTCTGGACAATTACGAGATCAAGCTGGCGAAGGCCGAAGGGGCGTTCGACTGGCATGCGCATCTGGAAGAGGACGAGTTCTTCCTTGTCACGCGCGGCATCCTGAAAATCGAGATCGAGAATGCCGAGCCGGTCCTTCTGGGACCGGGCGAGATGTGCGTCATTCCCAAAGGCGTGCGGCACCGGCCGGTGGCACAGACCGAGAAGGTCCACATGATGCTGATAGAGCGCGCCGGTGTGGTGAATACCGGCGACAATCCGGACAGCGATCTGACCCAGACGATCACGGACCTCTAGGCGATCTGCCTGGTTCGCCCATTGATCGCGACGGGTGCAGCCGTTATATCGCGACTCCCGGCCCGGGTTTTATTTCGCGTGCAAACAAAAGAGGTCTCCGCATGAGCTCCAACGCATTCGACGTGATCGTGATCGGCGGCGGACCTGGCGGCTATGTTGCCGCAATCCGGGCCTCCCAGCTGGGTTTCAGGACGGCTGTTGTCGAGCGCGCGCATCTGGGCGGTATCTGCCTCAACTGGGGCTGTATCCCGACCAAGGCGCTGCTGCGGACCTCGGAAGTCTACCATCTCATGCAGCACGCCAAGGATTTCGGTCTCTCCGCGGAGAACGTCGGCTATGACGTCAAGGCGATCGTCGAGCGCTCGCGCGATGTCGCGGGCCGCCTGTCCGGCGGTGTCGGCATGTTGATGAAGAAGCACAAGATCCAGGTGATCGAGGGTGAGGCGAAACTGGCCAAGGGCGGCGAGGCGCCCAAGGTCATCGTCGGCCAGGACACCTATACTGCCAAGCACGTCATCCTGGCGACCGGAGCCCGGGCGCGCACCGTGCCGCAAGCCGGTCTTGAACCCGATGGCGACAAGATCTGGACCTATCGCGAGGCCATGGTGCCCGAAAGCATGCCGAAATCCGTGCTGGTCATCGGCTCCGGCGCGATCGGTATCGAGTTTGCCAGCTTCTACAACACGATGGGCGCCGATGTGACGGTCGTCGAGATGATGGATCGCGTTCTGCCGGTCGAGGACGAGGAAATCTCGGCCTTTGCCGCCAAGAGCTTCAAGAAGCAGGGCATGACGCTGATGACCGGCGCCCAGGTCGAGAAGCTCGATACGTCGGGCAAGACGGCGAAGGTCAGTGTGAAGACATCGAAGGGCAAGACCGAGACGATCGAGGTCGAAAAGGTCATCCTGGCGATCGGCATTGTCGGCAATGTCGAAAATCTCGGCCTGGAAGAGCTCGGCGTGAAGGTCGAGAAGGGCCATGTCGTGAATGACGGTTTCGGCCGCACGAATGTGAAAGGGCTCTATGCCATCGGCGATGTCGCCGGACCGCCCTGGCTGGCACACAAGGCTTCGCACGAGGGCGTGGTCTGCGTCGAGAAGATCGCTGGCAAGGATGTGCACGCCTTCGAGACCGGGAATATCCCGGGCTGCACCTATTGCCACCCCCAGATCGCCTCTGTCGGCCTGACCGAGGCGAAGGCGAAGGAAGCAGGGCACGAGGTGAAGGTCGGCCGCTTCCCCTTTGTGGGCAATGGCAAGGCGATTGCCCTGGGCGATGATCAGGGCCTGGTGAAGACCGTGTTCGACGCGAAAACCGGCGAACTGCTCGGCGCCCACATGGTCGGCGCCGAGGTGACCGAGCTGATCCAGGGCTATGCCGTGGCGCGCCAGCTGGAGACGACCGAGGCCGAGCTGATGCACACGGTCTTCCCGCACCCGACCCTGTCGGAAATGATGCATGAGAGCGTGCTGGACGCCTACGGACGGGCGCTGCACATCTGATCTGCATCCGAAACGCGTGTGCCGGGCATCATGAGATCGAAACCTGATCTCGTGAGGATGCCATGCTGAAACCTTTCCTGTTCTGTGCCGCGGCTGCGACGGCGCTGTCGGCCTGTACCTATGATGTCCATGGCAGGGGGGAGGGTCGCTCGGTCGATGCTGCCGGCCTGGTCGCCTCGCGCAATGTGGACGTACCCGGCGATGCCGAATTCTCCGGCATGTTCGTCGGCGCCGATGGGCGCGTCGGCCGGGATCTTGAACTGTCCGGCGCGACGGTGCGCTCCAACATGATCGTCGGGCGCGACCTGGAAGCTTCCGGCGGGCGGGTGCGGTTTACCGGCGAGGTTGGCGGCGATGCTGAAATCTCGGCCGGAACGGCCGATATCGATGCGCGCATTGCCGGCAATACCGAAATCGCGGCCGGCCGGGTCACGCTGGACGGTCATCTGCGCGGATCGCTGGAGATGGATGGCGGGCACATGGTGCTGCGCGCCGATGTCGACGGTCCGGTCGAGATCCGCGGCCATGGGCGGGACGAGGGCAATGGCCGGGTCGAGATATCCGGGCGCCTGGGGCAGGGCGGCCTGGTCTGCGCTGCGGAAGTCGAGCTGCGTGCCGGGGCCCGTCTTGAGGGCGGTTTCCGCATCATCTCGGACATTCGCCCGCAGGGTGACGGTTTCAGCTGGGAAGCGCTGGACGGGCGCGATTGCGATCGGATCTAGCGGCCGCTGTGCCGGTCAGGGCTGGACAAGATTGACCACATCGCTGGTCGTGGCTGCCTCGTGGCCGGCCTTGCCCATCGCGGCGAGTACTTGCTGGACGACAGCATCGGGCACGGGGCGTTCACTGCTCGGCACCATTTCCAGTTCGAAACGGTAATTGCGGCGCAGCACCGTGCGGCGCGGCTTGAACCCGCGCAGTTCGGACAGGCCGAGCCGGTCGAGTGCCTCGCGCGACCGGGAGGCCCTGGCATCTTTGATCTGCCGGATCCGGCTGCACAGGCGCTGCAACAGCCAGGCATCGGCCGGACGCAGGGTGCGCGGATTGTAAGTCTCCGGTGCCGGGTCTGACGGGTCGGGAAAGCTTTGCGGCAGTACCTGCTGGCCGGGATTCGCTTCACCCCATTCGGCAACAACCGAGGTCGCGCGCACGCCAACGGGCACGAATTCGGTCACCGCCCGGTCCAGCAGGAAGGACAGCGGGGTGGGAATGGGGCCACTGCCCTTGAGGGTACCGCGTTGCGGATCGATCGGTCCTGCCATGCGCAGTAACCAGGCCTGCAAAGCCGGCCGTTCCCTGACGAAGCGCTGCCCTTCGGCGGCGCCCGTGAGGGTCAGAACGACGGCATGCAGCGAGCAGTCGGCAAGGGTGGGATTACCACCGAACAGGAAGGGCGTATCGCCCAGTACGGCCTCGGCCATGCCCAGGATATCGTCCAGCCGGGTCTCGATGGCGGGCAGGTCCTCCTCACGGTAGCCCATCTTGCGGAAACGGCACCCGATCTGCTGGCGGGCCATGCGGGCCCGGCGCTCGCGAGCCGGGTTTGCGCGATCGGGCCAGGCCGTCATCGCCAGGCGCTCGCCAGCCTTCTCGCCATCCCGCGCCCACAGCCAGAAACTGGCTGCCGGGGCGACCAGCTGGTCCAGCCAGGCCTCGATCGCAGCGGCCTCGATGTCGGTCGCATCGTCATCGGGACGCATCGGGAAGCCGGCGTGGTTGGAATCGACAGCATCGACGATGACGCGGCTGTCGCTCCAAGCCCGCTGATCGGCAGCGATCAGCAGCGGGACATCGATGCGGCGCAGGCGCGGACGAACCTCCGAACGCAGTACCAGTTCGGTAGCCGGCTTCTCCAGGAAGGGGATATTCCGCCATCTCAGATAGGTCCGGACCTTGTGACAAGCCGGCGTATCCGGGGCTGTGATGAGCGTGTAGGCGCGCATCGGCCGCGATCCTTCTCCTAAGTCTGCATCGCCCCTCACTGCCTTGTGCAGCGTCCCGGGGCGGGACTTATCGCCTGGGAGGCGATTATGAAGGATACAACTCCGCTCACCGCCGGTCGGTTCCATGAGCGGCGGTGAGCGCGAGGTGGATGGCGGTGAGGCGGCCCTATTCCGCGGGTTCGGCCGGTGCCGGTTTCAGCTCGTCGGCCATCAACGCCTCCACCGTCTTCTGGACGGTACCGTAATCGGTCTTGCCGGTTCCCAGCACCGGGATCGATTCGACATGGATGACCTTGCGCGGGATCGCCAGTTCGGAAATGCCGTGATTTCGCGCGAAGGCGACCAGGTCCGCCCGGTCGGCCTTGGCGTAATCGGTGAGCAGGATGACCTGCTCGCCCTTGCGCTTGTCCGGAATGGCCGCGGCGGCGTGCATGCTGTCCGGCCAGAGCGAGGTGGCACAGTTCTCCACCACGGCGAGGGAGACCATCTCCCCGCCCAGCTTGGCAAAGCGCTTCACCCGGCCGCGGATGCGGATAAAGCCGTCCTCGTCGATCGAGACGATATCGCCGGTATCGTGCCAGCCACCCTCGGGCGCCTCCAGCTGCAGCGGCGCGGAGGGGCGGATATAGCCCTTCATGATATTGGGGCCGCGAATGTGGAGCTGGCCGCCATCATCGATCCCCTCGACCGGCACCAGCCGTGCCTCGCAGCCCGGCAGCAGCTGGCCGACCGTGCCCGGGCGGTTGTTCTCTGGCTGATTGACCGACAGGACAGGCGCAGCCTCGGTGAGGCCGTAACCCTCGACGATCTCGACATTGAAGCGCCGGCGCAGGGCCGAGCGTGTCTCGTCCTTGACCCGTTCCGCACCGCACACCGCAAAGCGCAGCGATGACAGATCCTCCGGATCGGCGGCGCGGGCATACTGGTTCATGAAGGTGTCGGTGGCGAACAGGATAGTCGCCTTTGTCTCGGCGATCCGCTTGACGATGGTCTTGGCCTGCAGCGGCGTGGGGTGACAGATCGCCGGCACGCCGAGGCCGAGCGGTACAAGTACGCCGCCGGTCAGGCCGAAACAGTGGAAGGTCGGCAGCGGATTGAAGACCAGATCGGTCGGGTAGATCTTGATGTGGTCGCGCACCTGCTCGACATTGGCCAGCAGGTTGGCGTGGCTCAGCACGACGCCCTTGGGATCGCCTTCGGTACCCGAAGTGAAGAGGTAGACGGCCGGGCTGTCCGGATCGGGATGAGCGCGCACCAGGGACGGCATCACCATGCCGACGGCGGCGGCAAGCTTGTCGCCGAGCGACAGGTTCTCGCGCACATCTTCCAGATAGATCAGCTCGTGATCCTTCTTCAGCTCGGCTTCCAGCTCCTGCAGTTCGCCCAGTTCGATAAAGCGGTGCGCGGTGACAATCCGCTTGGCCTTGCAGGCCTTGCACGCTGCCTTGAGGGCGCGTTCGCCGGCTGTGAAATTGAGCATGGCCGGGATCCGGCCATAGGCCGAGATCGCGAAGAAGGAGATGATCGCGCCGGCACCTGTGGGCAGGAGCACGCCGACCGCCTCGCCCTTTTCGGTCCCGGCCTTGAGGGCGTGGCCCAGCGCGAAGGATGCCTTCACCAGGTCGTCATAGGTGAGTTCGCGGCCGTCTGCGTCGACGGCTGCGAGCTTCTTGCCGCCATACCGGTTTCGGGATTCGATCAGTGACTTGAAGACCGGCTTGCGGATACGCGCCGGGTCGAGATAGGCGCCCTTGTAGACCTGTCCGGTGCTGACCGGTTCGGATACGCCCTGCGCACCGGTTTCCGGGGCAAGCCCGGCGGCTGGAGTGTCAGCCATGTAATCCTCCCATGTACGCCCATACGTGCAGGCGCCGTGTATTGGGAATGATTTTAGCTGCGCTTGACGCGTAGGGAAGGGGCGGGCTGCTTGCGGACCTCCTTTCCCCGGGCGGCATCTCGTAAATCAAAAAATATTTATCGAAAAACGGAAAAATCTCCTTGATATCGTTTTTCGATAATGTATGGTCTGAATCAACGCTGGGGAGCGTAGGCCCGGATTTCCAGAACGCCAGGTGGCAGGACATCCGGGACGTTATGGGAGAGTTGAATGACCAAGCTCTGGCTTGCTGCCACGGCCCTGACCACAGCACTGATGACGTCGGGCTGCGTTATTGTTGTCGCCGATGAGGGCGATGGTGCAAAGATGATGCGCCAGCACCGGTCCGCAGACGGATATATCGTCCTCGACCGTGATGGCGATTACAGCCGCCTGAGCGGCGATCTGAACTTGCGCGGCCGCCTGGGCGGCGATCTCAGCCTGGTCTCCGGTGACGTCGATGCCGACGGTCTGGAAGTCGGCGGCGAGGTATCCATCGCAGCGGGTGACGTGAATTTCACGGGCAAGGTCGATGGCGAGGTTTCCATTGCCGGCGGTGATGTGAACTGGAACGGCGAGGCCGGTGACGAGCTTTCCATTGCGGCGGGCAATCTGGTGGTGCACGGCCATGTCACCGGCCCGGCCAGCCTGGCATCCGGTGACATGGAGGTCGATGCGACCTTCCGGGATGGCCTGTCGGCGCATGCCGGCACGATGACGATCAATGGCGAGGTCCATGGCCCGCTCGAACTCGTTGCGATCAACGAGATGCGCCGCAATCGCGATTATGAGGATGAGGGCGATATCGAGATCGGTGCCCGCATCCATGATGGCGGCCAGGTCTGCGGCATCCGTGTGACCATCGCGTCGACGGCCCGCATTGATGGTCGCTTTGAAGTCTTCGCCGAGCACGAGCCGGTGGTCGAATCGGGGGCTCGTGTTGAAGGTCTCGTCTTCACCCCGCGCGACCGCCGCGACTGCGAGGACCTGATCGAGAGCCGGGACCGGTAGGAACCGGACCTCATTTCAACAACCGACCTGACTGCCGGGGGGCGCAGGGAGAGAGTTATGAGCATCAAGCACACAATCATGGCACTGGGGCTGGCCATCACCGCAATGACGGGCGCCGCGAGTGCCCAGGTGATCGGCGGCGAAGTCGAGATTGACGGCAGCGGCAATGATGTCGTTTTCCTCGGCGGCGACATGACGGTCCGCGGCCGCGTCCAGGGTGATGTTTCCGCGATAGCCGGCGACGGCCGCATCGATGCCGACGTTACCGGCTCGATCCATTTCTTCGGCGGTGACGTCTATGTCCGCGGTTCCGTCGGCGAGAATATCGAGATTGCCGGTGGCGATGTCGAGATCGACGCCAATGTCGCCGGTGATGTCAGCGCCGCCGGCGGCGATGTCCGTATCGGCGGCACAATCGGCGGTGAACTCGCCGCCGCCGGTGGCAATGTCGAGATCGATGCGACGGTCGGCGGCGCCGTGCAACTGGCCGGCGGGTATGTCGGTGTGCACAGTGGCGCAGTTTTCGGCGACGGTCTGGAAATCGGCGGCGGCGAGATCGAGATCGCCGGCACGGTGCGTGGCTTTACCGATATCGAGGGTTCCGAGGTCACCCTGTCGGGGCTGATCGACGGCGATATCGAGATCCTGGCCGAGGAAGTCTACATCCTCGACTCGGCCCGGGTCACCGGCGAGATCACGGTGCGCGGCCCCTCCCAGCCGGTCGTTGCGTCCGGTGCCCAGATCGGGGCGGTCGATTACGAGTACGAGCCGTTCAATTTCGGCGCCAAGCACTGGGATGACATCGACATCGATATCGACGGCCCCTGGGAAATCATCGGTGCGCCCTTCGCCTTTCTCGGCCTGGCCGTACCGGGGGCGGCCCTGTTGCTGGGTGCGCTGGCTGTGCTGATGACGCCGCGCGGCACCGCCCGGGTGACGCGGACCTTCCGCCGCAAACCCGTGGTGTCCGGTTTCCTGGGCTTTATCAGCTTTGCCCTCTCGCCGGTCTTCCTGATCATCATGACGGTGTTGCTGGCGATCACCGTGATCGGTGTGCTGCTGATCCCGATCATGTGGCTGCTGTTCTGGCCCTTCCTGCTGCTGTGCCTGGCGCTGGGTGCGCTGGCCGTGGGTGACCTGATCTTCAACCGCAAGCCTGAACAGCCGCTGGGCATGGGCATGCGTCTGCTGTCCCTGATGCTGGTGCTGGCCGTGTCCGCCGCGCTGGGTGGTGTACCGGGACTGGGTGCGCTGGTCGGTCTTTTCCTGATGTTCATCGGCCTTGGCGCCTGGCTGATGTCACTGGGCCGGGAGAACGGCCACGCGGCTCCGGCTGCGGCAAGCAGTCCGGAAGATGACAAAACCGTAACCGCGGGGTGACGCGATCCCGGGCAGGCGCTACATGAGTTTCCGAAGAGAGCCCGTTGTCGGGGTATGGGGAACCTGTGATATGCGTAACTTCAGCCTGATCGCCATCGCGACAGCGGCCGCAACGTTCAACGTTGCGGCCGCTCAGCCGATTCAGCAGACCACGAACAACTGGCGCGACGCCTTCCGCCAGCTCGAGGACGAGGACTGGCCCTCGCCGAATCGCGAGCGCCGGGCGACGGGCGCGCCCGGGCCGGACTACTGGCAGCAGGATGTCGACTACGACATCGATATCCGTCTCGATGAGGAAGAGAAGCATCTCTACGGCTCCGAGACGGTGACCTACACCAATAATGCGCCGGACCCGCTGGACTTCCTGTGGTTCCAGCTCGACCAGAACCGTTTCCGCCCCGATTCCATCGCGGTGATGACCGAGACGGTCGGCGATGGCGGGCGCTCGTCCGGCCGGGTCGGCGGCTCCAATCCGGAAGGCATCTCCGCTTCGGCCGTGCGCCGGCGCCAGCAGATCGCCGAAGACGGCTATGGCCACAACATCACCGCCGTGACCGATGCCGACGGCAATCCGGTCGATTTCACCATTGTCGACACGCTGATGCGGATCGATCTCGACGACACGCTGGAGACCGGCGAAAGCGTCGTGCTGAACATCGAGTGGGATTACCGCCTGATCGAGACCGGCGTGATCGGCGGCCGCGCCGGCTGGGAATGCTTCGAGGAAACCGAGGATACCGGCGGCGACTGCATCTACCAGATCGCACAATGGTTCCCGCGCGCGGCAGCCTTCTCGGACTATGAAGGCTGGCACAACAAGGCCTTCCTGGGCCGCGGCGAATTCACCCTGGAATTCGGTGATTACGACGTCTCCATCACCGTGCCGCAGGACTTCATCGTCTCTGCGACGGGCGTGCTGCAGAACCCCGAAGAAGTGCTCAACCAGGCCCAGCGTGACCGTCTGGAAGAGGCGCGGACCTCCGAAGAACCGGTCTTCATCGTGACGCCGTCCGAAGCCCGCGCCAATGAGCGCCGGGGCACGCGTTCGGAAGCCACCTGGGAATTCCGCGCCGAGAATGTCCGCGATTTCGCCTGGGCGGGTTCGCGTAAATTCATCTGGGACGCGGTGGGCGTCGAGCAGGACGGCGAGGGCGTGGCGCCCGAGCTCGTCATGGCGATGTCCTTCTACCCCAATGAGAGCGAGCCGCTGTGGTCGGCCTTCTCGACCCGCGCCGTCGAGCACACGCTGGATGTCTACTCCTCCTTCTCCTTCCCCTATCCCTATCCGGTGGCGCAATCGATCGCCGGCCCGCAGGGCGGGATGGAGTATCCGATGATCACCTTCAATGGCGGCACCTATGGCCGCCCGGTGGTCGATGATGACGGCAATCTGACCTATTCGCGCAGCGCCAAGCGCGGTCTGATCGGCGTGATCATCCACGAGATCGGCCACATCTATTTCCCGATGACGGTCAATTCCGACGAGCGTCAGTGGACCTGGATGGACGAAGGCATCAACACCTTCCTGCAATTCCAGGCCGAGCGTCAGTGGGAAGAGGATTTTCCGTCCCGCCGCGGCGATCCGGACCTGATCACGGACTATATGGTGTCGACCAACCAGATGCCGATCATGACGCAGTCCGACTCGGTGCTGCAGTTCGGCAGCAATGCTTATGGCAAGCCCGCGACGGCGCTGGTGGTCCTTCGCGAGACCATTCTGGGCCGCGAACTGTTCGATGAAGCTTTCCGTACCTATGCCAATCGCTGGCGCTTCCGCCGGCCGACGCCGTATGACTTCTTCCGCACCATGGAAGAGGTCTCCGGTGTCGATCTCGACTGGTTCTGGCGTGGCTGGTTCTATTCGACCGATCATGTCGATATCTCGCTCGACCGGGTGATCGAGGGCACGTTCAACACGGAAAACCCCGAGATCGAGAATGCCCGCGAGCGCGCCGAGGACGACGCCAATCCGGAAAGTCTGACCCAGGCCGGCAATCGCGAGGCAGGCATCGCCTATTACGAGGCGCGCAATCCGGAAGTTGTCGACTTCTACTCGCGCAATGACGCCCACACGGTGACCAATCGCGAACGCGAGGCCTATGACAGCTTCCGCGAGGAGCTGGAGGACTGGGAAGCCGCAATCGTCGACAGCGACGAGCGCATCTACTATCTCGACTTCACCAATCAGGGCGGCGTGGTGATGCCGATCATCCTCGAATTCACCTTCGCGGATGGCGGCACCGAGATCGTGCGCATCCCGGCCGAGGTCTGGCGCTACAATCCGGACAATGTCACCTGGACCTACATGACCGATCGTGAAGTCGTGTCGGTGGAGCTTGATCCGCTGCATGAAACCGCGGATGCGGACCGGTCCGACAATTTCTTCCCGCCGCGCATCGAGCCGAGCCGGCTGGAAGTCTACCGGTCATCCTCATCGAGCAGCAGCACGATGATGGACGATATGGATCAGCGCGTGACGCGCGACTCGATCCGTACGCGTCCGCAGTAGGAAGGATCTGCGCGAATGCTGCGGCTTCGCACACTTCTGACAGGCCTGGCCGGTGTTCTGCTTGTGGCAGCGCCGGCCAGTGCCCATCGCGTCCATGCCGGTGTCACCGAGATCGCCGTCAATCCGCGCACCGGCGAGATGGAGATCGTGCACCGGCTGTTCGCCCACGATCTCCTGACCGCGCTCGATCGCGACGAACAGGATGCGGCGCAATTCCTCGAAACCCAGGACGGCCTGGATACCGTCGGCGCCTATGCCGGCGAGCGGTTCCGGATGGCGGACGATGAGGGCGCGCTGTTCGATCTGAGCTATGTCGGTGCCGAGGTCGATGGCGAGTTTGCCTGGATTTATTTCGTCGCACCGCAGCCGTCGGAAACCGGAAGCTTCATCGTCGACAATGATCTCCTGGCCGAGGCCTTCGATGACCAGGTGATGATGACCAATCTTCGCTTTCACTCCCATGTGCGCACGGCGATGCAGGGGCCGGGACGCCGTGCGCCGGTTCGGGTGCGGTTCGAACGTTAGGCTTGTCCGGCGGGCGGCGCCATTTCCACCCGGTTGCGGCCGTTTGACTTGGCGGCGTAGAGCGCCGTGTCGGCAGCCCGGAACAACCGCTCCACATCGGCTGCGTCCCGGCAAACCGCGCGGGCGCACCCGGCCGAAACCGTGATCGGTACGTGCAGTCCCTCGACACGGGCCGGCGCCGCCTCGACCGCCGAGCGCAGGCGCCCGGCCAGGGGTTCGAGGGCCTCGCTGTCGCGTTCGTCGACGATGATCGCGAATTCCTCGCCGCCAATACGGGCCAGCACATCACGGCGGCGCGAGACCGAACGGGCGATTGTGGCAAGATGCTGCAGAACCCGGTCGCCGATATCATGGCCGTGCGTGTCATTGACCAGCTTGAACCGGTCGATATCGAACAGGATCATTGCGATCTGGCGATCCGGTGCGCTCGCCGTTGCCAGCCGCCGCACGATCTCGCGGTCGAAGGCGCGGCGATTGGCCAGGCCGGTCAGCGGATCGGTCAGCGCCATTTCGCTCAGCCGGGCCTGGGAATATCCGGCGCTCAACAGCAGATAGCCGAAGATCGTCGTCGTCTCGAAGGCGATCAGTGTCATCACGGCGACCGGCAGGAGCGGGTTGTCGCCGTCATAGACATTCTGGACTGCCCCGCCGTTTGCCAGCTGCAGACCGAACAGGGCGGCCGAGACCAGGATCGTGGCGACCATCGCCGCGCCCAGCACCACGGCGCCGGCCGGTCCGTCGCGCCGGGCGATGGTCCACAAGCGGGTGAGGCTGAGCATGTTCGTCACGATCAGGATGCTCGCGAGGGTCATGACGCGGCCGATGACATTCGTGTCGACCAGGCAGAACCAGCCATAGCCCAAGGCCATGATGCCGATGAGACCGGCATAGACGTATGGTTTGAACGGGCGTTCGGCAAAGGAGGCGGTTCCGAACAGCATCAGGACATGGCCGGAACTGACCATCATGTTCATGAAGAAGAGAAAGACAGGGTCGGTGTCCGGTCCGACATTGAAGGCGGCCGACAGGAAAAGGCCGACGGTCTGGACGCTCAGCCCGATACACCAGAACTTTGCGCCCTCGCTCGTGCGGTGGATGCGCCAGTTCACGAAATGCAGCAGGATCCCGATCGTCAGGATGAGCGCAAGGGCGCTGACAAGCGATCGGGTGTCGAGCATGTCCTGTCCTCATCACAGCGTTAACGATCCGGCCGCAGTCTTTGCAGCGCGGTGCGGTGGGGGCAAGGCCCGAGCGCTGCAATCTCAGGATTTTGTTCAGATTTTATGCGCGTCAGCAGGGCAAAGGCAGGCAAAGCTGTTGGCCAGTTTTCCTTCGGTTGCCGTGTAGTCGAAGGTGATTTCGGCGCCAGCCGGAAGGTCATGGCGCGCGACAAGCACGGGCCGCCCGTCCGGCCGGTAGATAAGCTCGCAGCTCGGCTCGCAGGCATGGTTCACGAAATGACCGTAGCCGGTCGGTTCGACATGCCGCCCGTTGGACGTCCTGAAGGAGTAGGGGGTCTGCACCGCGCTGAACGGGCCCCGGATGGGCAGGACTTCGGCGCCTTTGGCCAGCGGCGCGATCGCGACTGTTCCCCAGCCATGCGTGGGGCTCGGGTCGAGCCGGACGGCGGTCGCTTCCTCCAGGACGTAGGCCGCGCGCGCGTGGCCTTCGCCAGGCGGCTTCTGGTCCAGCGTGCCGATATAGCCGGCATCGATATCCGGGGTTTCCGCCCGCACGCGAAGCGTCTCGACCGGCTGGCGGTCGCGGCGGCCAAGATCGAGCTCCAGTTCCGCGCCGTTGACCCGTCCGGAAACAGCGATCGGGACGGCGTCGGAACGGCCCGGTGTCAGGCGCAGGACCTCGCCGTCCCACCGGTCGCCATGAGCAAGCAGGTGGAATCGGTCGAACCGGCGCTTGCCGTCGACATCGACAAAGAAGCCGAGCATGTGGCGTTCGCGGCTGGCAGGGGCGTCCTGCACGGCAATCTCCCCGTCTCAAGACAATGTGCGGTCGAGGCTAGCGGGGATACGCTGCAGCGCAAGAAAAACCCAGGGTTTGCGTAAACGCCGGCTCACTCCGGGCGGGAATGCGGGGTGTATCAGGCGTCGGCCTTTTGCGGCGCGTCGCTGCGCACCAGCACATTGCGGCCCGGGGCCGGACAGATCGGTTTCAGCTTGCCGTCACCGGGCGTTCTCGCCGGCACGTCCTCACCGGACCGCTCATAGAGCCAGTCACGCCAGTCTGCCCACCAGGAGCCGGGGTGCTCCTTCGCGCCCTTGACCCAGGCTTCAACGGTGTTGGGCAGTTTGTCATTGGTCCAGTGCTGATACTTGCCGGCGGCCGGATGGTTGATCACGCCGGCGATATGCCCCGACCCTGCCAGCAGGAAGCGGACAGGCCCGCCGAACCGCTTGGCACCGCGATAGACGGACGGGTAGGGCGCGATATGATCCTCGCGCGAGGCCTGCATATAGACCGGCGTCTTCACCGCGCCGAGATCGAGCCTGTGCCCGTCGAGGTTCAGCTCGCCGCGCGACAGCCGGTTGTTGCGGTAGAGATTGTCCAGGTACCACAGGTGCAGCGCCTTGGGCATGCGGGTCTGATCGGAATTCCAGTACAGGAGATCGAAAGCCTGGGGCTGGCGTCCGAGCAAGTAGTTGTTGACGACGAAGGACCAGATCAGATCGTTCGAGCGCAGCAGGTTGAACGTGTCGGCCATGGAGCGCCCGTCCAGCACGCCGCCCTGGGCATCCATGATGCGCTCGATCTCCTTGAGCCAGTATTCGTCGATGAACAGCAGAAGATCGCCAGCCTGTTCGAAATCCGTCTGGGCGGCGAAGAAGGTCGCCGATGCGACCCGGTCGGCCTGGCCTTCAGCTTCCAGCCATGCAAGGGCGCACGCCAGCAAAGTGCCGCCGACGCAATAGCCCACCGCGTTGACCGATGTTTCGCCCGTAGCCGCCTCGATCGCGTGCAGCGCCGCGAACAGGCCTTCATGCATGTAGTCGGCGAAAGTCTTGTCCTTGAGTTCCGGTCCCGGATTGACCCAGGAAATCAGGAAAACCGTGAAGCCCTGCTCGGTGAGCCAGCGGATCATCGAGTTCTTTTCGCGCAAGTCCATGATGTAGAACTTGTTGATCCAGGGCGGTGCGATCAGCAGCGGCCGCTGCTTCACCGTCTCCGTCGCCGGGGTGTACTGGATCAGTTCCATCACATCGTTCTGGAAGATCACCTGGCCGGGCGTTGTCGCCAGGTCCTTGCCGACCTGGAAGCCGGCAGTGTCGGTCTGGCGCAGGGCCAAACGTCCGTGACCGGCCTCCAGATCGCTCATCAGATTCTGCAGGCCGCGCGTCAGGTTCTCGCCGCGCGAAGCCATGGTTTCGCGGATCACATCCGGATTGGTCAGGGCAAAATTGGTGGGGGAAAGCGCGTCCGTCATCTGCCGGGTCAGGAATTCCACCTTGCGCCGGGTGCGCTCGTCGACACCGTCGACATTGCGCACCAGGCCCATCAGGAAATGCTGGTTGAGCAGGTAGGACTGCTTGATGGCGTCAAACACCGGATTGGCAGACCAGTCCTCGCTCTTCCAGCGCTTGTCTCCCTGCTCCGGCTCGATGACCGGTATGGTGCCGCCGTCCCCTCCGCCGGCCATGAAACGTTTGGTCGTGTTCGACCACAGATCGAGATAGCCCTTCATCAGGTCGGCCTGGGCCTGCATCATCAGCTCGGGCTGGTGCACGATGTGATTCCAGACCTCGCTGAATTCGGGGGCCGCGTTGAACGGGTCCGCCTTGGGCAGGACGGCGTCGCCTTGCAGCGCCTTCTGGACCACTTCGGACATCAGTTTCTGCGACTTCAGCGAAGCCTGCATGAGATTGCGCGATACTTCATCAAGCGCCTCCCATTCCGCTGCGGTCATGCCGGCCCAGGGATTGGAGTCGCGGTCTTGCGCGTCGTTTTCCGTCTTGCCCGGCATCGATTGTCCTTGTCTTCGGCAGGTGACTCTGACACCGATCAGCGTATAGAAAGCGCGTCGCGCGTCCAGCGCGAGGAGTTGTCATGCATCGCTTTGTCACGACCGCGGGCCTTGCCGCCCTCCTGGGAGGCTGCGCAGCGGTCGATATGCCCGATCTGGAAGCCACCCATCCCGACTGGGTCGAGGAGCGGCTGGAAGCCGGTGTGGAAGATCGTACCGCACCGCGTACCGTGCCCGAGCGCACGCTGCCGCGCGGTGAAGGCGAGGAAATGGACGCCCAGGCGCGCCGGTTGCTGGAACGCCGCGATGCGCTGAATGCCGAAGCCGAGGACCGCGAAGGGCAGGACACACCGTCCAGCGCGTCCGATTTCGTGAATGAGGGACAGGCGCGCACAACACCGCCACAGAACCCGCAACGCTGAACTCAATGTGTGCCCGGCGTGTGCCGGGCGATGACCGGAGACCAAGAATGAGCGATACCCGTGCCCTGACAAATCTGGCGCTGCAGGCCGTGCGTGCAGCCGAGGCTGCGGCCGTTGCGGCTTCCGACTGGATCGGCCGCGGCGAGAAGGAATCCGCCGACCAGGCCGCCGTCGATGCCCTGCGCAACGGCCTCAACGCCATGCCGATGAAGGGCCGGATCGTGATCGGCGAAGGCGAGCGCGACGAAGCGCCCATGCTTTATATCGGCGAAGAGGTCGGGACCGGCGAAGGTCCGGAGATCGATATCGCGCTCGACCCGCTTGAAGGGACCTCGCTGACCGCCAAGGGCCAGGCCAATGCGCTGGCCGTGGTCTCCTTTGCGCTGCGCGGCGGCCTGCTGCACGCGCCGGACACCTATATGGACAAGATCGCCGTCGGTCCGGGCCTGCCCACCGGCGTTATCGACCTGGATGCCAGCGCGGCGGAGAATGTGAAGAACCTGGCCAAGGCCAAGGGCGTCGCTCCGTCAGACATCACCGTCTGCGTTCTGGAACGCGAGCGTCATCAGCACATCATCGACGGTGTGAAGTCGGTCGGTGGCCGTGTGCGCCTGATCCCGGACGGCGATGTCGCCGGCGCCATGGGCGCGGCAGGGCTCGGCGTCGGTGTCGACATGTATATCGGTCAGGGCGGCGCGCCCGAAGGCGTTCTGGCGGCCTCGGCCCTGCGCTGTATCGGCGGTCAGATGCAGGCCCGCCTGTTCTTCCGCAATGATGACGAACGCGCCCGGGCGGCGCGTGTCGGCGTGACCGATCTCGACCGCAAGTATGATGTTTCCGAACTGGCTGCCAGCCACTGCCTCTTCGTCGCCACGGGCGTTACCGATGGCGACCTGGTCGACGGTGTCCGCACCTCGGGCGGGCGTGTCCACACGCATACGCTGCTGCTCGATTCGGCCGATCATTCGGTGCGGCGCATCCGGTCGGCCCGGCCGCTGGGCTAGCACGGACAGAGGATGGTCACGGACGTAACGACACGGCACACAGACGCCCTTCTGGGGGTGGAGCACTCGCTGAGCGGGCGCAAATGGCGCCTGCGCGAGGCCGACGAAACGGCCGTGACCACCATTGCCCGTCAGCACGGCCTGCCCGACGCTCTGGCGCGGGTCATCGCCGCACGCGGCGTGCCGCCGGAGACAGCGGGACTGTATCTGTCGCCGCGTCTGCGCGACGTGTTTCCCGACCCGTCGGCGCTCGCCGACATGGACAAGGCTGCCGCGCTGATCTGGGACGCCGTCGAGGCCGGCCGGCGCATCGCGGTCTTTGCCGACTATGACGTCGACGGTGCAACGTCTGCCGCCCAGCTGGTGCGCTGGCTGCGCCATGTGGGCCAGGACGCCGATATCTACATTCCCGACCGGATCGAGGAAGGCTACGGACCGTCGGCAAAGGCTTTCGAGACCTTGCGCGAACGCGGCGCCGAACTCGTGGTGACGCTGGACTGCGGCGCCGCGGCGCATGAAGCCCTGCGGCACGGGGCGGGGATCGGGCTCGATATCGTCGTCATCGACCATCACCTGATGGATGACGATTTCCCGCCGGCTGCGGCACTCGTCAATCCCAATCGTCCCGACGATACCTCCGGATGCGGTCATCTGGCCGCGGCCGGGGTGACTTTCGTCCTGCTGGCGGCGCTCAATCGCGAGGGCCGGCGGCGCGGCGCATTCGGCGAGACCGGCGAGCCGGACATCATGCAATGGATGGATCTCGCTGCGCTCGGCACGATCTGCGATGTCGTGGCCCTGGAGGGGCTGAACCGGGCGCTGGTGGCCCAGGGGCTGCGTGTGATGAGCCAGTGGCTTCAGCCGGGCATCAAGGCCCTTGCCGCCGCGGCCGGTATCGACGGCGAAGCCAGCGTCTATCACGCCGGTTTCCTGATCGGACCGCGAATCAATGCCGGGGGCCGGGTCGGCCGTTCCGATCTGGGCGCACACTTGCTGACCACGGACGATCCCGCGAAAGCCGCGCGTATCGCTGCCGAGCTCGACGCGCTCAATGCCGAGCGCCGCACGATCGAGGCGGCGGTGCAGGATGAGGCCCTGGCCCAGCTGGAGCGACAGGGCGCCGGCCGGGCTGTGCTGGTTGCGTCGGGCGAGGGCTGGCATCCCGGCGTGATCGGCGTTGTCGCCGGCCGCCTGAAGGACCGGTTCTCCAAACCCGTCATCGTCATCGGTATCGACCGCCAGGGCGAGGTCGCGATCGGCAAGGGATCCGGGCGCTCCGTGCCGGGCGTCAATCTCGGCGGCGCCATCGCCGCGGCGCGCCATGAAGGGCTGCTGCTGGCCGGGGGTGGCCATGCCATGGCCGGCGGCCTGACGGTGGAAGCCGACCGGATCAATGCGCTGGTCGCCTACCTGGACGAGCGTCTCGCGCCGGAGCTGGCAGAGGCCGGCGACGCCATGGCGCTCAAGGTCGATGGCGTGCTGGCTGCGTCAGGCGTGACCGTCGAGCTTGCGGAGATGCTGGAGCGCGCCGGTCCCTTCGGTCAGGGCAATCCGGAACCGCGTTTCGCGCTGTCCCGGGTCCGGGTGAGCTTCGCCAAGCGAGTCGGCACCGACCATGTCCGCTTCTCGCTGCAGGATCTCAGTGGCGCGAGCGTGCAGGGGATCAGTTTCCGCACCGCCGACACCCCGCTCGGAGAGGCGCTGCTCAGCGCGGGCGAGGGGCTCTGGCATGCGGTCGGCCGGGTGAAGTGCGATGCCTGGCAGGGCCGCAAGCGGGTGCAGCTGCAACTGGACGACCTGGCAACTGCGCAAGACTGACGTTTTTGCGAAATTCCCGCTTGCAAGCCGTCTCAGGCTTTTCTATACGACGGCCCTCATCGCCGCGGGCCCTTCGTCTATCGGTTAGGACGCCAGGTTTTCAACCTGGAAAGAGGGGTTCGATTCCCCTAGGGCCTGCCACGCGATCTCCTCCTTCTCATGTGCAGGCGTGGTAGGATCGCTGGGTATGCTGGCGGGGGTGGGGCAGGTTTGTCCCCTTGATCACGGATGCGATGTCGGGAGCGTGAGGCAATGGCCCATCTTTCCACCAAGACCTATGGCAATGAGCGCGGCCTGTCCTGCTGCTCGCGGCAATGGGCGGCGGACAGCGATTGCAGCCTCCTGCACGGGTATTCCTTCGGCTTCCGCTTCGTGTTTGCCGCCGAACAGCTCGACAAGCGCGGCTGGGTGCTCGATTTCGGCAAGGGCGGTTTCGGCAAGATCCGTGACTGGCTGCACGACATGTTCGATCACTCGCTTCTCGTGGCAGAGGACGATCCGGAACGCCCGGCGCTGGAAGCGCTGGGTGAACGCGGCATTGCCCGTGTACGCGTCGTGCCGGGGACGAGCTGCGAGCGGATGGCCGAGATGACCTTCCACAAGGCTGACGAGATCGTCCGTGAGGCCACGGGGGGGCGCTGCTGGGTGGAATCGGTGGAATGTTCCGAGCACGGCTCAAACAGCGCCATCTACCGTTCGACCCGCGCCGTTGCGCGTCTCGCCGAAAGCGACCGGCTGCACGAAGAACTCGGCTGAGACGCCGGGAAAGTTTCGAGTTTTCCACGATTTTCTGACACCGCCGATCGCCGGATCGGCGGTTTTTGCGCGTGGCGCGAATTCCCGAACCGGATTCACGCGATGATACTCGCCTCTCAGGAGAAAAATGAACCTTACGAGAAAGACAGAAAATCCGCATCAGGTTGTGATTGAAAATCAATTCAGCCCCAACATATTGTGTTAATCGCGTTGCGAACCGCTCGCAGTGACTAGATATCGAAGTCTCGAAACGCAACCGGTTGGCCGATTCGTCTTCTCTTCAGTCATGAATTTGTGTACAAATCTTCACTCGAGGGTTGTTTAAGCGAGCGATATCATGGTTCTGGCTCACGATGTTTTTGAAGACACCGAAGTGCTTCAACTGGAGGGCCGCGTTAAGTGGTACGATCCCGCGCGCGGGTACGGGTTCATTGACGCGGCTGATGGCGAGGGCGACATCCTGCTCCACGCCAGCTGCCTGCGCCGTTTCGGGCAGGGTCCGGCCCTGCCGAACGCCAGGGTGGTCTGCAAGGCTGTCCGTGGTGACAAGGGGCGTCAGGCCATTGAACTGGTCGAGATGAGTGGCGGCGACACGCAGGCCGAGGTGCGGCCGCGGCGTTTCCACCCCTATGCCGTTTCCAGTGCGCCCTTCTGCCAGGCCGTTGTGAAGTGGTTCGATCCGCTGCGGGGTTATGGTTTCGTCAATTGCGCGGAAGTGGAAGGCGATGTCTTCCTGCATGCCGCCACACTGCGCCGTGCGGGCCTGGAAGATGTTGCACCGGGCGATACGCTGGAAGTGCGCTGCCTCGAGGGGCCCAAGGGCGCTCTGGCCGCGGAAATCCGGCCTGCTGCGGGCGCTTGAGCCGGGCAGGTCCCGTCCGGCTGTTGATGACGGGCTCGCGGCGTCTGTCCGGCGTTGCGCAACAGGCGGACGCCCGCTAGCTTCCGGCACATGCGCAGCTTGATCCTTTCCCTTCTGGTCGGCGTCTCCGCGCCGGCCTGGGCGCAGGACGCCGAACCGGCGGCCGCAACGCCCGATGCCACCGTTTCCGATCCTACCGCGGAAGTGTCCGCCATCACGTTTGGCGGACCCGAACCGGTTGTCATTGACAGCGCCGATGGCCGGCATGTGTTCACGGCCGAGCTGGCGACCACGCCGCAACAGCTGGAACGCGGCCTGATGTGGCGCGAAACGCTGGCTCCCGATGCCGGCATGCTGTTCCACTATTCTCCGCCCCGCCGCACGGCGATGTGGATGGAAAACACGCTGATCGATCTCGACCTGGTCTTCATCGCGCCGGACGGCGAGATCGTGAAGATCGTCGGCCACGCCCAGGCCGGTTCGCGCCGCAGCCTGGCGTCGGATGCCGTGGTGGCCGGCGTGCTGGAACTGCCCGCGGGCCGCACATTCGAGCTGGGTATCCGCCCGGGCGACACGGTGCGCCACGCCTTCTTCGGCAATGTGGACGAAGGTGCGGACGACGCGGCGCCGGCTGCGGAAGAAGCCGCTGAAGAAACGTCCGAAGGCACAGATGCCGAGGCCGCCGGCGAGGCAGACACGGATACGCCTGCACAGGATACGCCCGAAGACGCGCAGTAGGCTTGCCTAAAGGCGAGGGCGCTTACATAAGGGCAATATTCGGGGTGTGGCGCAGCCTGGTAGCGCATCTGGTTTGGGACCAGAGGGTCGCAGGTTCGAATCCTGCCGCCCCGACCATTGACCGGTTTTCGCCGGTCCATGCGGTTGAAATGGGAGACGCGCATGTTCGCGAGGATCTATCGTCCGGCCCGCAATGCGATGCAGTCAGGCCGTGGCAAGACGAAGAAGTGGGTGCTCGAGTTTTCGCCGGAGATGGCGAAAAAACCGGATCCGCTGATGGGCTGGACGTCCAGCTCGGACATGCGTAGCCAGATCCGCCTGAAGTTCGACAGCCAGGAAGACGCTGTGGCCTACGCCAAGCGCCAGGGCATCCCCTTCCAGGTCGTCGAGCCGCACGAACCCAAGCGGTACGAGAAGTCCTACGCCGACAATTTCTCCGCCGACCGCAAACAGCCCTGGTCGCACTAGACCCGGCCTGTCTGGCCTCCGTAGCTCAACCGGATAGAGCGCCCGCCTTCTAAGCGGATGGTTGCAGGTTCGAGTCCTGCCGGGGGCGCCATTTTTCTTTGTTCCCGCGCCGCTCGACCCGAGCCTGTCATCGCTATCGGTGTCGGGGTCGATGCTCACATGGAGCGTGCTCAGAGCTGCGGGGTTCGAGACAGACGCTCTTGTCCGCGGCTATTTTCACGCCACAGCTTCAAAACCCCGTTCCAGATCGGCGATGAGGTCTTCCGGCGCTTCCAGGCCGATGGCGAAGCGGATCAGGGCGCCGTCATGGCGGTGCGCGGTCTTTGTGCGCTTGAGCTGGGGGTCGCAATGGATTGCCAGGCTCTCATAACCGCCCCAGGAAAAGCCCATGCCGAACACGCCGAGCGCATCGAGGAAGCGCTCGCTCTTCGGGATGTCCCAGCCGGGAAACTCCACCGAAAACAGGCCGCAGCCGCCAGTAAAGTCCCGGCGGAACAGGGCGTTGTCGGGATGGTCGGCATGAGCCGGGTGCAGGAGACGGCCGGTCTCCGGACGCGATTTCAGCCAGTCGGCGATCGCCATGGAGGAGGCAAAGCTGCGCTCCATCCGCACCGCCATCGACCGCAGGCCGCGCAGGGCGAGATAGACATCGTCCGGCGCGGTGTGGAAGCCGAAGCTGCGCTCGGTGGCCTGCAGGCGCGCAAACAGTGCCTCGTCGCGCGCCACCACCGCACCCATGAGAAGATCGGAATGCCCGCCGACATATTTGGTCAGCGCCTGTGCGGCATAGTCGACGCCCAGCTGCAGCGGCTTCAGGGTCAGCCCGGCGCTCCAGGTGTCGTCGATAATGGTGATGACACCCTTTTCGCGCGCGATCTTGGCGATGGCGGGAATGTCCTGCATCTCCATCGTCAGCGAGCCGGGCGATTCCAGCAGGATGGCCTGGGTGTCGTTCGTGATGAGATCGGCGATCTCCGCGCCCATGCGCGGCGGGAAGAATTCCGTCTTCACCCCGAATTTCGGCAGGGTGGTCAGAAGGAAGTTGCGCACAGGCCCGTAGATGCAGTCGGCCGCCAGCACCGTCCCGCCAGCCTCGACCGAGGCCAGGATGGAGAGCGTGTTGGCCATCAGGCCGGAGGAGGTGAGGGCACAGCCCGCACCGCCCTGCAGCTCGGTCAGCGCGCCCCGCAGGGCCTGGTGGGTTTCCAGACCGACCCGGCCGTAATGCACGCGTCCCGGCGGAAAATCGTAGAGCTCGGCCGCGGACGGGGCGAGCATGGTCGAGCCGCGCGCGACGGACGGATTGACCTGTCCGCGTTCATCGTGCGGCCGTCCAAGCCGGGTGAGCCGGGTTTCGTCCTTCATCAAATCCCTCAATCTTTTTCGACAGGCGTATCGCTGCGGCTGCCCCATTCGGCCCAGGACCCGTCATAGACGGCGGCCGTGCGGCTTTCGCGTTCCAGAGCAAGCGCAAGGATGCAGGCCGTCACCCCGGAGCCGCAAGTGGTAATGACGGGTCTGTCATCGCGCAGGCCGGAGGCGCGGAAGTGATCGGTCTGCCCGATGAGCTCGCCCCGCTCGTTCAGCAGCTGGACGAAGGGCAGGTTCAACGCGCCGGGCATGTGTCCGCTGCGCATGCCCGGGCGGGGTTCCGCTGCACCGCCGGCGAACCGCGCCGCGGGCCGGGCATCGAGAATCTGGTGTGTGCCGGATGTGATGGCTTCGAGCACGGTTTCCCGGCTCGCCACACGATGCGGCTGAAAATCCGCAGTGAAATTGCCCTCTGGCCAGGTCTCCGCCGGGCCGTTTTCAACAGGGCCACCCTCGGTCAGCCAGAGCGGCAATCCACCCTCCAGCACCCGCACGCTCTCATGTCCCATCGTCCGGAACATCCACCACACGCGCGCCGCGCTGAACAGGCCCATCCGGTCATAGACGATCAGCGTACTGTCCCGGTCGACCCCCAGGGCCCGGGCATGACGTTCGAATACGTCCGGCGGCGGCAGCATGTGGGGCAGGGGTGAGCGCTCGTCCTTCACCGTATCGATATCGATCGGCCGGGCACCGGGAATAAAACCCGTCACGCGTGGCTGCGGCCCGCCCTCGAAAGTCCAGGTCGCATCGAGAAAGACGGTTCCGGCAGCGCCGTGCCGGGTGAGCGCCTCGGTAACGGAGATCAGCGGATCGGTCATGCCGCCATCCAGGCCGGCACGGGCAGGCCCTTCTCGCGCAGGAAGTCGGGATTGTAGAGCTTGGACTGATAGCGCGAGCCGTGATCGCACAACACGGTCACGATGGTGTGGCCAGGACCCATATCGCGCGCCATGCGGATGGCGCCCGCGATATTCACCCCCGACGATCCGCCCAGGCAGAGACCTTCCTGTGTGATCAGATCGAAGATAAGGGGCAGGGCTTCCTCATCGGAGATGCGATAGGCGCGGTCGACCTTGGTATCGACGAGATTGGCCGTGATGCGGCTCTGGCCGATGCCTTCGGTGATCGACGTGCCTTCGGCCTTCAGCTCGCCATGGGCGAAATAGCCGTAGAGCGCTGCACCGCCGGGATCCGCGATCCCGATCTGCACATCGGGATTTTTCGCCTTCAGCCCGGCCGACAGGCCGCCCAGCGTACCGCCCGAACCGACCGCGCAGATGAAGCCGTCCACCTTGCCGTCCGTCTGCTCCCAGATTTCCTGTGCCGTGGTGGCCGCGTGGAAATCGCGATTGGCGGTATTGTCGAACTGGTTGGCCCAGATCGCGCCATTGGGTTCGCTCTTGGCCAGTTCCTCGGCCAGCGTGCCGGAATAGCGCGCATAATGATTGGGGTTGGCATAGGGAACGGCATCGACCTCGATCAGCTCGGCGCCGAGGAGCCGGATCGCGTCCTTCTTTTCCTTCGACTGGGTGCGCGGGAAGACAATCACCACCCGGTAGCCCAGTGCCGCGCCGACCATGGCCAGGCCGATCCCGGTATTGCCGGCCGTGCCCTCGACGATCGTGCCGCCGGGCTTGAGCGCACCGGACGCTTCCGCGGCGCGGATAATGCCCAGCGCCGCCCGGTCCTTGATCGATCCGCCGGGGTTGAGGAATTCCGCCTTGCCGAGGATATCGCAGCCCGTCGCCTCGGAGGCCGCGTTGAGCCGGAGCAATGGTGTGTTTCCGATCAGGTCGATAACAGACTTTGCAGCGGTCACGGTCGCTCTCCTCGCTCTGGCATTGCTGGCGATATAGGCATCGACTTGTCGGGCCTCCAGCAACAAAACGCAAACCCGGCGATCCGGATTACAGCTTCGTGCGTAGAACCGGGTATGAAAACGCTCGCCCTGATCCTGCTGACGGCCGTCGCATGGCCGGCGTCCGTGTCAGCTGAACCGCCCGCCGATATCGTGTTCGACGTCTTGCGCAATGGTCAGGATTTCGGGCGGCATGAAGTCCGCTTCGACGCGGGACAGGATGGCGCGCTTCTGGTCGATATCGATATCGAACTCAGGGCGGGTCTGGGCCCGATAACCGTCTTTCGCTACGAGCATTCCTCAGAGGAAGTCTGGCGCGATGGTCAGCTGGTCTCGCTGGAAGCCGAGACGCTGAAGGATGGCGATCGGGTTGCGGTCGATGTCGAACGAGGTGACACCGGGTTGATTGACCTTATGCCCTCGAGCCACTGGCTGGGCTATGACCCGGCCGAGCGCCGGATCCTGAACACCGAAACCGGCGAGCCCATGCCTGTGGAGATCGAGGATCTGGGCGTGGAGACGATCGAGACGGCGTCCGGCATGATCGAGGCGCGCCACATCCGCATGACCGGCACGCTGACCGTCGATCTCTGGTATGACGCGCAAGGCCGCTGGGTGGGCTGCGCATTCGAAGCGCGCGGCCAGTCGATCCGCTACGTCCTGCAGGACGCCTAGGCGTTCTCTTCGGCGGTTTGCGACTTCATCTGTTCGAAGGCGGCGAGAGCGGCCTCACGTCCCGCTTTCAGGTCGACGACAGGACGCGGATAGGTGCGGCCCAACTCGACACCCTGCGATGCCAGCTGACCGGCAGATACCTCCCAGGGCGCATGGATGTCGCGCTTGGCGAGCTGGACAAGTTCGGGCACCCAGCGGCGGACATAATGGCCCTCCGGGTCGAACTTCTCGCCCTGGGTCGCCGGATTGAAGATGCGGAAATAGGGCGCCGCATCGGCGCCGGAGCCGGCGACCCATTGCCAGCTTGCGGCATTCACCACCGGATCGGCATCGACCAGCGTGTTCTCGAACCAGGCCATGCCGTCACGCCAGTGGCAGCCGATATGCTTGATCAGATAGGAGGCAGCGATCATGCGCGCACGATTATGCATCCAGCCCGTCTTCCAGAGCTCGCGCATCGCCGCATCGACCATGGGAATGCCGGTCCGGCCGCGCTGCCAGGCCTCAAGGCCTTGGGGATTGTCGCGCCAGGGGAAGTGATCGAAGCGCGGGTCGAAATTCTTCTGCCGCAGATCGCCGAAATGGTGGACGAGATAATAGGCGAAGTCGCGCCAGCCGATTTCCGCGAGATATTTCTCGGCTGCCCCGAAGGACTGCCCGCGTTCGGCCTGCAGCTGGACCCGGTGCCAGACCGCGCGGGGTGAAATCTCGCCCCAGCCCAGATGCGGTGACAGGCGCGACGTGCCGAACAGGTCGGGCCGGTCGCGATGGGTCTTGTAGTCGGGCAGTGCCTCGCCAAGGAAGGTTTCGAGCTGTTTGCGGGCCGCCGCTTCGCCGGGCGTCCAGCGGTCATGGAAACCGGCCGCCCAGTCGGGTTTGACCGGCAGCAGGCTCCAGCCTGCCAGATCATCGCTGGCGATCGGACCGGCTGCGATCAGCCGGTTCGGCGCGGGCAGCGGGGCTCGGGGCGAAAAGTCTTTCTGTGCGGCCCGCCAGAAGGCGCTGAACACTTTGTAGGGCCGGCCGGAGCCGTTGAGTACGCTGGCCGGATCGATCAGCTTCGTGGCGCGGAAGGCGCGCGGCCGGACATCCGCAGCCTGCAGGGCTTCGGCGATATCGCGGTCGCGGGCGTCGATCCAGGGCCAGTCGACCCGGTTCCAAAAGACTTCGCGCACGCCGGCCTCGCGCACGATCTGCGGGATGAGATCGGCCGCCGCGCCCTGGCGCAGGCTGAGCCTTCCGCCCAGGCGTTCGATATCGGCCGCAAGGGCGGTCAGCGAGTGGTGCAGCCACCAGTCCGCCGCCGCGCCCGGTGACAGGCGCAGGGCCTTATCGTCTTCACGAATATAGACAAACAGGAGCGGCCGGCCGCTCTGGACTGCGGCATGCAGTGCCGGATTATCGGCCAGGCGCAGGTCGCGCCGGAACCAGACGAGTGCAGGTGCGGTGGCGGTTGCAGTTGCCATGAGTGTCCTGTGGATCGATAAGGGCCTTGTCTGAATACGCCGCTGACCCGATATCGGATCAGACGAGCGACACCAGCGCCGGCTGCAGGCCGGTGGCAGAACGAGGCCCGAAGGAGGCCGTGAATGAGCCAGGTCAATTCCGTGATTTCCGTACCCCGTCCCGGTCGCGATCCGATCGAGATCGGCAATGACCGCAAGCTCACCTTCATCGCCGGCCCCTGCCAGCTGGAAAGCCGCGAACACGGGCTGGAAGTCTCCCAGCAATTGCGCGAGATCGCCGACCGTCTCGATGTCGGCCTGATCTACAAGACGTCCTATGACAAGGCGAACCGCACCTCGCTCTCGAGCGCGCGCGGCATGGGGCTGGAAGCCTCGCTGCCGGTCTTCGCCGAGATCCGCGAAAAGTCCGGCCTGCCGGTGCTCACCGATGTGCATACGGCCGAGCAGGCGAAGCTCGCCGCCCAGGCCGTCGATGTGATCCAGATCCCGGCCTTCCTGTGCCGCCAGACCGATCTGCTGATCGCGGCGGCCGAGACCGGCAAGCCGGTGAATGTGAAGAAGGGCCAGTTCCTGGCGCCCTGGGACATGAAGAATGTCATCGCCAAAGTGGCCGATGCCGGCAATCCGAATGTCATGGCCTGCGAGCGTGGCGCCAGCTTCGGCTATAACACGCTCGTCTCCGACATGCGTTCACTGCCGATCATGGCCAGCTTCGGGGCACCCGTCGTGTTCGACGCGACCCATTCCGTGCAACAGCCCGGCGGGCAGGGCACGACCTCCGGCGGCCAGCGCGAATTCGTGCCGACCCTGGCGCGTGCGGCCGTCTCTGTGGGCGTCGCCGCCGTCTTCATGGAAACCCATCCCGATCCCGACAACGCCCCGTCGGACGGCCCCAACATGGTGCCGTTGAGCGAGTTCGAAGCCCTGGCGGCACGCCTGCTCGAATTCGACGCGCTGGCGAAGAATCTCTAGCGGAATTCTCTTCGGTCGGGGATGGGCACAACGGGCGCATCCTCGACTTCCTCGATTCCGTCCAGCGGCGGCGCCCAGCGGCGTTCCTCCTGCAGAATGGTCGAGAGATTGAGGCTGCGCCGCGCCGCATCCAGCCGCAGATCCTCGTAGAAGAGGTTGAAGGGCGGGACACGGTATTCCTCGGCCATCCGGTTGGGGCGGCGCAGATCGGCATAGTCCGGCTCTTCCACGAACAGGATCCCGTCGCCGCATTGGGCGCCGGTCTGTCCGGGCACGGGTGCCGGCGTTGAATCCGGCGGCAGGCCTTCAGCCGCGACACCGCCGCGATGCAGGCGCGCCGAGGCATATTCCGCCGTGCGCGCCGACAGGATCGGATTGACGCACAACAGGCCGCGCCCGTCGACAAAGTCCAGACCGCCGCGCGGCGTCCAGGTCATCGAGCGTTCGGTGAGGATGCGGATACGGGCCTCCTCGCCCGGGCGGGCGTAGGAATAGGCCAGCACGCAGCGCACATCCTCGGGCGTCTCGCAGGGCGGGATATCGGCCAGAACAGTGTTGAACAGGTCGAGCGGCACCGGCGATTCGAGGATATAGGCGGCGACCAGCCGCTCGCGCAGTTCCGGATCGGGCGCGACCCGTTCGATCAGCAGGCCCAGCACGTGGAACCCGCCCTGGCCGACACCGGCCAGCAGAATCGGCCGGTCATCGCCTGCCTGCATCAGGAAGGCGTCGAAGGCGCGCTCGACATCGCCATAGGCGAACTGCCGCGCCAGGATGGAATCCTCGCGGTTATTCATGAAGGTATAGAGCGCCGCCTGGCGGTATTTCGGCGCAAAGAGCACGCCGGAATTGGCAAAGGGGGCGGCGTAGTTGGGCAGCATGGTGCGCGTGACGGCCTCGACGGCGCGCTCCTTGTCCAGCTCGGCATTCCAGTTCGAGCCGCCCGAATAGGTCGTGGGATGGACAAAGAACACCGCCGGCTCGTCCTCGCCGGTGAAAGTGCCGCGGGCGAACCAGGCCTCGGCGCCGGCATAATTGGCGCCGCGCGGCGGGGTATAGGTCTGGAAGGGTTCGCCGGGATCCTGGAAGGTCTGGTAGATCTGGTCACGCAGGGCCCAGCTGGTCAGCGCGAGCAGGACCAGGAAGCCCGCCGCGCCGGCCAGCACCATCCAGCGGGCGATCGAGACAGGATTGGCCTTCATGCCGTCACGGTCTCCCTGCAGACTTGCCGGAAGGTGTCGCGTGCCGAGATTGGCGCACCGGAATCCATAACGTAGACTACCCTTGCTGCGGGGGAATCAGCTCATTTCACGCGCCTAGCGCCGTCCGGACACGGGAGTGCCATGTTTCGCTGGCTTCGCAACAGTTTCCTCACCGGGATCGTTATCGCAACCCCGTTGGGTGTGACGCTTTACCTGATCGTCGCATTCGTCGGCTTCGTCGACAATGTCGTCAAGCCGCTGATCCCGGCGCGCTATAATCCGGAAAACTACCTGCCCGGCGACTTCACCATCCCGGGGCTGGGCGTGCTGATCGCGGTGGTGATCCTGACCCTGCTCGGCGCTTTCGCCGCAAATGTGTTCGGCCGGACGCTGATCAATCTGGGCGACCGGATCGTCGCCGGCGTGCCGCTGGTGCGCAATGTCTATGGCGCGCTGAAGCAGATCATGGAGACGGTGTTTTCCGGAAAGAGCAATTCCTTCAAGGAAGTGGTTCTGATCGAGTATCCGATGAAAGGGCTCTATGTGGTCGCTTTCGTCTCGGCCAATGGCGACAATAATCTGAAGGAAAAGATCTCCGACGATGTGGTCGGCCTGTTCGTGCCCACGACACCCAATCCGACCTCCGGCTTCCTGCTCTATACGCCCAAGAAGAACACCATCCCGATCGACATGTCGGTGGAGGAGGCGGCCAAGCTGATCATTTCCTTCGGCATGGTCACGCCGGACAAGCTGCCGCGCGATGTGCGCGCCACCCTGCCGCCGGAAATGTTCACCCGGACCTGAGCATGCGCACGCCCTGATCCTGTTCGAACAGGTAGAGCAGGACCCGCAGGGCCTCGCCGCGCTCGCCCGTCAGTTCGGGGTCTTGGTGGACCAGCAGGCGGGCCTGGTCATTCGCTTCGGCAATCAGATCGCCATGCGCTTCCATGTCGGCGAGGCGAAAGTCCGGCAGACCGCTCTGGCGCAGGCCCAGCGGATCGCCGGCGCCGCGCAGACGCCAGTCCTCCTCGGCGATGCGGAAACCGTCATCGGTCTCGCGCATGGTCTCCAGCCGCGAGCGTGCCGTCTCGCCCAGCGGACCCTTGTACAGGAGCAGGCAGGAGGAGGGCTTGTCGCCCCGGCCGACGCGTCCGCGCAGCTGGTGCAATTGCGCCAGGCCGAAGCGTTCGGCGTGTTCGATGATCATCACCGTGGCGTCGGGCGCATCCACGCCGACCTCGATCACGGTGGTCGCGACGAGCACATCCATTTCGCCATTGCGGAAGGCGGTGGCGGTGGCCTCTTTCTCGGCAGCCTTCATGCGGCCGTGCAGCAGGCCGACGCGCTGATCCCCCAGCGCCGCCCGCAAATGCCGCCAGCGATCCTCGGCGGCGGACAGTTCGGACTGTTCGGATTCCTCGACCAGCGGACACACCCAGTAGACCCGGTCGCCGCGGCCGATCGCCCGGCGCACACCCTCCACCACCTCGTCGAGCCGCTCCATCGACACCAGGCGCGTTTCCGGCGGGATACGCCCGGCCGGTTTCTCGTCCAGGCGCGAGACGTCGAGATCGCCGTAGACAGCGAGCGACAGGGTGCGCGGGATCGGTGTGGCGGTCATCACCAGCGTGTCCGGTTTGTGCCCCTTGGCCGTCAGCCGCATGCGGTCGGAGACGCCGAAACGGTGCTGTTCGTCGATCACGACCAGGCCGAGATCGGCGAATTCGATACCCTCCTGGAAGAGTGCATGGGTGCCGCAGATCACATCCACCGTGCCGGCGGCCATGCGCTCCAGGATCTCCCTGCGCGCGGCACCCTTGTCCCGGCCGGTCAGGGCGATCACGGAAAGGCCCGCCGGTTCAAGCAGCTGCGCCAGGGTCTTGGCGTGTTGCCTTGCCAGGATCTCCGTCGGCGCCATGATCACGGCCTGGGTGCCGGCCTCGGCGGCCTGGGCCGCAGCGAGGGCCGCGACGAACGTCTTGCCGGCGCCGACATCGCCGTGCAGCAGGCGGGTCATACGCTCGCCGGATTCCATGTCGGCACGGATGGCCTCGAAGGCCCGTGTCTGGGCGCCGGTCGGCGCGAAAGGCGCATTGTCGAGGATGGCCCGGATCCTTTCGCCGCTTCCCTTGAGCGCCCGGCCGGACTGGGCCTTGCGGCGTGCCCGCACCAGCTGCAGGGCGAGCTGGCGGGCAAATACCTCGTCAAAGGCCAGCCGCGCGCGCGCCGGATGCGACGGGTCCAGGTCGGCGGCCGATTCCGGTGCGTGCAGCATGCGCACGGCCTGGCGGAAATCGGGCCAACCCTTCTCGCCACACATATCCGGCGGCAGCCATTCGGGCAGGGTGGGCACCATCGTCACCGCACCGGACACCGCCTTGCGCATCGTCTTGCCGACAAGCCCGGCGGTAAGCGGGTAGACCGGCTCGATCAGCGGTGTGCCGGCAGCTTCCTCCTCGGTCATCACCAGATCGGGATGCAGCATCTGGATTTCCGAGCCATAGCGTTCGCAGCGCCCCGAGACGATGCGGCTCTCGCCCACGGGCAGGATGCGCTGCAGATAGTCGGGGCGGGCATGGAAGAAGACGAGATGCAGGAAGCCCGTCCCGTCATACATGCGTACCTTGTAAGGCTGGCCCTGGCGGCGGCCGGGCACATGTTCCTCGACCGTGGCGGTGAGGGTTATGATCTGGTCTTCCGGCGCATCGATCACACTGACCTGGCGTGAGCGGTCAACGATGCTGGCCGGTTTGAGAAACACCACATCCTTCACCCGCGGTCCCGCCACCTTGGCGACCAGCGTGGCCAGCCGGGGACCGATACCGGGCAGGGCGGTGACGTCCTGGAACAGGGGAAAGAGAATCTCTGGGCGCATCCTTATCTACTTTATCGGCAAGTTGCGCGGCTGCCACCGGTCGACGCGGCCTTTCAACGGGACTATATGCGCCCATCATGACCGATACGCTCGACACCCAACGCAAGAAACTGCGGATCCGCGCCTGGCGCCGCGGCTTCAAGGAAGCCGACCTGATCCTCGGCCGCTTCTGCGACGACAATATCGACAGCCTGGACAAGGCCGGCCTCGACGCGTTCGAGGCCCTGCTCGACCAGTCTGATCAGGATGTGTACGGCTGGATCATCGGGCGCGAGCCCGTTCCGGCCGCATTCGACACGCCGGTGATGGACCGGCTCAAGGCGTTCCGCGTCGATGCGGACGCAGCCTTCGGCGACGGGCCGAAGGCCTGATTTCCGCGAGGCAGCGCAGACATGTCCGATATCGAGATGATCGCCCGGACGCAGGGCCCGGCCACTGTCTGCGGTGCGCCGGAAGGCCTGGATGCGCTGATGCTGGCCGATGCCGGCCGTCTGCATGGCGGGCTGAGCGTCTTTATCGCCCGCGACGATTCCCGTGCCGCGGCCTTTGCTTCTGCCCTCGACTTCTTCGCGCCTGACGCGGAAATCCTGCGCCTGCCGGCCTGGGACTGTCAGCCCTATGACCGGATCTCGCCGTCGCCGCGTGTGGCGGCGCGCCGGGCCGCGACGCTGGCCCGTCTGGCGGGCGGGCTGGGCGGCAAGCCGGTTTTCCTGGTCACCACGATCAATGCGATGACCCAGCGCTGTGCGCCTGTCGAGGTGCTCACCGGAGCAGGTATCGCGATCCGCCCCGGCGCCAGCGTCGATGTTGAAAGGCTCAAGCACCATTTCGCCGTCAATGGCTATGCCCGCACCGCCACGGTGATGGAGCCGGGCGATTACGCCGTGCGCGGCGGCGTGATCGACGTCTATCCGCCCGGCGCGCCGGAGCCGGTCCGTCTCGACTTCTTCGGCGACACGCTGGAATCGATCCGCGCCTTCGATCCGGAAACCCAGCGCTCGACCCGCCAGATGGACGGCATATCCTTTACCCCGGTCAGCGAGGTCCTGCTGGACGAGGAGACGGTGTCGCGCTTCCGCTCCGGCTTCATCAAGACCTTCGGCGCGATCAAGGACGACCCGGTCTATGAACAGGTCAGCGCCGGCGCGCGGCCGGCCGGTGTCGAGCACTGGCTGCCGCTGTTCTATGAACACCTCGCCACGCCGTTCGACTATCTGCCGGACAATGCGCTGATCGGTATCGATCACCTGGCCCAGGACGCGCTGGACGAGCGGCTCAAACAGGTCGCCGACTATTACCAGGCGCGCACCACGGTCGATGAGAGCCGGCATGAAAGCAGCCTGTCGGCGCCGACCTACCGGGCACTGAAACCGGAAGCGCTCTATTTTGCCGAAGGCGACTGGACGAAGGCGCTGCAGGGCCGGGCGGTGCGCCGTTTCACGGCTTTCCGCGAGCCGGGCCCGCAGACCATCGATGCCGGCGGCAAGCAGGGCCGCGCCTTCACCGCCGAACGCACGGCCCAGAACGTCAATGTGTTCGATGCCGCCGCCGGCCATGTGCGTGACCTCTCCAGGGCCGGCAAGCGCGTCGTGCTGGCCTCCTGGTCTGGCGGGGCCTCGGAGCGCCTCGCCAGCGTGCTGGGCGATCACGGGATTTCCGGCATCCGCGCCTGCGAGAGCTGGGCCGATGTGACCAGCCTGCCGGCCTCTGCCGTGGCGCGCGTCGTCCTGCCGCTGGAACGCGGTTTCGAGACCGACGAGCTCGCTGTCATCTCCGAGCAGGATATCCTGGGCGACCGTCTGGCGCGGCCACGCCGGCGGCGCAAATCGGCGGATATCATTGTCGAGGCCGGCTCGCTGTCGCCGGGCGATCTGGTGATCCATGCCGATCACGGTCTGGGCCGTTTCATCGGTCTGAAAACCCTGCCGGTACAGGACGCGCCGCACGATTGCATCGAGCTGGAATATGCCGGCGCGGCCAAGCTCTACCTGCCGGTCGAGAATATCGAACTCCTCTCGCGCTATGGCGCCGAGAGCGAGACGGCGCAGCTGGACAAGCTGGGCGGTGTCGCCTGGCAGGCGCGCAAGGCCAAGGCCAAGAAGCGCCTGCGCGACATGGCCGACCAGCTTATCAAGATCGCGGCCGAGCGCATGGCCCGCAAGGCCGATCCGATCGAGCCGGCGAGCGGTATTTTCGACGAGTTCTGCGCCGCCTTCCCCTATGCCGAGACCGACGACCAGCTCAATGCGGTCGAGGATGTGTTCGGCGATCTGGCACGCGGCCGGCCGATGGACCGGCTGATCTGCGGCGATGTCGGCTTCGGCAAGACCGAAGTGGCGCTGCGCGCCGCCTTTGTCGTGGCCATGTCCGGCCGCCAGGTGGCCGTGGTTGCGCCCACGACCCTGCTGGCCCGCCAGCACTACAAGACCTTCTCCGAACGCTTCCGCAACTGGCCTGTGAAGGTGCGGCAATTGTCGCGCCTGGTCGGTGCCAAGGAAGCCAAGGCCACGCGCGACGAGCTTGCTGATGGCAAGGTGGAGATCGTCGTCGGCACGCACGCACTGCTCGCCAAGACGGTGAAATTCTCCGATCTCGGCCTGCTCATCGTCGACGAGGAGCAGCATTTCGGGGTGAAGCACAAGGAGCGGCTGAAAGAGCTGCGCACCGATGTTCACGTGCTCACGCTCACTGCGACGCCGATCCCGCGGACGCTGCAGCTGGCGCTGACGGGGATCCGCGACCTTTCGATCATCGCCACGCCGCCGGTCGACCGTCTGGCCGTGCGCACCTATGTCGCGCCTTTTGATCCGGTTTCGGTGCGCGAGGCGCTGCTGCGCGAGAAATATCGCGGTGGCCAGGCCTTCTTCGTGGTGCCGCGCATCACCGATCTCGACGAAACCGCCGCCTTCCTGCGTGAAAGCGTGCCGGAAGTCTCCTTCATCGCGGCGCATGGCCAGATGGCGGCAAGCCAGCTGGAAGACATCATGACGGCCTTCTATGAGGGCCGCTACGACGTGCTCCTGTCCACGACGATCGTGGAATCCGGCATCGATATCCCGACCGCCAACACGCTGATCGTGCACCGCGCCGACCGCTTCGGCCTGTCCCAGCTCTACCAGCTGCGCGGCCGGGTGGGGCGCTCCAAGACGCGCGCCTATGCCTATCTCACCACGCCGATGCGCCAGAAGATCACCGATGGCGCCGACAAGCGGCTGAAAGTCATGCAGTCGCTCGACAGTCTGGGCGCCGGTTTCACCCTGGCCTCGCACGATCTCGATCTGCGCGGCGGCGGCAATCTTCTCGGCGAGGAACAGTCTGGCCATATCAAGGATGTCGGTGTCGAGCTCTACCAGTCCATGCTGGAAGAGGCGGTCGCCTCGCTGCGCGGTGGCGGCGATGCCGAGGATGAGGGCGAATGGTCGCCGCAGATCAATGCCGGTGCCGCCGTCCTGATCCCGGACCATTACGTCCCCGATCTGGACGTGCGCCTGCAGCTTTATCGCCGCCTGTCCTCGCTGGACACGAAGACCGAGCGCGAAGCCTTTGCGGCCGAACTGATCGACCGTTTCGGCCCGCTGCCGGGCGAGGTCGAAACGCTGATGCGAGTCGTGGCGGTGAAATCGCTGTGCAAGCATGCCGGTGTCGAGAAGGTCGATGCCGGTCCGAAGGGCGCCGTCATCCATTTCCGCGGCGACAAATTCGTCGATCCGCCCGCCCTGATAGAGCACATCTCGAAGAACCCGGCTCTCTTCAAGGTGCGGCCGGACCACAAGCTGGTCCTGCGCGCCGAATGGGATGCGCCGGAGGACCGTCTGCGCGCCATCGAGCGGGCCATGGCCCCGCTGGCCGACATCGCCGCGCGTGCGAAACAGGCCCAGGCCTGACGGGCCCGGGCCTGCTCAGCTCTTTCTGTTTTCCAGGTATCCTCGCGTTTCCGCCGTCTCCACCAGCTCCATCTCCTTTCCCCGGCTCCATCTACTTTCCCCGGCTCCATCTACTTTCCCCGGAACAGGTCCGGGGAAAATGGTTTGATCCGGTTGGTCTCCAGATTCTTGTAAAGCAGGGCGCTTACCGCCAGCGGAAGCTGATGAAGAAACAGCCCAGACTGCCCAGGAGAAACATCAGCGCAGGCACCAGGAACCAGCGCAGCGGGTTGGGCGTGGTGATGGCTTCGTCCTCATAAAGGTCGAAATAGCGCCGGCCGTTCTCCACCTCTTCGTAGTAGCCGCTGCCGCGATTGTGGTCGGTCACCACATCGACCTGGTCGATTCGCTCGCGCAGGGCGCGGATCTCGTCATAGCGGGGATCCTCGGCGGACAGGGGGTGGCGGGTCTCGTTGAACAGGCGCGGGCTCTCATCGACGGCCAGCACGCCTTCCGAGCGGTAGTAGTAGCGGTGACTGTCCTGTGACAGGTCGATCCGGGACAGGCCCATCGCGCCGCCGCCCAGCATCAGGAAGGCCAGGCCGGCCAGCAGCCAGCCGCGTGTCAGGCGCAGGCGTCCCGCTTGTCCCGCCAGCACGGCGGCGCGCACTTCGCGGATTTCACGCAGACGGTCGAGTTCCGCTGCCGAGACGCTTTCGCTGAGCTCGCCCGGATCGATACCGAACACGTCGACAAGGCGTTCGAAAACGTCATCTGACGGGTAGGATCGCCCGGTTTCCAGCTTGGACAGGTAGGATTGTTCGATCCGGGCCTTGGCAGCGGCCTCGGGCTGGGTCCAGCCCCTGTCTTCGCGCTTTTGACGCAGATAATCACCGAATTTCATGATCTTCCTCACGGTCTGGCCGCGGCGCATCTGCGCGGCTTGTTCCGGAAGTCTTAGAAAGTCCCGAACCGACTTGAAGAAGAATAACAAGGACTATCCGGGAAATGGCAGGAATTTCTTGTGCTGCCTGCTCGCACCGCAGGCAAGGCTCTCCGGAACGGGGGAGAGGCCGCAGTGGTGATTCCCGCGAGCCTGCCGGCATCATCAAGCGGGGAGATGTGCGATGGACGCCTCGAAGGTGATTCTCACGCCAGCCTTTCAGATCCTGACGGGGCTGAGCTTCATGCTGTTTTTACTGGTCATGCTGCGCGGCGCTGGCGGCACGCTGCTGAAACTCGCCATGCTGGGGATCCCGCTGGGTTTTCTGGGCCGGGCGTGAATATTCGCTCGGCGGCGCGGCTGGCCAGCTGGTCGGGGCCGGTGGCTGTTTCTTCGTCAGCCTCATCCTGATGGGCGGCGGAATGGTGCTGCTGGTGCGTGACGGGCCGGTCGGTAGCAAGCCTCAGGCCTGAGCGACGATCTGGGCCGGGCTCTGCAAGGCCCGCATCGCGCGTTCGACCAGCGCTTCCGCCGTCTCGCCGGTGCGCACCGGAACGGGCGCAGCCCGCACGGTCAGCCGGAAAGGATGCAGCGGATCCTCGCTCTCGAAAGCCGTGCACTCGGCAATCGCTGCGATCCGGGCGGCGACACAGTCAATGCCTGGCGCGTCGGTGAAGGGCAGGACGGCCATGAAGACATCGCCGGAGAAACGCGCAGCGGCGTCCTCGGTGCGCAGCAGATGTCGCAGCATCGCGGCGAACTGGCGGCGCGCCTTTTCGGCCGAGGCATCGTCGGGGCGCTCGCGGCCCTCCGGGAGCATGATCTGCAGGGCAATCAGCGCAAAGTTCAGTTCGTCGCGGGCCGAGACGTTCAGCAGATCCTGGATGTGCGACACCAGGAAGCCGGAATTGAACAGGCCGGTCTCGATATCCAGTGTCCGCGGATCGCGGCAGGCATCCAGCGCCGCCTTGGCGTGGCGCCGGCGCTTGCGCTCTTCGGTCAGGGTCAGGATGCGCTCGCGCAGCTCGGCATCGCCCGCCGACGGTTCGAGAATGTCCGACACGCCGCGCGCAAAGGCTTCATCGGAAGTCTGGGCGTCGACACGGTCGGCCAGCAGCACGACCGGCGTGTGATAGAGCCGGGCATTGCGGCGCATGGCCGAGGAGATGGTGAAGGCGATCTCGCGCTTGCCGGTCGCGTTCAGCACCACGGCGTCGAAGGGCCGCTCGTGCAGATAATCGAAGGCGGAATAGGAGGAGAAGGCGGCGACGACATCGGCGCCGGCCTGTTCCAGCACATGCTGCAGTCCCATGAAGCGCGGCGAGGCATCGCCGACATAGAGCACGCTGGGCGGCGTGTCCTGGCGTTCCACCTGCGGACGGCCGCGGCCGTAGAGCGCGGTCACCTCGGCCCGGCGGGCGGCGACGATTTCCATGGAATGCAGCCGGAAGAGGGCGCGCAGGCGCGCAGCGATCTGCACCGCCGGCGCCGGATCGCGCAGCCAGGCATCCACCGTGTCGCGCGGGGCTAGACCGGCCGGTCCCACCACGAGCACCGGAAAGGCCTGGCCGGAAAAGCGTGCAAAGGCGCGCAACCCGTCATCGATATCGTTTTCACATTCGGCAAGGATCACGCCGCCGGCCCAGTAGTGATGACGCCGGGCAGGCGGGCTGTCAGCCCGGACGATGCGGCAATTCAGGGCCAGCCGGCCCAATTGCTCCGCCAGTCCGTCCACGCGGCCGGATAGTCCGAATATAAGGACGTCGAGCGAGCGTCCCATTCGTCCCCCTGCCGATTTGAGCGCCGATGCCGTATTTCGCGAGTTTGTCACAAGTGCCACGCTTCTGGAACAAACGAATCAAAGGTTGGCGACATGAAACCCCAAGGACCTCTAAAAGGCGTTAAGGTAATTGAGTTTGTCGGGCTGGGTCCGGCACCTTTCTGCGCCATGATGCTCTCCGATATGGGCGCAGACGTGATCCGCGTCGATCGTAAAGGCGCGCCGGGCGGGGGGCATGCCGACGTTCTGGGCCGTGGCCGGCGCTCGATTGCGCTGGATCTGAAGGACGAGGCCGAGCTGGCCCTGTGCCGCGATCTCATCGGCAAGGCGGACATCCTGCTGGAAGGCTATCGCCCCGGCGTGATGGAACGCCTGGGCCTTGGGCCCGACGTCGTCCTGGCTGCCAACCCGGCCCTGGTCTATGGCCGCATGACGGGCTGGGGCCAGTACGGACCGCTCGCCCATGCTGCCGGCCATGACATCAACTACGTCGCCCTGTCCGGCGCGCTCGGCGCGATCGGCAGCAAGGAAAAGCCGGCCATCCCGCTCAACCTGGTCGGCGATTTCGGCGGCGGGGCGATGTATCTCGCCTTCGGCGTGCTGGCCGCGCTGCACCATGCGCGCAGCCACGGGGAAGGGCAGGTGGTGGACGCCGCCATTGTCGACGGTGCCGTCTCGCTGATGGCCTCGCAGCACCAGCTGGCGGCGCTGGGCCTGTGGTCGCCGGAGCGCGGCCGCAACCTGCTCGACGGCGCGGCGCATTTCTACACCGTCTATGAGTGCGCCGATGGCGGTCATGTCTCGATCGGCCCGCTGGAGCCGGAATTCTACGCCCTCCTGTGCGAAAAGCTGGGTGTCGATGCCCAGGCCCTGCCGGCCGACTGGTCGGGCCGCAACTGGGAGGAGGCCAGGCCGGTCTTCGCCGATCTCTTCCGCCAGAAGACCCGCGATGAATGGTGCGAGTTGCTGGAGGGCACGGATGTGTGTTTCGCGCCGGTGCTCACTTACGAGGAATCCGCGGCCCATCCGCACATGTGCGAGCGTGGCAGCTATGCCGAGCCGGGCGGGGTGCGCCAGCCGGCTCCGGCACCGCGCTTCTCACGCACGCCCGGCGCGATCCAGGGACCGGCCCCTGTGCCCGGCGCCGACCGCGAGGCGATCCTGGCTGATTGGGAAATTTGACCCGGAGCATTTTCAGCAAAAGTGGGAACCGGTTTTGCGGTTCGAAAATGTGACCACTCAAGCTACCGCTCAAACTAGAGCAGACGGTCGGTGCCCAGGGCGCCGGAGAGCGCATCGGGCGACAGCCGCGCACCGGCCATCCGCGCATAGGCGAGATCGGTGCCAGCCAGGCTTGCCTGTTCGAGATCGGCCCTACGCCAGTCGCTGTAGCGGCATTGCGCCTTGTCCAGCTGCACTGGCAGGACACGCCCGCCGCCCAGGGTGAGCGGCGTCAGCCGGGCACCGGTCAGATCGGCATGGGTGAGCCAGGCGCCGCTGAGATCCGCGCCGCGCAGATCGGCACCGGCAAGCTTGCAGCCGCGCAGATCGGCCCCGGCCAGGCGGGCGCCCTGCAATTGGCAGCCGCTGAGATCCAGCCCGGCCAGGCAGGCCCGCGCTGCGCGCCGCGCGGTCAGGGCCCGCCCGGCGAGCGAGCCGGCAGGACGCAGGTCCAGACCGGTGAAATCGACCGGCTGGCCGCTGGCGGCGCCGCGCACCTGCTGGATATGTTCGGTCAGTCGTGTCTCGGCCTCGCGCGCCGTCAGCACCCCGGCCGGTTCCGGGACGGGACGGTCGGGATGTGCGCCGGTCTGCATGTCGCGCGTTGTCGCCATGTCGAGCCGCGCGCCCTCCATGTCGCAGCCGCGCAGATCGGCAGCGCTCAGCGAAGCGCTGGAAAAATCGGTGCCGGCGACCAGCGCGAGCGCGAAACGTGCGCCCTCCAGATCGCTGCGGCACAGGCGGGCCCCGTTCAGATTGGCATCCTCGAACCGGCTCTCGCGCGCCGAAGCGCCGCCCAGCCGCGCCCCGGCCAGCGAGGCCCCGGAAAAATCCGCGCCATCGAGCCTGCATGCCTGCACGGATGCCGGTTTGCCGTCCGGCCCGGGCAGGGGGCGTTCACGGAAATCGGCACTGTCACAGCGGGCCGCCACGAGACGCGCGCCGGTCAGATCGCAGCCGCGCAGATCAGCACCCTCGAGCCGGGCGCCGACCAGGCTGGCTTCGCGCATCACGGCGCCCCGGAAACCGGCGCCGCGGCAGTCCGCCCCGTCAAATCGGGCTGCGACCAGATCGCAGCCGGAGAAATCCGCATCGCGCAGATCCCGGCCGCTGAAATCCTGACCGGCCAGGGTCCCGCCGCGGAACACCGCACGCGCGCCCTCGGCCTCTCCCTTCAGGAAAAACACGTGCCGCCGGCAGGCAGTTTCGATGCCGGCCCGGTCCCAGCTGCGGGATGCTTGTGCGCTCAACCTGTCCGTCCGTACGGCGTGAAACCTCGTTATTCCCTGCGATACCCAAGCCTCTTCTTGGTGACAAGCGGCGGTGCGGGAGGTGACGGGCATGAATGATGAATAGCGTTCATGTCGGGTTCAGCGGGCCTTTGGCAATGTCCGTCTCGAGACCGGCGAACACCCTGTAGTCCCTCGCTCGTTTTCCGGTCTCGATATCGCTTAGATAGACCCGAAGCGCCGGCTGCCCCCAACAGCCGGCGTTTCTTTATCTCAGCAGGGCAAAACAGGGGTGACAGGTTTTGTCCTGGTGGCCTGTCAGAGTGATCTCCATCGAAGATGAACACAGATGGAGAGCCCCAATGGCCATCGCGATCAATGCCTATGTCGAAGGTGCAGGCGGCGTTCTGCGCAACATGGTCCCGCACCGTTTCCGCGACGGTTTCTTCCGCATGCAGCGCCCCGGCGACGAGATCGACTGCCTGCACGTGGAAGACCTGCGCTCGGTGTGCCGCTATCTGAACAAGGGCTACCAGCTCGCCATGAGCTCCGCCGATGGCCACGCCATGCCCTCCTGGCAGCCGGCAGAAATGGTCCGCATCGCGGTGCGGTGACCCATCCTCTCGCAGCGGTGCTTTCCCCCGCTCCCCAACCCTCTCCCCAGGGAGAGGGAGTTCCGGTGGAGCGTGCCGTGAAAGAAAACCCCTTCTCCCGCGGGGAGAAGGTGCCCGCAGGGCGGATGAGGGGTTTCCTCCCCACGCAAGTGGGGAGGGGGACCGCGAAGCGGTGGAGGGGCGCCGCGGCTCGCGGCGTTACGATCGCGGCAAGCTCTACCGCCTCCGGCGCTCACGCGCCGCCCCCCCAAAAAAAATCTGGCGACCCGATGCTGCGCATCGGCCCACTTCCCCACAATGTGGGGAAGAAAGTCTTACGGCAGCCCCGGGAAATCGCCGCGGCGATGGCCGGCGACCATGTCGGCCAGCGCTTTGGGCTCCAGTACCTCGACCTGGTCGCCCCAGGCGTAGAGGTGCCAGCACATTTCCAGAAGACCGCTGGCACGGAAGCGCACGATCACCGAACCGTCCTCGAGCGTTTCGGTCGATTGCAGCGGGTGGAAACGGTAGCGCAGGGCGTGGGGCGCGGCGGCGGGGGTGAATTTCCAGACCACATCGCCGAACTCGGCCTCGTTCTGGAACACGCCGAAGGAGCGGTTGGCATAGGCTTCCAGGTCGAAGGCCTCGTCACGGGCGAACCAGTCCTGCGTCACCAACGCGCTCTCGATATCCTCGACCCGGTAGTGACGCATCACCGTGTCGCCGCGTTCCCGGTCGCGGCCGACCAGATAGCGCCGCGCGCCCAGCAGCAGGCCATAGGGTTCCACCCGGCGGGTCTTGGCGGCGCTGTCCTGGCGCCCGCGATAGGCGATCTCCAGCACAAAGGGGCCTTTCAGCGCCTCGGCAATGGCGCTGTCGATACGCGGATCCGAGGCCGGCTGCGGGCCGGGACGGGCGGCATGGCCCATGGCTTCCAGCAGCGCTTCCTCATCGGCTTCCAGCCCCGGGCGCCGCTTGTCGGGCATCAGGATCTTGATGGTTTCGCGCAACGAGCGCAGCTGCCCGGCCTCGCGGGTCAGGCCCTGGCGGTCCAGCGTCGTGCCGGCCAGTTCCAGCGCGGCGACCTCGTCAGCCGTGGGCGCAAAGAATTCCGCCACCCGGCGGCGCGGCACGCGCCAGCGCTTGTGGCCTTCGGCGTCGACATAATCCTCGGTGTCGGGGAAGACGCGGACCAGCGCATCGGTCATCCGCTGTGCCGTGCGGCGCACGCAGTCGAACTCCGCTTCGATCTCGTTCAGCGAGACGCCGGCATAGCCGCTGGCCATGCGCGCCAGCTGCAACAGTTCCACGGCCTTGGAAAACGCCATCGGGTTATCCTAGTTTCACGGGCAAGCGGGGCAGCCTGGACACGACTGATTCCGTTTTCGTGCGGCAGAGGGCCCGTTTGACAGGCAATGTTCAAGTCCATTCGCAAACACATTCCGGAATCGCATCCGGTGATCGACGTGCTGATGATCGTCGTCAAGGCGGTCAGCCGGTCGATGGCGCGCGACGTGATGCTGTTCGCTGGCGGTGCCTCCTATTTCGGCATGCTGGCGCTGTTTCCCGCCATGGCGCTGGCCATGTCGGTCTATGGCCTGACCAATGATATCTCGGATGTGGAAGCGCAGATCGCGCGCTTTGCCGGCATCATGCCGCAGGGCGCCCAGGATTTCGTGCTGAACCAGATGGCGCGTCTTGCCGTGACGCCGATCTCGGCGCTGTCGGTGAACGGGGCTATCGCCCTGGCGATTGCGCTGTTTGCCGCCTCGCGCGGTGTGAAGGCGGTGATTGCCGGGCTCAATCATCTCGCGGAAGACCAGGACATCCGCAATGTGATCCATTTCAACATCCTGGCGATGGGCTCCGTGCTGATCGGCGGGATGATGCTGACCCTGGCCAATCTGGCCGTGCTGGCCATTCCGGTCCTGCTGCGCAAGATATTCGTCCAGCTGGGTCTGGAGCCGCTCGATTTCGGGGGGCTCGTGAATGAATGGACCGCGGCCGCCCTGGTGATGTTCGTAGCGCTGGAACTGCTCTACCGGATGACGATGCGCCGCCGGTCCGAAGCCGTCAGCTGGCGGGCCTCGACAGTCGCCGCCCTGGTGTCGACCGGTCTGTGGCTGGGGCTGTCGAAAGGTTTTTCGCTCTATGTTGGTCAGGTGATCGATTTTGGCGTCTACGGGTCACTGGGCGCCCTTGTCGTCTTCCTTCTGTGGATTTATTGGTCGGCCTATGCGGTGTTCTTCGGCGGCGCGCTGGCGATCGAGATCGACGCCCGTTACGGCACGCGCCGGGACCGGACCACAGGCTAGGCAGGCGAGGCGGCTGGATTTCTGCTGCGCCCGCGATATAAACATGAACCAGTTATCAACTTTGACGCAGAGGTCTGCATGAAAAAGGTATATCCTGACGCCAAGGCGGCCCTGGACGGCCTCGTCTTCGATGGCATGACGTTGATGGCGGGCGGGTTCGGCCTGTGCGGCATCCCGGAAAACGCCATTGCGGCCCTGCACGCAGCCGGTGTGAAGGATCTCACCGTGATCTCGAACAATTGCGGGGTCGACGGTTTCGGTCTGGGAATCCTGCTGGACGCCAGGCAGATCAAGAAGATGGTCTCGTCCTATGTCGGCGAGAACAAGGAGTTCGAGCGGCAATTCCTGTCCGGCGAGCTGGAGCTGGAATTCAATCCGCAAGGCACGCTGGCCGAGCGCATCCGCGCCGGCGGTGCCGGCATCCCGGGCTTCTTCACCAAGACCGGTGTCGGCACGATGATCGCAGAGGGCAAGGAACACCGTGAATTCAACGGCGAGACCTATATCATGGAAACCGGCCTGACCGCCGATGTCTCGATCGTGAAGGCCTGGAAGGCGGACCCGGAAGGCAATCTCGTCTTCCGCAAGACCGCCCGCAATTTCAACCCGATGATGGCGACGGCCGGCAAGGTGACCATCGCCGAGGTCGAGGAAATCGTCGAACTGGGCGCGCTCGATCCCGACCAGATCCACACGCCCGGCATCTTCGTGCAGCGCCTGTTCAAGGGCGAATTCGAGAAGCGCATCGAACAGCGCACCATCCGCGAAAGGGAGAGCGCATAATGGCCTGGACACGCGATGAAATGGCGGCCCGCGCCGCCCAGGAACTGGAAGACGGTTTCTACGTCAATCTCGGCATCGGCATCCCGACCCTGGTCGCCAACCATATCGCCGACGATATCGACGTCACCCTGCAGTCGGAGAACGGCATGCTGGGCATGGGGCCTTTCCCCTATGACGACGAGGTCGATCCCGACCTGATCAATGCCGGCAAGCAGACCATCACCGAGCTGCGCCGCACCTCGTATTTCTCCTCGGCCGACAGCTTCGCCATGATCCGCGGCGGCCATATCGACATCTCGATCCTGGGCGCGATGGAAGTGTCCGAGACGGGCGATATCGCCAACTGGATGATCCCGGGCAAGCTGGTGAAGGGGATGGGCGGCGCCATGGACCTGGTCGCCGGCGTCAAGCGCGTCGTGGTGATCATGGACCACGCCAACAAGGCCGGAGAGCCCAAGCTGCTGAAGACCTGCACCCTGCCGCTGACCGGCCAGGCCTGTGTCGACCGCATCATCACCACGCTGGGCGTGTTCGATGTGAAGGGCGATCATCTCGAACTGATCGAGCTGGCCCCCGAGGTCACGCTGGACGAGATCAAGTCGAAGACCGAAGCGAGCTACACGGTCTCGCCGCAGCTGAAAGAACATGCGGCAGCCTGAGCCGGCCTGACCTGTCGCAAAAGTAATCAGTGCTAACTTACTGGTTTGCAAGGCGGCTCACCAAAGTGTGAGCCGCCTTAGCAAGGTTTAATCCTGCCCCCGCACCGCAGTGCTATGAAAGCCGGGCGAGGGAGGAAAACATGCCGTTCACCCGATTGTCATTGAGCAATCCGGCCGCCGTGTGCGTCGGAATTGCCCTGATCGTGCTGATGGGCATTCTTGCCTTCACACGCCTGCCCATCCAGCTCTTTCCGGACACGGAACGTCCGCAGGTCAATATCGCCACCTTCTGGCGCTCGGCCTCGCCGCTGGAAATGGAATCGGAAATCGTCGAGCCGCAGGAACAGCTCCTCACCGGACTGCCCGGGCTGGAGGAGATGCGCGTCTTCACCAATGAGGGTGCGGCCTTCATCAATCTCACCTTCGCGCTTGAAACCGACATGACGCAGACGGCGATCGAGATCTCGAATCGCCTGTCGCAATTGCCGCCGCTGCCACGCGATGCGGTCGGCCCCAATGTCGGCGGGTTCGGCGGCGATGCCCAGCAGAGCCTGATCTGGTTCTTCGTCCAGGCCTTGCCCGGCAATCCGATGGAGATCCACGACTATACCAGCTTCATCGAGGACACGGTGGTGCCGCGCCTCGAGGCGATCCCGGGCGTGGCCAGTGTCAATATCGGCTGGGGCCAGCGGCCCGAGGAATTGCTGATCACGGTCGATCCCTACCGCGCCGCCGCGCTGGGCGTGACCCTGCCGCAGATTTCCGGCGCCATCGCCAATAACCAGGATGTGTCCGGCGGCAATGCCGAGATCGGCCGCCGTTCCTACCAGATGCGCTTCGAGGGCGAGTTCGAACCGTCCGAGATGGGCGATCTGGTGATCGTCTGGCGCGATGGTACGCCGGTACGCCTGTCCGATGTCGCCACGGTCGAGGTGACCTATGGCGAGCGCACGAATTTCACCTACCAGAACGGCAATCCGGCGATGGGCATCGAAGTGCGCCGCCAGCAGGGCGCCAATGTGCTCGCCGCGCTGGACGCGGTGAAGGCGGAAGTCGCGACGATCAACGAGACGCTGCTCGCCGAACGCCAGCTGGTCATGGCGCCGTCCTTCGACGCCTCGGTCTTCATCATGCGCGCCATCGACCTGTTGCGCACCAATCTGCTTCTGGGTGTGGCGCTGGCGATTTTCGGCCTGTGGCTCTTCCTGCGCCGGGCGCGGGCGACGCTGATCATCTCGCTCGCCATCCCGGTCTCGCTGCTCTCCACCCTGATTGTGCTCTTCCTGCTGGGCCGCTCGCTCAACGTGATCTCGCTGGCGGGCCTGGCCTTTGCCACCGGCATGGTGATGGATGCGGCGATCATTGTGCTGGAGAACATCATCCGGCGGCGGGAGGGCGGTGAGGATGCGCACACCGCGTCCGAACGCGGCGCCGGCGAGGTGTGGGGTGCCCTGCTCGCCTCCACGACCACGACCGTTGCCATCTTCCTGCCGATCATCTTCACCCGCAATGCCGAGGGCCAGATCTTCGCCGATCTCGCCATCACCATCGCGGTGGGCGTTGCGGTATCGATGATCGTCGCCGTGACCATCCTGCCCGTCGCGGCGAAATACTGGGTGCGCGACCGCGCGACCCAGACGCGCCAGCCCATGCTCAACCGGATCGCGTCCGGCGTGATGACGCTGAGCGACAGTCCGCGCCGCCGCCTGGCGCTGGCCGGCACGCTGATCGCCATTCCGCTGGCCCTGACCTGGTTCCTGCGGCCGGACCTGGACTATCTGCCGCCGGTGAAACGCGATGCGGTCGACGCTTTCCTGATCTTCCCGCCGGGCTCCAATCTCGACTGGATCGAGGACGAGGTCGCGGCCACCGTCATCGAACGCCTCGAGCCCTATATGAGCGGCGAACGGGAACCGGCGCTGCGCAACTACTATTTCGGCACTTTCCCGGGCGGCACCGGGGCGACGGCCGGTATCCGCGTGCAGGACCAGTCACAGGTCGGCGAGCTGGAGCGTATCGTCCGCGAGGAGATCATCACCGGCATTCCCGACGTGTTCGGCTTCGCCCAGCAGGGCGATCTGTTCGGCGGCTTCTCCCAGGGCGGCAATATCCAGGTGAATATCCAGTCCGCCGATGCCGAGGCGCGGGCCCGGGCGACCCAGGTCGGCCTGACCATGCTGCGCGAGCGCTTCCCCGGGGTGAACATCAATGCCAATCCGCCGCCCCAGGCGACCCAGCCGCGCCTGACCCTGGTGCCGGACGACCGGCGGATCCAGGAGGCCGGATGGGCGCGCCGCAATGTGGCGGGCATGATCGCCATGCTCGGCGACGGCCAGTTCATCGGCGAGTATTTCGACGGCGAGACGCGCATGAACATGATCCTGCGCTCCACCCCGTGGGAGACGCCGGACGAGCTGACCGGCATGCCGGTGGCGACCCCGTCCGGTGCCGTCGTGCCGCTGGGCGATCTGGTGGATATCCGCGAGGAAGTGGGGGCGGGCGCGATCCAGCGTCTCAACCGCCGCCGCACCGTCACCATCAATATCAACCAGCCGGAAAACGTCTCGCTGGAAGAAATTCTGGAGACCGTGCGCACCGAGATCGAACCGGCCATGCGCGCCGAACTGCCGGCCGACGGCTCGATCGTCTATGGCGGCAGCGCCGACAGTCTGAACCGGGCCATCAACACCATGCTGATGAATATGGGCATGGCGATGGTGATCCTCTTCCTGATCCTGGCCGGCATGTTCCGCTCGCTGCGCGACGCGCTCCTGGTGCTGGTCTCGATCCCGCTGGCCGGGGTGGGCGGTGTGGTGATGCTGCAGGTGCTGAACCTGTTCGTCTCCCAGCCGCTCGATCTTCTCACCATGATGGGCTTCGTCATCCTGCTGGGCCTGGTGATCAACAATGCCATCCTGCTCGTCGACCAGACCCGCCAGGGCGAGCGTGAAGGGCTGGCCCGGCGCGAAGCGGTCGACCAGGCCCTGCGCGTGCGCCTGCGGCCGATCTTCATGTCCACCATGACCAGTCTCCTGGGCATGCTGCCCCTGCTGCTGGTGCCCGGCGTCGGCTCGACCATCTATCGCGGTCTGGCGGCTGCCATTGTCGGCGGTATGAGCGTCAGCCTCGTCTTCACCCTCGTTCTCATTCCCTGCCTCCTGCGCCTGGGCGAATTGCGCCAGGCCCGCACGGCGGCGGATCCGGCCCCCGCGCCGGCCGAATAGCCCTGGAGCCCCGACATGTTGCGATCCCTCATCTGCCTCGCTGCCGGCTCCGCCGCGCTCCTGGCCACCGCACCCGCCGCGGTGCTGGCCCAGCAGGGGCCGCCGCCGGCCGTGGTGCGCACCGCCGAGATCGTCCAGCGTGACATGGCCCGCACCGTGATGACACCGGCCAGCGTGATGGCGCGCAATGATGCCCGCATCGCTGCGGAAGCCTCCGGCCGGGTCACCTTCGTGGCCGAGCCGGGCGACATGATCGAGACCGGCGGGCTGATCGCCCAGCTGGACGACCGCCAGGCCCGCATCCAGCTCGACGAGGCCCGCGCCCGCCTGGCCCGCGCAAACTCGAACGCGACCTACCAGAATGCCGAGGCCGACCGTTATGAAGGCCTGGCCGCAAACGGCACCGTGCCGGCCAACCGGCTGCGCGAGGTCGAACTCGCCCGCGATCTGGCCGACCAGGATCTGCGCGAGGCCCGGGCTGCGGTGATGCGCGCCGAGCTGGAACTGGAGCGTACGCAGATCGTCGCACCGTTTCCGGGCCGGGTCGCGGAACGCTTGATCCAGGCCGGGGAGATCTCCGCGCCGGGACGCGAGATCGTCCGCCTGGTGGACATCGAACACAAGGAAGCCGTCGCCCAGGTGCCCGTCGCCATCGCGCCCTTCCTGGAAGTCGGCCAGGAGGTCACGCTGTCGCTCGCCAACGGCACCAGCCAGCGCGCGCCCATCCGCGCGATCATCCCGGTCGGCGATGCCGTCTCGCGCACGTTCGAAGTGCGCATCGATCTCACCGGTTCCGACTGGATCGTCGGCTCGGCCGCCCGCGCGGCTTTCCCGGCCGAAACCCCGCGCCTGCAGGCCGCGGCGCCCTATGACGCCGTCGTGCTGCGCGCCAGCGGCAGCCATGTCTTCGTCGTCGACGACGAACACATCGCCCATCAGGTCGCTGTCGTGGCCGGCGTGCGCGAAGGCGGCTATGTCGCCATCGACGGCGATGTGGAAGCCGGCCAGCGCGTCGTCGTCTCCGGCGCCGAAACCCTCAGCGACGGCCGCCCGGTCCAGGAACTGGGCGAGGACGCTTAGGGGGCCTGTAGGTTTCCTCCCCATGTCATGGGGAGGGGGACCCGTGAAACGGGGGAGGGGCCGCCGCGGAACGCGGCGGAATACCGGCCTTATGTATCAGGCGCACCAAGGAGCCCGCGATGAGTAGGACTCCACAGCCTGCACGCACAGTGCCAAGGTGCCGGGATGATTGGACCTTATCTCTCCAGAGTGCTGCAGCGAACCGTGCGTCCTGTTGTTCGAGCGACAGACGTTGCGGGTTTTGCCGTGCCGCCATTGGCTGCCGCGTACTATCACTTCAGGGGGCAGACCATGCCGCCTGACTTCGAGTTGTCCATGCTTGCTTGGATCGGCTACGCATTCGCTGGGCTGTTGTTGGTTAGGCTGATCTCTTCGCCGTACTTGATTTGGAAAGAGGACCAAGAGCGCATTCGCGAGCTTGAATGCCGTCTAGATGGCCCCAATCAGCAAATTCGCGAGCGTCTTGCGCAAACAATGGCCAGTTCTCGCATTCAACTCGCCGATGGCGTCAGTGCCTTCAATCACTTTGTGCTGAGCTATGAGGCCAAGGAAAATCACAAGCCCAACGCAGTGTTTGTCTTAATGCGACAGATGGAGCCAATGAATTCGCTTAAGGAGCGGTTCATGGGTGATAGGGAATTCGCGAAATTATGGGATAAACACTATTCTGAATCTCTTGCGTGGTTTTTTAGAATTCCAGTGAGGTCAGACTATGAAGACCATGGTGAATTTTTAGTCGACATGCTCAGGAACGACTACACCGATATGAACAAGTCGTACCGTGCATTGATGGATTGGCTACTGGCTAGTCCAAGCGAACAGTCTTAGCTCCAATAGCCTCAAGACAGGCCAGCATAAAGGCAGCGGTGAACTTGCCTCGGCTGAGCTTGTTGCGCAGGTTCGGCTCGCTCTCGACAACCCCACGATCCGCCAGCCGCTCGACCAGCTGGGCGTAAGTGACGCCCTTGCGCTTCAGCTCCGCTTTCAGCAGCGCTTTCGCCTCGGATTCCCATTTGGACAGGTCTGCCATGTATCGCCTCTAAGGTTGAACGTAACCATATGCGATACAAACGCCCTTGACAACGATACACCACACCATCATATCTGATACCAACGTATCTGAAATGATGACAAATGGCACAACACTTTCTCCTGTCGGCTCAAGCGCGCACCCTGTCGCTCCGGGATATCTACCGGAACGGCGAGGAGGCCGCATACAAGGCCTTCTGCGCCCTGCGCTGGGCGGAGACGGATGGAGAGCCTGTTTGCCCGCGCTGTGGCTGCCTTGAGCCCTACAGCATCACGACAAGACGCAAGTTCAAGTGCCGTGCCTGCTATCATCAGTTCAGCGTCACCAGCGGGACCATATTCGCCGCTCGCAAGATGATGTTCATGGACCTGCTCGCGGCGATCTGCATCTTTTCCAATGCCGTCAAAGGCATCAGCGCTCTACAGCTGAGCCGGGATCTGGATTGCCAGTACAAGACAGCCTTCGTGCTGGCCCACAAGCTGCGTGAGGCCATGGCATCGGAGTCCGCAGGCGTCCAGCTGTCAGGCGAAGTCGAGATAGACGGCGCGTATTTCGGTGGTCATATCAGGCCGTCCAACCTGAAAGAGGATCGCGTTGACCGACGCAAGGCAGAGCACCAGACCGGCACCCGCCGTGTCGTCATCGCCCTGCGCCAGCGTGGAGGCCGTACACTGACGTTCGTGCGGCGCAACGAGCATGAGGGCGTAGGCATTGCCAGACGCATCGTGCCGACTGCCAGCAAGCTATTCGCAGACGAGGCCGCGCATTGGGATGATCTGCACCGGTCATTCCCCATGGGCCGCATCAACCACTCACAGGCCTACAGCCTGCACGGCAAGCACACGAACAACGTGGAAAGCTACTTCTCTCGCCTGCGCCGCATGGTGCGAGGTCAGCACCACCACGTCAGCCCGAAATACCTGCACCAGTACGCCACCGAGGCGGCATTCAAGGAAGATCATCGCAGGCTGGCCAACGGTGCCATGGCGCACCGCACGTTGGGCCTAGCAATGGCCTCGCCAGTCAGTCGCGATTGGGCTGGATATTGGCAGCGCGCGGGGTAGCACGGCATAATGCCTGCACCTTGGGGTGAGTCGCTCCGAGCAGAGGGGCGAGTGCGCGATGATAGACCTTCCGGGCACAATCAAGTCTGCGGGCGACCTGCTGGGGAGAGCCAAGGAGGCTGCAATCGGTCATGAAGTCAGCGCCCAAATTGCTGAGTTCCTGCCGATTGTCTACGAGGCCCAGCGAGCGGCGATAGACACCCAGCAACGCGAGGCGGCGCTTGTTGAGCAAGTGGCTGAACTTAAAACAAAGATAGCCAAACTGGAACAATGGTCGGCACGCGCAGAGCAATACGTCCTTAAGCCAGTCGGGGCGGGCACGACCGCATATGTGCCCAAGGGTCCTGTAAGCTCGGAAACTCCACCACACATGCTTTGCGCAAACTGCTTCCACGATGGAAAGCAGTCGATACTCCAAGCGACCGGAAAAGTGCTCAACGGTGGGTACGCTCATCAGTGCCCGTCCTGCGGTAGTGAGATCGGTGTCGGAGAGGCGCCAGTCAGGAAGCCCATCAGGAGCAAAAGACCGCGCCGCTCTTGGCTTGAACGCTAGCCTCACTACGCGAACGGATCGGACAAACGCACCGCGTCCTCGCGCTCTCGGCGTCGTATCCGCTTGGCCACGTCTTTGACCTTGAGCCGCAGCGTTCGCATGCGCTCGTCGTCAGCCTCCCAGCCCTTGATACGGCATATCTCCCGAGCCACAGCAACATTGCCGTCGAACCCAGCACGCCAAGCATCACACACCAGAGCCATAAGCTCACCGCGCCCAAACTCTTGCGGTCCAGTGCGCTCGACACCAAGCACACCCAGGGCGCCCTCAACAAAGCGCAGATCACGCTGAGCCGCTCGTATCGTCGCCCGCAACTCTTCCCGCTTCATCAACAGTTCTCGCATCCCCAAAGCATGCCAGCACAAGCCCACAAACACAGCCCGCCAACTTGGTGCCGTTGATACATAAAGCCGGGAATACCGGCCAGGATCGAGGTTCGTCCGCGGCCTGCGGCCGCCCCCCTTCGACCCCTCCTTCGCCAAGGCGAAGAAGGGGCCACTTCCCCACTCGCGTGGGGAAGAAAGAGCGGCACGCGCTGAACCCTTTCCTCCCTCTCCCCGGGGTGAGGGATCGAGGGAGAGGGGGAAGACACCGGCCTGGAAGGGCTGAAACCCGGCTTTCCCCCTCGTCCGCCCCTGCGGGGCACCTTCTCCCCGAGGGAGAAGGGGGAGCGTCGCCGCTCCGGCTATGCCGTCTCTCGCCGCCACGCCTTCGGCTCACCCATGATCAGCAGCCACAGGCAGGTGCCGATCTCGGCGAAGGAAGACGGCGTGCCGGCAATCGTGCTGAGGAGACTGTCCGAATAGCCGCTCATGAAGAGCGGGCCGGCGAACTCGATCAGGAAGCCGATACAGCTGAACATCAACAGGAAGCCGAGGATGTGTGGCAGCAGGCCCGAGCGCCAGCCCAGCCAGCCCAGCGGGAAAAGCCACAACCCCCAGAAAATCGAGGCGAGATTCGTGTAGCGGAAATAGGTCTCCATTCGCACCAGCGCCTGCGCCCCCGCATCGGCAGCCAGGGCGCCGTCGGTGCCGGCCAGATCGAGCAGGGCCAGCTTTTCGCCCAGGGCCAGGAAGGTCATCGGCACACTCGCCAGCGCAAACAGCACCATCAGCCGCGCCGCGGTCGCACCATGAGGCGCCAGGATGCGATAGAGCACGACCGGCAGGGCGAGATAGATCACATAGGCCGTCAGCCCGACGCAGATCCCGGCGGCAAACAGGGCACGATTGTCACGGATCAGCGCCAGCATCCGCTCGGGATCGTTCATGTCGGTCACCTGAGAGGGCACATAGATCAGGCTGAAAATCCCGGTCAGCACGAGCAGGAGATACAGCAGGCCGGCCAGTCTGCCGTCGGATAGTCGAAGGGTCATCAATACGCTCCGGTACAAGGGGTGGATATTGGCCTCCAGCCTCCACCCGTGCGCGAAGATGGTCTAGCCGATTTGAAAATCGGCCATGTCGATCGGCGAAATCGGGGCTGGAACTGCCGGGAAAACACCGATCCGCTCCCCCCGGCCCTGTGCCGGCGCCCGGGGGATCTTCGCGAGTACGCCGTGCCACAACAGGCTGCGCATGCCAGACCCCGGCACAAGGCCGGGGAAAATGGCGTGGGAGGATGCGGGGAGCACGATACTTTCCTCCCCATTCATGGGGAGGGGGACCCGTGAAACGGGGGAGGGGCCGCCGCGTCAGCGGCGGAGTGGTGGCGCTTGTCTGTGCTGCTTTCTGGCGCTGCGCACCACCCCTTCGACCCCTCCTTCGCCAAGGCGAAGAAGGGGCCACTTCCCCACGCGCGTGGGGAAGAAAGAACGGGAAGCCGCCGTTATTCCGCGCTGGCGAGGGCCGCTTTCTTGACGCCGGCGGCGAGGGTCTCGAACACGAATTCCGAGGTCGAGCCGGACATGCGCAGCACCTGGGTGGGCAGATTGTTGGAGATCAGCACCAGGTCGGGCTTGCCGTCATTGATCACATTCTGGCCGCCGATCCACCAGTTATTGGTGGAGGAATAGGAGCCCTGGGCCAGGTAGAGCGTAATCGGCGCCGCATTGGAGAAGGCCACCGTGACGCCGAACATGAAGTTCAGCTCGTCCGGCGTGCCGCCACCGCCCTTGGGCGCGTATTCATGATACTCGCCGCCGGCCAGGCTGTTGAATTTCTGCGCCACGGCATCGGATTTCTTGCGGCCGCAATTGACCGTGATCTCCCAGACGCCACTGCCCTTGTTCTTGGCCGTCGGGCCTGACTCATAGGGCTGTCCGTCGGTGATCACGAAGGTGCCGTCGATATAGCTGATGCTCTCGATCTGGTCGGATTCGAGCGTCACGGTGTTGGAATGGGAAGAAGTCATCTCGTTCGCCTTTTCATTTCTGACAATCAGAAGAGGGGGAATGCGAACTACACACCCGGAGCGGGCCGGGTTGCATGATGCTACTATAAATTATTCCCGTTCACAACGAATCAGCTCTCAGCAATAGACGACATTCACGGCGAGACCGCCCTTCGAGGTCTCCTTGTACTTTTCCTGCATGTCCTCGCCGGTCTGGCGCATCGTCTCGATGACCTGGTCGAGCGAGACCTTCATGTCGGCGGAGGTGGCGCGCAGGGCAAGACGCGCCGCGTCGATCGCCTTGATGGCGCCGATGGCATTGCGCTCGATACAGGGGATCTGCACCAGACCGCCGACCGGATCGCAGGTCAGGCCCAGATTATGCTCCATGCCGATCTCGGCGGCGTCCTCGATCTGGTGATTGTTGGCGCCCATGGCCGCGGCCAGGGCCGCCGCTGCCATCGAACAGGCCACGCCGACCTCCCCCTGGCAGCCGGCCTCGGCGCCGGAGATGGAGGCATTCTTCTTGTAGAGCGAGCCGATGGCCGCGGCGGTCAGGAAGAAACGCTGCAGCGCCTCCTCATCGTCCGGGTCGCGGTGATACTTGTCGAAATAGCGGGCCACGGCGGGGATGATGCCGGCCGCGCCATTGGTCGGCGCGGTGACGACGCGGCCGCCGGCGGCGTTTTCCTCGTTCACGGCCATCGCCCACAGATTGATCCAGTCCATCGGGGCGAGGGGGTCCTTTTCCGGGCTGACCGGATTGGCCAGGATGTCGCGATGCATTTTCGGTGCGCGCCGCTTGACGCCCAGCCCGCCGGGCAGCACACCGTCCTCGGTGAGGCCGCGATCGATACAATCCTCCATCGCGCGCCACAGGCCCTCGATGCCGGCGCGGATCGTGTCCTCGGGCAGGAAGGTGCGCTCGTTGGCCAGCATGATGCGGTGGATCGACAGGCCTTCGCGTTCGCCGATCTCCAGCAGTTCGGCCGCGGAGTTGAAGGGGAAGGGCTCGCCCTCCTTTACGTCAGCCGCCGAATTGCGCCCGGCCTCGTGCTCGTCGATCACGAAACCGCCGCCGATGGAATACCAGATCTCCTCGCGCACGACATCGCCGTGCTGGTCATAGGCAAAGAATTTCAGCGCGTTGGAGTGGAAGGGCAGGCGCACATCGCCGCGAAAATCCAGATCGCTCTTTTCCTCGAAGGCGATCTGTTGGCCATTGGCCAGTTTCAGCGTCTTCTCGCTGCGGATCCGGGCCAGCCGGTCCGGAATTGTGTCCGGATCGATCCTGGCCGGGTCGCTGCCCTCCAGGCCCAGCAGCACAGCCGTATCGGTGCCATGGCCCAGACCGGTCAGTGCGAGCGAGCCATAGAGCTCGGTCTTCAGACGGGCGACACTGCCGCCATCGGCCAGGCAGCGCTCGACAAAGATTTTCGCGGCCTTCATCGGCCCGACCGTATGCGAGCTGGACGGACCGACACCGATCTTGAACAGGTCGAAGACACCGAAATGCATGGCGCGAACTCCTTGAAACCGCTGCGGGGTTGATCAGCGGGCGACGGGAAACTAGTCGGCCTTGAAGACACGCGAAACCCCGTTTCGCCATTGCCGCAATGCCTGCGATCAGGCCGGTGCCAGGGTGCGTTCGCAGATTTCACGGATCTCGGCGAGCCACAGGCTCTCATCCGTCTTCACCGGGTCGGCCAGGAGGCGATAGCGCATGGCGCTCCAGACCAGGAAAATCAGCATGCGCACGCGTTCCGGTGCCGGCTGCGGCACCAGGTCCTCCCAGCCCGCCACGGCATCGCACCACACACCGGCCAGCGCATCGAAGGCGCGCTGATGATGTTCCGGCGCGGCAATCTGGGCTTCCAGATAGTGCATGTCGGTGTCGAAGAAGGCCGCATCGCCATCGGCGGCACAGGTGATCGTCACCAACCGGGCCAGCTGCTCGCGCCAGGGGCCGTGTCCGGCTTCGACGACCTGTTCGCGGATCCGCGCGCGCAGCGTGTCCATGACATGGCGGACATAGCCGGAATGCAGGGCCGCCTTGTTGGGAAAATATTCGTAGATCGTGCCGATGGCGAAGCCGGATTCGTCGGCCAGCGCCCGCATGGTCAGCGCGTCCGGACCGTCGCGCCGCCAAATCCGAACATAGGCGTCATAGATCGCCTGGACGGTGAAGCGGGCGCGCGCCTGGACCGGGCGTTTTCGCGGGCGGGGCAGGGCATCTGCTGCCGGCGTGCGCGCGGTCGACAAATCCGAACCCCGCGCGGGCCGCGACCTGCTATCACTCATGGCACATCTTCCACTTCCCGACCGGCAGGACCGATATGAGCGAGTATACCCGTCTTCTCACCGACAAGGGCGATCTTGGCAGCACCCGTCTGGAAACCGGTCCCGTACCGCAGGCCGGACCGGGCGAGATCGTGCTGAAACTCGACCGTTTCTCGCTGACGACCAACAATATCACCTATGCCGCTTTCGGCGATGCCATGCAGTACTGGCATTTCTTCCCGACCGGTCAGGAAGGCTGGGGACATATGCCGGTCTGGGGTTTTGCCGATATTGTCGCTTCAGACATTCCCGGTCTGGAAGCCGGCGAGCGCTTCTACGGCTATTTCCCCATCGCCAGCCATGTCGTGATGAAGCCGGAGCGGATTTCCGAGCGCGGCTTCTATGACGGCGCGGAACACCGCCAGGCGCTGGTTTCTGCCTATAACCAGTATACGCGCTGCAGCGCCGATACGGTCTATGTGCCCGAGCGCGAGGCTTTCCAGGCGCTCTACCGGCCGCTCTTCATCACCTCCTTCATGCTGGCCGATTATCTGGTCGACAACGACTTCTTCGGCGCGCGCCAGCTGATCATCTCCAGCGCCTCGAGCAAGACCGCCTATGGCACCGCCTTCTGCCTCGGCGCGGACCGCATCCAGGCGACCGGCCTGACCTCGCCGCGCAATGCCGCCTATGTCGAGGGGCTGGGCTGTTATGATGGTGTGGTGGCCTATGGCGATGTCGAAAGCCTGGATGCCGGCACACCGGCCATCTATGTCGATTTTTCCGGCGACAATGGCCTGCGCGAGCGTATCCACCGGCATTTCGGCGACAATCTCGTGCATGACTGTTTTGCCGGCTCGGCCGCCAATACCGATTTCATCGGCGAGCAGGATCTGCCCGGACCCAAGCCGGTCTTCTATTTCGCGCCCAACCAGATCAAGAAGCGCAACAAGGACTGGGGACCGGCCGAAGTCACTCGCCGCTACAACCAGGCCGAGTCGGACTTCTTCATCCATCTCGACAGCGCCAGCCCGGCCTGGGTCAGTCTCGACGAAGCCAGGGGCTTCGCCGGCGCCCAGGCCGTCATCGCCGATCTCGCAGCCAATGGCGGCGATCCGGCCACGGGCCATGTGATCGCGCTCTAGCGCGATCCCGCCCTTGATGGGGCGAGGCGGCAAAAAGGCGGCTTATCCCCGCCTAGGTCACGGCAGCACGGGCGTGGAAGTGCGGTTTATCCCACGCTCGCGTCGCCATGATATCCTGCAGAATTTCGACGGCCTGCCACACATCCTCGTGGCTGACATAAAGCGGGGTGAAACCGAAACGCATGATGCCCGGGTCGCGGTAATCGCCGATCACACCGCGATCGATCAGGGCCTGGACGATCGGATAGCCGTGTTCATGGGTGAAGGAGACCTGGCTGCCGCGGATCGCGGCATCGCGCGGACTGGCGAGGGTAAAACCGTGCCCGTCCAGACGGGCCTCGACCTGCTCGATGAAAAGGTCACACAATGCGACAGATTTGGTGCGGATATGGGTCATCTGTGTATCCGCAAAGATGTCCAGACCGCACTCCAGTGAGGCCATTGCGAGAATGCTCGGCGAGGAGCATCTGAACCGGTCAATGCCGGGCGCCGGCTCATATATGTCACTGAAATCAAACGGCCGCGCATGGCCCAGCCAGCCGCTGAGCACCGGCATGACACGGTCCTGGTGCCGCTCGGCGACAAAAATGAAAGCCGGCGCACCCGGTCCGCCATTGAGATATTTATAGCCGCAGCCCACCGCGAAATCGGCATTGCAGGCATTCAGGTCGATCGGCAGGGCCCCGGCCGAGTGGCACAGATCCCAGATCACCAGCACGCCCCTGTCCTGGGCTGCCCGCGTGATCGCCTGCATGTCGTGCAGGTAGCCGGTCTTGTAGTGCGCCTGGGTGATCAGCAGGGCGGCGACGCTCTCATCGAGCGCATCAACCAGGTCTTCCGTCGCCACCAGCCTGTGTTCCACCCGGCCGCCGGAGGCCGCGGCCAGCCCCTGCATCATGTAGACATTGGTCGGGAAATTGCCGGTCTCGGACAGGATGACAGACCGGTCGGGCTGTAATTGAATGCAGGCCGACAGGGCCTTGAAAATATTGATCGACGTCGAATCGGCGACGACAACTTCCTCCGGCTTCGCGCCGATCAGCGGAGCGATCTTGCCGCCCAGCCGGCGCGGCATGTCCATCCAGTGATTGGTGTTCCAGGAGCGGATCAGATCCCGGCCCCATTCGCGTTCGACCACATCGGCCATCCGCGCCGCCGCAGCCTTCGGCCGGGCGCCCAGCGAATTGCCGTCCAGATAGATCACCCCGTCAGGCAGGTCGAACCGGTCGCGGAAACCGCGCAGCGGATCGGCGGCATCGAGGGCGCGGACGTCTTCGAGCGTTTTCATGTGAGGCCTCGTGAAGCTTCAGAGCGTGGTGCGCACGGTCCAGATTTCCGGGAAGAAGCGCAGGTCCAGCGCCTTGACGAGATAGGACACACCCGACGTGCCGCCCGTGCCCTTGCGATAGCCGATAATGCGCTCGACCGTCTTCATGTGGTTGAAGCGCCATTGCTGGAATTTATGCTCCAGATCGACCAGCTTCTCGCCCAGCTCATAGGCTTCCCAATGGGTCTCGCTGTCGCGGTAGATGGTGCGCCAGACATCCTCGACCGCTTCGGATGGTGCATAGGGCTGGGTCCAGTCGCGGTCGACCAGCTCAGCCGGAATGGCATAGCCGCGACGGGCCAGAAGGCGCAGGGTCTCGTCCCACAGGCTGGGCAGTTCCAGCGCCCGCGTCACCATCTTGTGGGCAGGCGGATTGTGCTTGTGCACACGGGCGAGGGCGGCATTCTTGTTGCCCAGCCGGTATTCCAGCGTGCGGTACTGGAAGGACTGGAAGCCCGAGCTCTGGCCCAGCGCATCGCGGAAGGCGAGATAGTCCGCGGGGGTCATGGTGGAGAGCACGTCCCAGGCATGGATCAGCTGTTCCTGGATACGGCTGACGCGGGCAAACATTTTCAGCGCCGGCCCGACCTCGTCGCGACGCAGATGGGCGATCCCGCCCTCGGTCTCGTGCAGGACCAGCTTCATCCACAGCTCGCCGACCTGGTGGATGACGATGAACAGCATCTCGTCATGCTCCTGGGTCAGGCATTTCTGCGAGGTGAGGAGCCGCTCCAGCCCCAGATAGCCGCCATAGGACATGGCGTCCTTGAAATCCCAGTGGATGTCCTCGCCGGACACGTCCACGCTGGACGAGAATTGCTCGCTCATTCTGCCTCTCCCGCGGATCGGTTCGGGCGGATCGGGCCGCCGTCTTGTTCGTGGTGAACCGGTCTAGCCTGCTTCGCCATCAGCCGCGAGCGGCGCTTGAAGCGGGCAGCGGGTGTGGCTAGCGTCTGCGCGCATCATGCCGGGGGAGACAGCCATGCTTGCCGAAGTCAGCGAACAGACCGTGTGGGACGCGATCGGGCTCTATCTGCAGCTGGGCTATACCCACATCCTGCCCAAGGGGCTGGACCATATCCTGTTCGTACTGGCGCTGTTCTTCGCCTCGACCCGGTTGAAGCCCCTTGTCTGGCAGATCTCGGCCTTCACGGTCGCCCATACGCTGACCCTCGGCCTGGCGACGCTGGGCCTGGTGACGCTGCCGGGCTCGATCGTGGAGCCGATCATTGCGCTGTCGATCGCCTTCGTCGCGGTGGAGAACCTGGTCTTCAAGGACATGACCCGCTGGCGGCCGCTAGTCGTCTTCGTTTTCGGTCTTTTTCACGGGCTCGGCTTTGCCGGCGTGCTCTCCGAGCTCGGCCTGCCCGCCGGACAACTGGTGCCGGCTCTCTTGAGCTTCAATGTCGGTGTGGAACTGGGCCAGCTGACCATCGTGCTGGCCTGCTGGCTGGCCCTGCACCGTTTCCGGGACGCAGCCTGGTATCCCTGGCTGGTGCGGATCGTGTCGGTGGGCATTGCGCTGATCGCGCTCTGGTGGACGCTGGAGCGGACGGTGCTGGCCGCCGGCTAGCGCACATGAAAAGGGCGGCCCGGGGGCCGCCCCTCCAATCGCCTGAAAACGCCGCTATTTCCCGCCGGGGGTGTAACCCAGCCGGATTTCGGAAATCCGCAGCGTGGTGTCGGCGCGGCCGGAGCTGTAGGTCCCGACATAGATGTCGTAGACACCGCGCGTACCGGCGGTGAAGCTTATACCGGCATCCGTGCCGATGGCGTCGTCATTGCAGAACCATTGTCCGTCCGGTGCATTGATCGCCAAGGTCGTGTCTGCATTACCGTGTGTGTAGATGTGCAGCGTGCCCGAGCCGTTATAGGTCAGCTGGACCGTCGGCGCGTAATCGACGTAGCCGCGGCACTGACTGGAAATCGCGTCGGCCGCGCGGATATTGCCGCCCGCCTGCAGGTGGATCTGTTCCGGATCCGGCAGGAAGCCGCCATTCAGGGTGACATTGTAGCGGGCCGGCGCCGAGATATCGACGCTGCTGGCGCTCTGCATGTTGAGCCCGCCGCGCACGGTGGCCTCGCCCAGTTCCGAGATAAACAGCGTGGCCGGAACGCCCGACCCCGTCGAATAGGTGCCGACCCAGATGTCGTAGCGGCCCGACTGGGGCGTCTGCCAGTGGAGGAGGGGGTTGAAGGCGGCATCGGCGCCGTCATCGTCGCAATACCAGCGCCCGTCAGGGCCGTTCACCACCAGCGTGGTGTCGGCTTCGGAGTCGACATTGATGAAGAGGTCCTGCGAGCCGGCCGTGTAGTAGAGCGAGAAGTCCGGCGCATTGGCGATATAGCCGCGGCAGTTGGAAAACCGGTTCTGCGCCCGGATTGTGCCGCCAGCGGTCAGGCGCCGTTCATACGGGTCCGGCAGAAAACCGGAGGACAGGTTGATCGAGCCGAAGGACGGTTGGAGCGAATAGTCCTGGGCTGACACCGCCGGCGCGAGGATCAGCGTGGCGGCAAGTCCGGCGGCAGCCGGACGAAGGAAATCCTGGAACATGAGCAACCCCCTGTCTGCTGTTGAGACAGGGTAGTCCGCCGCACCTGCACGCGGCAATTGCAGAATGACCTGACGTGACAATTCGCCGATTAGCGAAGCGATCCGCCGGAAACGAAAAAGGCGGCCCCGAAGGACCGCCTTTCCCGGTTTTGCCGTCGGCGGAATTACCAGCCGCAATTGCGGTCGGCGTTTTCCGCTTCCAGATAGGTCATGAGCGGCCGGAAGTAGGAGATGATGGCCGAGCCATCCATTTCCCGGGTGCCGGTGAAGGCTTCCAGAGCGTCCGGCCAGGGCTGGGACGCGCCCATCTCCATCATCGCGTTGAAGCGCGCGCCGACTTCCTCGTTTCCATAGATCGAGCAACGGTGCAGCGGGCCTTCCCAGCCGGCCATTTCACAGGCGGCTTCGTGGAACTGGAACTGCATGATGAAGCTCAGGAAATACCGCAGGTACGGAACATTGTTCGCGATGTGGTATTTCGAGCCCGGATCGAAGGCGTCGCCCGGCCGGTCGACCGGCGGCACGATGCCCTGATAGCTCTCGCGCAACGCCCACCACTGCGCGTTGTACTCTTCCGGCGTGATCTCACCACGCAGGACCCGCCAGCGCCACTGATCCATCATCACCGCGAAGGGCAGGAAGGCGATCTTGTCGAGCGCCGTATCCATCAGCAGCGACAGGTCGGCGCTTTCGTCCGGCATGTCGGCCTCGTCGAGCAGACCGATCTGCACCAGGTATTCCGGCGTCACGGAGAGCGCGATGAAATCTCCGATGGCCTCGTGGAAGCCGTCATGGGCGCCGGTCTGGAACAGCACATCCTGTTCGTTATAGGCGCGCTGGTAGAAATTGTGGCCGAGCTCGTGGTGCACGGTGACGAAGTCGTCGCCATTGACGCGGGTGCACATCTTGATGCGCAGATCGTCTTCGTAATCCATGTTCCAGGCCGAGGCGTGACAGGCGACCTGGCGGTCGCGCGGCTGGGTGATCAGCGAGCGTTCCCAGAACGTATCGGGCAATGGTTCCATGCCCAGCGAGGTGAAGAAGCTTTCCGCCGTTTCCACCATCTGGTGCTGGTCATAGCCGGCCTCGACGAGCAGATCGTCGAGATTGTAGGCTGGACCGCTGTCGCTGACCGCGGCCACATCGCTGAGCGACGCCCAGGACTGGGCCCACATATTGCCCAGGAGATCGGCCCGGATCGGGCCTTCGGCCGCCTGGATCTCGTCGCCATAGAGTTCGTTCAGATTTGCGCGGACATGACAATGCAGCTGCTGGTAAAGTGGCTCCACCTGCCCCCACAGGCGCTCGACTTCCGCTTCCATCTCGTCAGCCGGCATGTCGTAGTTCGACAGCCACATCTGGGCAAGGTTGTCGAAGCCCAGGTCGCGGGCGCCCTGGTTGGCGATCTCGACCATCTCGGCATAATCCGTCGACATCTGTGCGGGGTCATAGGCGCGGCGCCAGCCATCCCAGACATGCGCCAGGAATTCCGGATCGCGGCTGGTCCGCATGATGTTTTCCAGCTCGTTGTGATCGACCATCTCGCCGTCGATTTCCATCAGGCCGGACGAGTAGGACGAGCCCATCCGGGTCGTGAGCTCGGACAGGCGGGCTGCTGCCGCGCTGTCGGCGGGCGCGGGCAGGGTAATGCCGGCGCGCAGGAAATTCATTTTCCGCGCCATGGTTTCGGGCAGGTCTAGATCGGCATAGCGGGCGGTCTCGCCGGCGGCCGCGACGGACATCTCGGTGGCCTGCGTCGACATGCGCTCGAGCAGCCAGTTGGTGTCGTAGGTGATAAAGTTGTTCTGGACCCAGGCCGTGCGCGAGGCGAATTCGCCAAACTCGCGCATCACCGCCGCGGTCTCGGCCAGGAAGGCATCGGCATCGGCGATGGTGACATCGCCTGCATCCGCGCTTCCGGCGCCGGAGGCCGCGCTGCCGGTCTCGCTCTCAGCCTGTTCGCTGGCCTCCGGCACCGAGCCGAAGCCCGGTGCGAAATAATAGACGCCGGCGCCGGCCAGAATGGCGCCGATCGCGACGCCGCCCAGTAGTGCTCTCATTGGTCTCTCCCCTTCATGCCCGGAACGGGCGATTGGCTTACCCGCGCCCATCCTCGCCTTATCGGCTTGCGGGTCAAGCGCCGCGCGCCGAGGCGGCCTGGCGCATGACGCGCTCCATACCGTCGAGAAAGGCCGACCTGTCCTTCGGTCCGAAAGGCCGGGCGCCGCTGGTCACGGTTCCCGCTTCGCGAAGGTCGCTCATCAGATTCCGCGTCGCCAGAGAGGCACCGATATTGTCCGCCGTCCAGAGCTTGCCACGCGGATCGATCCCGATGGCACCCGCCTTGATGCAGCGGTCGGCAAGGGGGATGTCAGCCGTCACGAAGACATCGCCCGGACCGATCTGTTCGGCGATCCAGTTGTCGGCGGCGTCGAGGCCTTCATTGACGATCACCAGCCGCGCCCATTGGGAATTCGGCCGGCGCAGACCGCCATCGCAAACGAAGAGCATTTCGGTGCGGTGGCGTTCACCGACCCGGATGATCTCGTCCTTCACAGGACAGGCATCGGCATCGACATAGATCGTCACCGCAGACGATCCACCAGGGCCAGCATCGCATCGAGATTGGCGGCGCCCAGCTTGCGGCAGCGTTCCGGCGACCAGCCATGGTCGCTGTCCGGCAGGTCGGCATTGTCCTTGAACGGCATCTCCAGCGTCATCGCCAGGCAGCGAAATTCGTTCGCCAGATAGTTCGTGCAGACGGAAAGATTGGCGGTTCCCGGCGCGTCGACGGCATAACCGTGCGCGGTCTGGAAGTCCGGGCTCGCCGTCTTCAGTGCCGCTTTGTAGGCGTCGAGCAATTCCTGACCCTTCGCGTCGAAATTCGGCGCGCCTTCACCGCCGGCGATGAAGTTGTAGGGCAGGGCCTCGTCGCCATGGACGTCGAGCGCCAGGTCGATCCCTGTCTCGCGCATGCGGTTGAGCACGTGGAAGACCTCGGGCGAGTTCTCGACGCTGGCCTTGTCCCACTCGCGATTGAGATTGACGCCCTTGGCATTGGTCCGCAGGTGCCCGCGTTTGCTGCCATCCGGGTTCATATTCGGAATGATGTGGAAAACGGCCCGGTCGCGCAGGACACGGGCAACCGGGTCCTCATCGTCGAGCAGGCGCCCAAGAAACCCTTCCATCCACCATTCCGCCATGGTCTCGCCGGGGTGCTGGCGCGCCGTAACCCAGATCGTGCGCTTGCCGCTGCCCGGCGTGCCGACGCGCAGGAGGTCCATCGTCTGACCGTCGAGAGTCTCGCCGAGGACTTCGAGATCGACATCGACATGGGTTTGCGCCCAGGCAATGAGGTTCTGGTGGCGCTCCATCGAATAGGGCGCGAAATAGGCATACCAGACCGTGTCGCATTCCGGCGTGTGATGCAGCGTCAGGACACCGTCGGCATACTCTGTGTCGATGCGGAACCAGGTCTCCCGGTCATAGGAGGCACAGGCGCGATAGTCCGGCCATCCTTCCAGATAGGCGGCCCCGCCGGCATTCTCGATCGCCATGGAAAGCGCCGAGCCGCGCGCGCCGGTCACCCGGAAGTGGAACCATTGATAGAAATCCGACCCGTTATCCTTGCGGATCTCCAGGCGGACGCGTTGCGGATCTGCGGCATCGAGAACCTCGATATTGCCGCTGTCGAAAGCGTCGGTGATGTGAAGGCTCATGGGGTGGTCTCCGGCAGCTCGCGAAAGGGTGACTGGCTTGTGAGGGGGATAGCCCATAATGCCCGTCCGAGATACGGGGCGGCGGCATGTGCCGGTTCGCGAGGAGCCTGGAGGTCTGAATGAAAACCTGGATCTGGCGGATTATCATGATCGGACTGCCGCTTTTTGTCTGCGCGATCTTTCTCGACTCGCTGCGCTACAAGTTCACTGACGCCACCGAGACACAGGTGATCTTCGGCCTGCTTGATGACTGGGCGGCGAGCTGGGGCGCGGCGGGCCTGTTCGGCCATACCGGGCTGTTCAGCCAATATGTCATCGGTTCGGCAGAGCTTGTGGCATCGGCGCTCCTGCTTTCGGGCTTCCTGCCGGGCCTGAAACGTCTTCAGGCGCTGGGCAGTCTTCTCGGGCTCGCCATCATGACCGGCGCGGTGAGCTTCCACCTGTTCACGCCGCTGGGCATTGATCCGAACAATGATGGCGGCGGCCTGTTCGTGGCCGCCTGCCTCGTCTGGCTGTCCTGCCTGGCGCTGCTGGTGATCAATCGTCATGGAGCAGCCGGGCTGGGCCGCGATCTGTTGCGCGCGCTGCGCACCAGCCGGTAGCCCAGCAGCAGGGCCAGAATGCCGCCATGGATCCAGGGCATCGGCTGATTGCCCTTTTCCATGAAGCCGTGGTGCAGCACGGCCAGGATCGCGATGGGATAGATCGCCCAGTGCAGCTGCTGCCAGCGCCGGGCGCCCAGCCATCGCACCATGGCGTTGAACGAGGTCATGGCCAGCGGGATCAGGCCGACAAAGGCCGCCATGCCCAGCGTGATGTAGATCCGCTTTGCGACATCCTCCCAGAGACCCGCAAGCATGCCGGCAATGCTCATATTCGCCGCGATCAGGAGATCGAGCCCCAGATAAGCAGCAACGTGCAGCAGGGCATACCAGAATGCCGCCAGCCCGATCCGCCGGCGTACCTTCATGATCGGCAGCCAGCGCGTGATATCCCTGAATGGCGTCACCGCCAGCGAGATCAGCAGGATCCGCAGCGCCGTGTCGCCCAGGAAGCGGTGGGTTGTTTCGATCGGATTGAAGCCCAGCGCATGCGGCTGACCGTTGAGCAGCATCGCCCATTGCCAGGCCAGCCAGAGCCCGGGCAGGGCCAACAGCCAGAAGGTGAGGGGTTTCAGCCAGTGACGGCCGAAACTGCGCAGGAGCGCACTCTTGGCCATGGCTCAATGGTTCTCGATCAGGTCCATGCCGGCATAAAGATGCGCGACCTGTTCGGAATAGCCGTTGAACATCTCCGTCTCGCGGCGATTGAACAGATTGCCGCCGATGACGCGCTCGGTCTGCTGGCTCCAGCGCGGATGGGCGCGATTCGGGTTGACGTTGGAATAGAAGCCGTACTCGTTCGGCGCGGCCTTGTTCCAGGCGGTTTCGGGCTGCTGGGAGACAAAGCTGATCCGGGTGATCGACTTGATCGACTTGTAGCCATACTTCCACGGTACGACGAGCCGGACCGGGGCGCCATTCTGGTTGGGCAACACATCGCCGTAGAGACCGACGGCGAGAAAGGCGAGCTCGTTCATCGCCTCATCCATGCGCAGACCTTCGACATAGGGCCAGTCCAGCACCGGGAAACGCGTGCCGCGCATCTCGCGCCGGTCGAGATAGGTTTCGAAAGCGACATAGCGCGCGTCCGCGGTTGGTTCGAACTGCTGCAGCACGCTGGCCAGGGGTACACCGATCCAGGGGATCACCATCGACCAGGCCTCGACACAGCGCAGCCGGTAGATGCGCTCCTCCAGAGCAGAAAAATCGACCACGTCCTCGAGCGCGAAGCGTCCTGTCCGTCCGGCATGACCATCGACCTCGATCGACCAGGGATCGACCGACATCTCATGCGCGTGCCGGGCAGGGTCAGACTTGTCGACACCGAATTCGTAAAAATTGTTGTAGCCGGTGACGGCATCGATGGGGGTGAGCGGGTCGGGGACGCTGTAGCCGGTTTCGGCATACTGCAGGCTGCCTGGGGCCGGCGCCGGTTGACGGGCCGCGGCAGTACCAGAAGCCGCAGTCTCAGCGCTCGTGGAGGCCTCGGTCTCGGCCCCGCCGCAACCGACAAGGCCGGCCACCGCAACGGCACCACCGGCCGCCATGATCTGCCGCCGGTTGATGTAGAGTGCGCGCGGTGTCACGTCCGCTTCGCGCCCCTGCCAAGGCTTGGGTTTGCGATAGAAAAACATGGCTTCGGTCCACAGCTAGCGTTGTCGATTTCGATAATAGGGCACAAACGCGCCACGTCTTCCCGGTCCACGCGATCGTGATGAGGATGTCAGGCCGTCATGCAGCCTGAATGCGGCGCGGCTTGACGGCGGGACCGGCTTGAGACCACTTGATGCAGACAGCAGATCGATCGGTCCCATGCCTCGCCAGACTTCCCGCTCCGCCCTCAACGTCCGTAATGCAACCTTGCAGGACATCCCCGGCATTGTCGCCCTGAGTGCCAAGGTCTATCCAACGATGGACCCGTATCCGGAAGGCATGATCCAGGGTCAGCTGATCAACTGCCCGGAAGGCCAGTTCGTTGTTGAATATGACGGCGTGATCGTGGGGTACGCCGCCAGTTTCGTTATTGATGAGGCCGCAGCGCTGGAGCCGCATACCTGGGACGAGATCACCGGCAATGGCTATGCGTCTCGTCACAATCCCCAGGGCGACTGGCTGTACGGGATGGAGATCATTGTCGATCCCGACCGGCGGCGGCTGCGGATCGGCCAGCGGCTGTACGACGCCCGGCGCGAGCTCGCCGAACGTCTTGAACTCAAGGGAATCGTGTTCGGTGGCCGCATGCCGCAGTGGAAGCGGCGGCGCAAACAGTATTCTACCCCGAAGGCTTATCTCGCCGCAGTCATGGCACAGGAGATTTCCGACCCGGTGATCCGCTTCCAGACCCGCATGGGTTTCGAACCGATCGGCGTGCTCAAGGGCTATCTGCCGTATGACGAAGAATCGGGCGGCTATGCAACCCACATGGTCTGGCGCAATCCCTATGCGATCGAGCAGACCAAGAGCGACAGCGCACCGCCAGGCTCGAAGGATGTGGTACGCGTTGCCACTGTCCAGTTCCAGCAGCGCCGCGTGTCGAGTTTCGAGGAATTCATCGGCAATATCGAGTACTTCGTCTCGGTGACCTCGGATTACCGATCGGATTTCGTCGTCTTCCCCGAACTGTTCACCCTGCAGCTCCTCGCGCTGGAGGAGACGCGTCTGACGCATGCCCAGTCGATCGAGCGGCTCACCGAATATACGCCGCGCTTCGTGGATGAGATGCGGCAGCTGGCCATCAGCTACAACATCAACATTATCGGGGGCTCACACCCGACCCGTACAGATGACGGGGATATCCAGAACGTCGCCTATGTCTTCCTGCGCGACGGGTCCGTGCATGCCCAGGAGAAGATCCATCCGACGCCGTCCGAGCGTCACTGGTGGAATATCAAGGGCGGCGACCAGATTGGCACGATCCAGACCGATTGCGGTCCGGTGGGTATCCTGATCTGCTACGACAGCGAATTTCCCGAGCTTGCCCGCAAGCTGGCGGATGAGGGCGCGAAAATCTTCTTTGTTCCGTTCTGCACCGACAACCGGCAAGGCTATATGCGGGTGCGCTACTGCTCCCAGGCCCGGGCCATTGAAAACCAGTGCTACGTCGTGATGTCCGGCAATGTGGGGAATCTGCCAGGCGTGGAAAACATGGACATCCAGTACGCCAAGTCCTGCATTCTCACGCCGTGCGACTTCAACTTTGCCCGGGACGGGATCGCCGAGGAATGCTCGGAGAATGTCGAGACGGTCTCGATCGCTGATCTGGACCTGACCGATCTGGACTGGGCACGCCAGGAAGGCACCGTCCGTAACCTGCGTGACCGGCGCTTCGACCTCTACGCCATTCGATGGAAGCGGTAGCGGTCCGTGAGGCTGGCCGGGACGACCTCCCGGCAATCGACGCGATCGAATCCGCCAGCTTCGATCGTGACCGTTTCCCACGGCGCAATCTTGCCCGCATGCTGGCGGGTGGCCGGACCCGGTTTTTCCTTGCAGACGAGAACGCGGGATACTTGGCGCTGAGCCTGCGGCGCGGCGCTCGCACCGCGCGAATCTATTCCCTGGCAGTACATCCGGACGCGCGCGGTCGAGGAATTGCGGGAGCCCTGATTGCGGCCGCGCGCGCCAGGGCGCGATCTGAAGGGCTGGGCGCACTGCGGCTGGAGGTCAGGGAAAGTAATCTGGCTGCACGCCGGCTCTATGAGCGCGAAGGATTTTGCTTGCGCGAGCGGCGTCCGGCCTATTACGAGGACGGCGAAGCGGCCCTGCAACTCGAAGCGCTCCTTGAACCTCAGGAGCCGGCACGGACCCGGGAGACACCGATCTCGTGAGCGACTGGCTCATTCTCGTCGAACACGCCACCGACGTGGCGCAGCACGAAACGCCGCACAAGGTTCTGCGTGTGCGGGATTATCTGGCGAACCCGCGGCTCTTCATGTCGCGCCGTCCCAATATCATCAATCTCGCCCGGTCCTATGCCTACCAGTCCAACGGCTACTACGCGTCGCTGCTGGCCGAGGCGCGCGGCCACCGGATCGTGCCGACGGCCCAGTCCATGGTCGAGCTGTCGCGCAAGACACTCTATGCCCAGGCACTGCCGGAACTCGATGCCGCCTTGTCGCGGGAGACCGAAGGGCGCGACATGCCAACTGGTCCGCTCCTGGTGGCGTTCGGACGTGTGCGTGAACCGGGACTGAAACGGTTCGGCCGCCTGCTGTTCGACTGGTTCCGGGTTCCTGTGCTCGAAGTGAGTCTCAATCCGGGCGGCCGGATCGAACGGATTCGTCCGCTTCCACCCAATACGCTGAAAGGTGAGGCGCGGGCCTTTTTCCTCGAAAGCCTGGACGCCCATACGGGACGGGCCTGGACGGCCCAGAAGGATCGCGTGCCGGCGCGTTGGTCGCTGGCCGTACTGGCCGATCCCAAAGAGGACCTGCCGCCCTCGAGCCCGGCCTCGCTGAAACGCCTCGCAACGGTCGCCGCAAAAATGGGTGTCGAAGTCGCGCCTATCGGTCCCAACGACCTGTCCAGCCTGGCGGAATACGACGCGCTGTTCATCCGGGCGACGACGGCGATCGACAATTACACCTACCGCTTTGCACGGCGAGCGGAACAGGAAGGCATGCCGGTCATCGATGACACGGCCTCGATGATCCGTTGCACCAACAAGGTTTTCCTGAAAGAGCTGATGGAGCTGGGCGGTGTGCCATGTCCACGCACCGAAGTGCTGGACGAAAACCAGTCCCTGGACGGGCTGATCGAGCGGCTGGGCAGCCCGGTCGTGCTCAAGGCCCCGGACGGGTCCTTCAGCCGTTCGGTCCACAAGGTATCGAGCGAAGCCGAACTGAAAGAGCGCGCAAAGGCACTGTTCAAGGACACCGCCCTGATCATCGCACAGGAATACATGCCCACCGCCTATGACTGGCGTGTCGGCGTGCTGGACGGAAAGCCGCTTTATGCGTGCAAGTACAAGATGGCGCGCGGCCACTGGCAGATCATCAAGCATGGCGAGGGCGGCAAGGTGACCGAAGGCGGTTCGGAAACCGTCGCCGTCGAGAATGCTCCGGCCGAGGTCATCGATGTCGCGGTGAAGGCAGCCCGCATGATCGGGCAGGGGCTTTATGGCATCGACCTCAAGCAGAATGACCGCGGCGTCTTTGTCATCGAGGTCAATGACAATCCCAATCTCGACGCGGAGGTGGAAGGCCTGGTGCTCAAGGATGCCCTCTGGCAATCCATCATCAGCTGGTTCGCCGACCGGCTGGAGCGCCGTATCGGCGGTGCACCGGGGCAGGCCGCGCGGGACGCGGGAGCCTGAAGCTGTGCCTTACGACGGTCATTGTCATTGCGGGCGCCTGGGCTGGACCCTGAACGCCGAGCCGCACTGGCTCACCCGCTGCAATTGCTCCTATTGCCGGCGTAGCGGCGCCCTCTGGGCACACGCGAGCGCGGCCGATATCAGCGTGCATGGAAATTCCGCGGACAAGATTCGCTACACGCATGGCGAGGCTACGCTCGCTTTCGTGTCGTGCCGACATTGCGGCTGTACCACGCACTGGGAAAACCTGTCTGCAGGTTCCGGGGAACAAAGCTCGGAAGAGACGCGTATGGCCGTCAACGCCGCCATGCTGGACCCGGGGCAGATTTCGCATCTGCGGGTCCGTCATTTTGACGGCGCTGACAGCTGGGACTTCCTTGACTAGCGCGGCTTAGTCCGCGGCGTCCTGGACCGCTTCACCCGCTTCCTCGACATCCTGCCCGGCACCGCGCACGGTGTTGCAGGCGGCCAGCGAAAGCGTGGTCAGGGCAAGAAGAAGGCCGATCACAAGGTTTTTCATCGCAACAATCTCCATTTGCAGAACATGTGCAGGAGATACGCATAAGTGCAGGAAAGGGTTCCGCACCCCTCACGAAACCCTGTGAAGACCGTACCGGCAGTGCCTAGCTCGACGCGTCCTGGACAGCCTCACCGGCGCGTTCAACATCCTGCCCGATGCCGCGGATTGTGTTGCAGGCAGCGAGCGAAAGGGCAGTCAGGGCGATCAGGACGCCGGTAGCAAGCTTTTTCACGGAGCAGTTTCCTTTCTGGAATGCCTCCGCAGATTAGCACGCGCGGGCCGGTTGGAAAGTCGAATAAGACGGATGGCATGACGGCCCTGTCGGCCATCATGGTGAGGCTCGCAACACTTCCTTGGGAGGGTCAGGGCGGCCGACCGGTCACCCGCCGGGCTTTAGTATCCGCTGGCTGTCCGGCTTCATTCCGAAACCAGGGGCAGACGCGGACGCGTTCGTTGTCTAGGCACTTCCTGTCGCGCTTGTTATTTCTTCCGGATGAGGGCGTGGCGCGGATACGAAAAGTGGGAGTTCACCGCGGCTGGCGACGAAGACACGCCTGTTTTCCCTGATGGTTGCCGAGATATCCTCGTGATCGAGGCGCGCAGCGGTCCGCCATGCATCACTCTGACCAGTCACGATGTTGTGCCACGTCACGTTCGGCTGACAACGGGAACACACATCACAGGATTCCGGCTTAGGCCCGGCTCACAACTCGCTCCTGGAGCTCTGGATGCCATTGCAGGACAGCCTCGTGATACGGAAGCCATACTCGCGGAGGCCCGGCACGACCCGGACGATCTCGGCGAAGTAATCGAGGCCCTGACCAGGCCGGGGGCCAGTCTTCGGTCTGTAGCCGCAGCAGAGGGTGTATCACAACGCACGCTGCAGCGGCGGTTTCGGGAATTCGCTCTGCCGGCCCCGGATTATTGGCGCCTGCTGGCACGGGCCCGCCGCGCTGCGCAATGCCTCGCATCTACCCGCACGCTGGCCGACATTGCCGGTGAAAACGGCTATGCCGACCAGGCTCACATGACGCGCGAATGCCTGCGCTGGTTCGGGGCGACGCCGGCGAGGCTGCGGGGAGATCCGCGCCGTCTAGCGCTGATATCTCAGCCGGCGCTGGGCAACTGGACCGGAGAGCAGATCTCCACCAGATAGCCGTCCGGATCGCTGACATAGGACGTGATCTGACCCCAGGTCTCCGCCCGCGCATCCTGCTTAAGCGTGGCGCCGGCCTTGACGGCGCGGGCTAGGGCGGCCGCCACATCGTCCGTCTCGAAAGCGAGCTCGAAGACCGGTGCATTGGCATCCGGCTGTTGCGGCGACTTGCCGAGCTGCCGCATCAGGGCTGTTGAGGAAAAGGCCAGCCGCGTCTCGCCGGTTTTCAGTTCGCCATAGTCTCCGCTCTCATGCAGGAAGTTCCGCTCCAGTCCGAAGGCGGCTTCGTAGAAGGCCATCGAGGCAGCAACGTTGTCGACATAGAGGATGATGTAGCGAAAGATCATGCGGGGACTCCGGTGTGCAAAAGCGATCCCGGACATCTAGCGCATGCCATGCCAGCCCGTCTTGAAGGATCGCGACAGGTATGCGGGCGCGGTCGCGGACGGAAACGAACCGATATCGAGCCCGCGGGGTTCGCAAGGGCGACGGTGCGACGGGCAAAGTTTCAAAAGGGTGGCAACCTGCCCCGTCGGAGGCATTTGCGACGCACATTGCCGTGATCGCACGGCATGGCGGAGGGGGAGGGATTCGAACCCCCGGAACCTCGCGGTTCAACGGTTTTCAAGACCGCCGCAATCGACCACTCTGCCACCCCTCCGGTCCAGCGCAGATAACGGCGATACGGTCGCTGGCGCAAGTATGGATGCCAGAACGCGCCGCAGACGAGGCGAAGCCGGTGCGCTGGACAGTCGCGACATGAAACAGGGTTACCCTCCCTTCACCAATCCGGGTTAGTCTCGCTTCCGTATCGTCAGCGAAAACCGGTTCAGCCTTGCCCAGACTGTCTCTCGCTCTTGTTGCTCTTGTCGCTGCATCGCTTGCGGCATGTGCATCCTCGCCCGAACGCTATTCCAGCTACCCGCCCTCGGTGCCGGCAACGCTGCCGCAGACGAGCGGGACTGCCACGCCGGTCGATATCGATGTGGCCGGCCTGATCGCTACGGACAGCGGCCACCAGAAGGTCGGCAATCCCTATCGCGTCGGCAGCCGGACCTATAGGCCGCAGCGGGACGATCGCTATGATCGAACCGGAATTGCGTCCTGGTACGGTCCGAATTTCCACGGCAGACCAACAGCCAACGGTGAAATCTTCGACCAATACGCGATGACAGCCGCCCATACGACCCTGCCGATTCCCTCGATCGCGGAAGTCACCAATCTGGAAAACGGACGCAGCATCATCGTGCGCGTCAACGATCGCGGTCCCTTCGTGGACGACCGGATTATCGACTTGTCACGGGCCGCAGCAACCGAGCTTGACTATGTGGGGTCGGGGCTCGCGCGGGTGCGGGTCCGCTATCTCGGTCCGGCCCATCCCGACGCTCCCCCACCTCAGCGTAATGTCCGCGTCGCCGGAGTACCGACGTCCGCGCTCGCTGCACAACCGTCCAGCCCCGCCATGGCGCGGACTGTCGCGGCTGTCGAGGACGTTCCGGTGCGGGCCGGACGGGATGTGACGCTGCAGCTCGGCGCTTTCAGCGATGCGGATAATGCCGACCGGCTGGCCCAACGCATTGCGGGAGCCGGAGACGTATGGGTCGAGCCCGGCCAGTCCGACCACGGTCCGATATACCGCGTCTTCTTCGGACGCTGGTCTGATCGCAGCGGCGCCGATGCGGCGCGGGCCAGCCTGGCCGACTGGGGCGTGTTCGGTGCCCGGATCGTCACCCTCGACTGAGCCTGCTGCGTCCGTGACGCTGGACGCCATGGTCTTGCCGCGCTTTGATGCTTCCTGTTGCCAAGCCGCCCCCATCTGATTCCGGCCAGGGAGTTCCTCCGTGCGCAGTCTTCTTGCGATTCTTCTTTTCGCCATCCCGGTTGCAGCCGCACCGGCCGTCGCCCAGAACACCTATGAAACCGACGCGAGCCATGCGGTGATCATGGATTTCGAGACCGGCACGATCCTGTTCTCGAAGAATGGCGACGAGCCCATGCCGCCGGCCTCCATGTCCAAGATGATGACGGTGCTGATGACGCTTGAGGCCATCGAGTCGGGCTCGCTGTCGCTGGACGACGAACTGCCCGTATCCGAAGAAGCCTGGCGGCGCGGCGGCGCGGCTTCGGGCTCGTCGACCATGTTCCTGGATGTGAACAGCCGTGCGCGGGTCGAGGATCTGCTGCGTGGTGTGATTATCCAGTCCGGCAATGATGCCTGTATTGTTCTCGCCGAGGCGATCGGCGGCAGCGAAGCGGCCTTCGCCGACATGATGACCCAGCGTGCCCGCGAACTGGGTCTGGAGAACGCGCATTTTGCCAATTCCACGGGCTGGCCCGATCCGGATCATATGGTCAGCGCGGAAGACCTTGCCCGCATCGCCCGTATCCTCATCCGGGATCATCCTGATTTCTACGGCATCTGGGCCGAGCGGGAATTCACCTATAACGGCATCCGCCAGTATAACCGAAACCCGCTGCTGGGCGTGTTCTCGGGGGCTGACGGTCTGAAGACCGGCCACACGGAAGACAGCGGCTACGGCCTTGTCGGATCTGCCGAACGCGACGGCGAGCGGCGTATTATAGTCTTTAATGGCATGGACTCGAATGCGGCTCGCGCCGCCGAGGCCGAGCGCATGATGCGTGCCGCACTGACCGATTATGGCGTCTACAATCTTTTTGCGGCCGGTGACACGGTCGAGCATGAAGCCGAGGTCTTCATGGGAACGGCCTCCACTGTCGCGCTTCGTGTCGACGAGGACATTGCTGTCGGCCTGCACCGCCGGGCCCGGCGCGACATGACGGTTTCCGTGAATTATGACGGCCCCGTTCCAGCGCCGATCGCGGATGGCGATGTCATCGCGACCCTGACCGTCGAAGCACCCGGCATGGAGCCGCAGGACTTCCCGCTGGTCGCAGCGAATGACGTTCCCCGGAAAGGACTGATGGGCCGTATCGGGGCAGCGCTTGTCCACATGATCCGGGGCTGATCGGCGTGCGGGGCAAGTTCATAACACTTGAAGGCGGCGAGGGCGCTGGCAAGACGACGCTGATCAAGGCCTTGCAGGCCGCCCTTGCGGCAAAAGGCCTTGATGTGGTTGTCACCCGGGAGCCGGGCGGCACGCCGGGTGCGGAAGTCCTGCGCGACATCCTGCTCAAAGGGGCGACCGATCGCTGGTCCCCGGTCACCGAAGCGCTGTTGATGTATGCCGCGCGGGTCGATCATGTCGAACGGCTGATCGAACCGGCGCTGGCTCGTGGCGCCTGGGTGATTTCCGACCGCTTTGCCGATTCCACCCTGGCGTACCAGGGCACGGCCGGCGGCGTGCCGCTTGACCGTATCCGCCAGCTTCACGGCGCGGCGCTGGGTGAATTTCGCCCGGATCTGACCCTTGTGCTCGATCTTGATCCACGGACCGGGCTGGAGCGGACGGTCGCGCGCGGCGAGGATGCGACCCGTTTCGAGCGTTTCGACGGAGATTTTCACGCTCGCTTGCGCCAGGCTTTTCTGGACATCGCTGCGGACGAGCCCGATCGTTGCGTTGTGCTGGATGCCCGTGCCGATGCGGATGCCGTTGCGGCGGCGGCCCTTCAGGCCATCGAGACACGGCTCGGCGCACCGGCATGAGCGGCGATCCGGATACCGGGTCCGACGTCCAGCCGGGCTGTCTACCGCCGCGCGAGCGTTATGACCTGTTCGGCCACGTGGCTGCCGAACAGGCTTTCGCAAAAGCATGGCAAAGCGGGCGCCTGCATCACGCCTGGATGATCACCGGGCCGCGCGGGGTCGGCAAAGCCAGCTTCGCCTGGCGGGCCGCACGCCGGGTTCTCGGCGCCGCACCGATGGCAGAGGGTGGCCCGCTCGGTTCCAGCCCGCAGGACCCTGTCTGCAAGCTGCTGGAAGCCCAGGCCAATCCGGACCTGTTGTTGCTGCGGCGGCCCTGGGACGACAAGCGCAAGCGCTGGCGCGCCGAGATCACCGTCGAAGAAGCGCGTCGGGCGCCACATTTCTTCGAGATGAGTTCCGGTGCCAAGGGCGGCTGGCGGGTCTGTATCGTCGACAGCGCTGACGAGATGAATACCAATGCGGCCAATGCTTTGCTGAAAACTCTTGAGGAACCTCCGCAACGCGGTGTCCTGTTTCTCGTGACTCATACGCCAGGCCGTTTGCCAGCCACCATCCGCTCACGCTGCCGCCGGCTCGACCTCCGGGCTCCGGCTGTGGAGGAGACGGCTGACTGGCTTGCCGGGATCAGCGATGCAACCGCCGGCGATGCCCTCGCTGCGTCCAGGTTGGCTGCGGGCGCGCCGGGACGGGCGCTGTCCCTGCATGTTTCGGGCGGCGTCGGCCTGGCCCGCGATGTCGAGGCCATCGTGGAGAAAGGGCGCGGGGCCGGCGAACCGGAAATGCGCCGTCTGGCGGACCGGGTTTCAACCAAGGCCGGCGAGGATCTGCGCGGACTGTTCTACGAGGCGCTGGCCGGTGCCCTGCGCAATCAGGCGCGCCGGCGGGCTGCCAATGGCGAAGACGTGACAGCCTGGCTTGCTGCCTGGCGGGAGCTTGGTTCGCTTGTCCGGGATGCCGAGGCGCTTTATCTCGACCCGAAGCAGAGCGCGCTAGCGGCCCTTTCGATTGCCCGGGACGCCGCGCGCAAGGAAGTCGCCTGAGACCCATCATGTTCATCGACACACACGTCAATCTTCACGGCGAACAGTTTGCCGACGATCTCGACGCCGTCATCGAACAGGCCCGTGCGGCCGGCGTGGAGCGCATGATCGCGATCTGCTGCCGTTTGAGCGATTTCGAGGCCGTCTCCGCCATCGCCGAGGCCCATGACGACATCTACTGCACGATCGGCGCCCATCCGCACCACGCCAAGGACCGGCCGGACATCACCGCCGGCGAGCTGGCCGAGATCGCCCGCCATCCCAAGGTCGTCGGCATTGGCGAGACCGGGCTGGATTTTCACTATGGCTATTCCCCGCGCGAGGACCAGTTCGCCAGCCTGAAAGCGCATATCGAGGCGGCGCGCCAGACGGATCTGCCGCTCGTCCTGCACACCCGTGAAGCGGATGAGGCGATGGCGGATCTTCTGGAAGAAGAAATGGGGAAGGGGGCCTTCCGGCCCCTGTTGCACTGCTATACCGGGGGCGCCGATCTGGCCCGGCGGGCCGCCCGTCTGGGTGCCTGGTTCTCCGCGTCCGGGATCGTGACCTTCAAGAAGGCCGAGGATGTGCGGGCCGTGTTTCGCGATGAAGTTCCGGATGACCGGGTGATCCTGGAGACCGACTGTCCCTATCTCGCGCCCGTGCCGCACCGAGGCAAACGCTGTGAACCGGCCTTCCTGCCCGATGTCGCGGCGGGGCTGGCTGCCGTGAAGGGCTGGACGGTCGAGGATTGTGCAGCCCGGACCACACAAGCCGCGCTCAATCTGTTCGACCGGATCGAGAAACCGTGACGGGTCTGGTCCGGATAACCCTGCTGGGCACCGGATCCTCGGGTGGTGTGCCGCGTGCGAATGGCGATTGGGGCGACTGCAATCCGAACAACCCGCGCAATCGCCGCCGCCGGTGTTCCGCCCTGGTGGAGCGGGCCAGGACCCGTGCCGATCTGGATGGCGGGGAGGCGGTGACCCGGGTCGTGATCGATACGTCGCCCGACTTCCGGGAGCAGATGCTGTCAGCCCGGGTGACCCGGATCGACGGTGTCGTCCTGACCCATGACCATGCCGACCAGACCCACGGTATCGACGACCTGCGGGCCTTCGCATACCTGCAACGTCAGCGCATCCCCGTGTGGATGGACTCCCCCACAGCAGCAACATTGGTGTCGCGCTTCGGCTACACATTCGACACACCGCCGGGCTCCAGCTATCCGGCCATTCTCGATCGCCGCGACATGCCGCATTTCGGCGAGCCGGTGTCGATTGACGGGCCGGGCGGTGAGGTTTCGCTCATTCCGGTCGACCAGGAGCATGGATCGATCCGCTCTCTGGGATTCCGTGTCGGCGACATCGCCTATTCACCGGACATCAACGCCTTGCCGGAGGCGAGCGTGCCGCTGCTGGACGGTGTGGGCTGCTGGATTGTCGATGCGCTGCGCCGCGAACCCCATCCGACACATTTCACCGTCGATGATGCGCTTGAAGCGCTGGAGCGGGTCGGCGCCCGTTTCGGCGTGCTGACCAATATGCACATCACGCTGGATTACGATGTGCTGGTCGACACGCTGCCCGAGCATGTCTGGCCCGGTTATGACGGGATGCGGCTGATCTGGGATGGTGAGCGCGTGCGCTTCGACGACGCTCCGGAGTAGGGAGCCTCAGCCCTCATGGCTGGCAAAAACCGCCAGGTTGTCACCGGAAAAGGCATAAACATCATAGGGTTCGCTATAGCCCGGGACTTCCATCCCCGGCGATCCGGCCGGCATGCCAGGTACCGCGATACCGGCAATCTGCGGCCGGGTGTCCAGCATTCGCAGGATATCCTCGGCGGGCACATGTCCCTCGATCGTATAGTCGCCGATCCGGGCCGTGTGACAGGACCACAAGGCCTGCGGCACGCCGAACTCGGTCTTGACCGGCACCACATCCGGCATGTTGCGGACCGCAACCCGGAAACCGGCCGCCTCGACATGCTCGATCCATGCACCGCAACAGCCACAGGTCGGTGATTTGTAGACCACCATGACGGGGTGATCCCCGGCACGGGCACGGCCGCTCAGGGCCAGGCAGGCAAGACCGGACAGGACGAGGGCACGGCGATCGATCATGAAGAGGCTCCGGGTTTTTCGCGTTTCATCGCACTGTCTAGCAGACAAGGACTGACAGGACGATGCGGCGATCCGCGCGTCCCAGTTGGTGGTGCTAGTTCGGCGGGCAGACGATCTGGCTTTCACCGTCACGCTCGGCCCGGACACAATCCGGCTCAAGCCCGTCACGGAACGCATCGGAAAAGTTCGCGGTCACCGTAAGGCCATTGGCAAACCGGGTGCGCTGGACCAGGCGGTCATCGCTGCCCCATTCGAAGCCGGTCATCGCGGCTGGCGCATCCGTACCATGAACTTCGCGGAAAGCGGTCTCGGCAGCGCGCAGCTGCGGTGCGACCCGGGCCAGCTCGCGCCGGTCGAGATGCCAGAGCGTGGGCGTGCCGTAGAGCAGGGCCAGGGCAAAGCGGCGCGGGGCGAGGGCGGGGAATTTTGCCTGCCCGAACTCCCAGCGGTCGGTGGAAATCATCGCATCGTGGAAGGCCGCCTCGAACAGCGGCAGGCGCCGGGCCGGTGAGAACAGGGCCTCGGTTTCCGCATCGGTGAGCTCGGCTGGCTGAAAATAGCGGCGCGGATGGTCTTCGGGCCAATAGCCGCCGAACCGTTCGCGCTGGCGCAGCAGCGGCCAGATGGCGTCGAGATTGGCACTGTTGCCGCCATGCGAGTAATGCGTCACGCCGTGTGCCCAGCCGCCGACATGCTCGGATCCCAGAACAAGATCGTGATCGTCGATCGCGCTTCGCATTCGCTCGAGCCGGTTCTGCCGGTCGCGGACGCGGCCCATGGGATGATCGGGATGGTGGTCGGCATAGAAACTGCCGAAGGCATCAACATCGAGGAAGACATGGCGTGCGCCGGCCGATGCATGACCGGCATAGCGCGAGGCCACATTCGGTGCGCCTTCGCGGCGTCGCAGCGCCTCGCTGGAAAGCTCGCAGCCGCGTCCGGCAAAGCCGGTATGACGCGCGCCGTCTTCTCCGGTGATACAGCCAGCCGGGAAAAGATCGCCCCAGTCCGCCGTGACAGTGTCGGCCTCGCCGGAGGGCTGGGCATTGGCGAAGCTTTCATAGGGGCCGGCCAGCCATCCTGCAGCGTCCGCAGCCGCCAGATAGGCCGGCCGCAGGGCTTCGTCCCAGCCATCGGCCTCATAGGCCAGCAGGATGCGCTCAATGCCGACGGCTGCCAGATCGTCCAGAAAGGCCGGACTCCGTCCATCGCCCCAGACATAGGCGTGCGGCGCGCCGAAAAGCCGATCGAGCGGCGCGGTCGCAGGCTGCTTGTCTGCAAAGGTGATCAGACCGTCCCGCATTTGCAGGCGCTCGCGATAGAGCCGGGCCGCAGCGAGCGGGTCGGCGGGTCCTGCAGACAGGGCCAGTTCCAGCACCGGCGCCTCCGGCGCGAAAGTGTAGTGCAGACGAACGGCGCCCGCAGCGTCCTCGGGCCAGCAGATTTCCGCCTGCAGCCCGTCCGACAGGGCGTATGCGCCGCTGTGCGCGGCGGTCAGATAGGCCCAGGCGGGATAGGACAGGGCGCCCGAGCCCGCCCGGCATCCGGCCAGATCGGCATGTCCGGCCGGCAGGATCATGCCCTGGCCATCGGGCACGGCCCATTCCGCCGCCGCTGGCGATGCCAGCGGCCAGTCCAGTTCCGACGGTTCATCGGACGTGACCTGCAGAACCAGGTTTTCGTGCTCGATCCGGACAAGGAACGCCAAGCCGGTCTCCGGCCATTGCCAGCTCGCGCTCGCACCTGACGCTTCAAGCATGCTGACGACACCGGCGGTCTCGACCGCCGACATGAGCGGAACCGGACCGCCGGGCGTGATCCCGGTGACAGTCAGTGTCGCAGTGTCGATCCTGTAGTGCGCGTCACCCTCGGCGAGCTGGACCTCGGTGCCTGCGATCGACGCGACGCCCTGAAGCCCGGTCAGGGCACCGAGGAGGACAAGAGCGGGAAACGACATGAGGGAACCTCTCGAGACGCGATACACGGAGCGCTTCGTTACAACTGTAACACCGATTCCCGGCATGTTTTCGTGACATCACAGCCTGATATGGCACCATGCCGATACCGATCCAATATTTCTCATAATATTTATTATGCGCTACAGAGGAAGTTATTGAACTGGTGCGCGGCCGACCTCCCCAAGATCTACTGAGATAATTTTGCTATTTCTTTTCTGCATCTAACAGCAATATGTTTGTGCGCAGTGACAACATGTCAGCAAGTTCGCGCGGTATGTAAGCTGGCGCTCTTTAGAGCTTTAAGTGCGGCGACGAGCTCCTTGCTCCTCTCAAATACTCGTGGATTGACTTTGGCACGCGTTAGGCCGTCAAGGGCTGGCAACGCTTCTTGAGGTGACAGATGGCCGTGCGGCGACTTCCAAGCAATCTCGTCCCCAGAGCATGCGCTGGACCCGTTGCGGTTCGATCTGATCCGGAGGCGCCGCGGTATTGGGCGACAGTCTACAGCGCTCAGCACTGGTCGGGGCTTTCTGCGAAAACGATCCACGAGAAACTTGCAGCCGTTGATTCATTCTATCGGTTTGCGTCTGTCTTTTTTGGATCGGACAAGCTCGATCAGCTGATCGCAAGCCTTGGAATGAAGGAGCTTGCCATAGTCATCGAGGCATTCTTCGTGGCGGAGAGAAATCGTGCCGTTCAGTCTGGTTCTGACGCCAATCAGCGCTGGAGAACCGTGCGCGCCTTCCTGTTCGACACCCTAGGGGATATCGCGGCCAGTCAGCATGAGAAGCATGAGGCTGTTGATCTAAAGGCACAGGTCACACGATGGGAGCTTAAATACCGCAACCTTTCCCCGAATCCGGCGGTCAAGCGAGTATCCGTTTTGCGAGCCCTGCCAGCGCAGGCGATTGAGGAGGTTTATGAGCTCTTTGATCCTACCAGCGCCAAGAACCCGTTTCGCTCAGAATGGCTGAGGCGGAGGAATATGTGCCTTCTGCTGTGCCTGCTTCACCAGGGCCTACGCCGCGGCGAGGCGCTCCTTCTTCCTGTTGATGCCGTCAAAATGGGCACCGATGATCGGACACTTCGCCCGCGTTTTTGGATGAATGTGACGAACTTGTTTGAGGACGAAGACCCTCGCTTTTGCGACCCCCCTTCCCTCAAAAATGCGCAAAGCGTCCGGCAGATACCTGTATCGAGAGAAGTTGCAAAGCACATAGATGTCTATGTGAATCACTTCCGAGGTAAGTCGCCCTACCCGCACCTTTTTCTCAACTCCCGCAGGGGACCACTGGGGTCCAGAGGTGTTACAGATATCTTCGTTCGAGCGTCTCGCTTTCTGTCAGAGAAGGCTCGCAAAACTTTAACGGACAACATGCGCAAACCGACAATAAGCGCGCACGACCTCAGACATACCTGCGCCGTAACTCGATTAGCGCATTTCAGAGCAGCTGGCATAGGTGAAGAGGAAGCTATTTCGAAGCTTCGCTCGTTTTTCGGATGGTCGTTCAAATCCGAAATGCCTCGCCTGTATGCGCGCGCTTACTGGGAACACCACGTGGAAACCGTCTGGAATGATGATTTTGATGCACACATCGCCGCTTTGAGATCAATCGCTCCAAGCAACCTGGAGTGACGATCAATAAATGGAGCCCCCCAAAAAACCGTCAGATTTTGTCGCCGCCTCCTCTGGCGCCGCAATTGCGCTGGTATCTAAAGGCTTAGGAACCCTTCCTCCCATCGTTCGATACTTCGACGAGTACGAAGAGAAGGTGCGCTCAATTCGCACCGAAGATAACATTTGGAAAATAGACGTAAACGGAACTATATCTCTCGTAAATTTTGAAAATATTGATAAATCTGTACGTCACATATTAAAGCATTTTACGTTTGACAGACTCATAAAACACCCTGTTTCGGCCGCAAGGTATTCATCATCTTTAATTCGAACAATTTTAATCCAACATAAATTATTGGATCACGCTTGCAATAGCCCGTCTGATTGTCTCCGCTATTTACGTGAACAGTACTCTTCTGCGGCGGATGTTCTATCGGACGCAAGCTATTTCGCTGCTGGAAAAGCGCTATTGCGATATTTCTGCCAGATAGGCGCTGCTGGATGGGAAGATGCCCACGCCAATGTACTGAAAACGATACGATCACCAAGCGTTAGATCAAAATATCGAACCGTTCGTGACGCGAGCGCGATTTTGGACTTTGATGAAGAGCGTAAAATCGTCAGCTTTTTTGATAGCTTGAGTCTGAAAATAGGTTCTGACCGCTATACAGATACCTCCGCGCGTATTCTTCGTGATGCCTGCATCCTAATGTGTTGTTTTCAGCACGCTATGCGACCAATTCAGATTGCGAACCGAAACGCTTCTCATGTTCGTGTTCATCGAACCCAAGACGGGTCGGCAATCATTCACATTACATTTCGGTTCGCAAAGCAGCGTGCGAGACGGAATGGGCAAGAGCAGACACGAAAGGTGAAGCGAGATTGGACCCCGATATTTGTAAAATGGTTGCAACAGCGCCAGGCAATCGATCGCAAGGTCTTGTTTGATCGCGAAGACTCCTTATTCGGAATCTCCCCTCACGAAGTGACGTTGGTAGTTGCAGAGCTGACGGAGCAGATCACCGGTATCCGGCGAACGCCATATGAACTCCGCCACACAGCGGCACAACGAAAGGCGGATGCAGGATGTACCCGGCTAGAGCTGGCCGAATTCCTCATGCATTCCGACATCGATACTGCCGACGCCTATATTGAGATGAGCCCCACCCAGGCTGAAAAGATCAACGCAGCCCTGGGGCTGTCTCCGCTATTCCAGGCAATCGACACAGCTCTGAAGTCCAGAAGCGTCAACATCGACGAGCTGAACAAGCTACCCGAGGACCAACAGATTTCCGGCGCGCCGCACGGCCATCTGATCGCCGGCATCGGTGGCTGTGCCATCGGTCAGTCCTTCTGCCCCAAGACACCCGCATTGGCCTGCTATGATTGCCACAAATTCATGTATTTGAGGGAAATTGCGGTCCATGAGGCCGCTCGCGATTCAATTCGGAGCATCGTCGCGGAGTTCGTTAGCACGAGCAAGGGCGACAGGGTGACGCCCGCATACGGTCAGCTTCGCCGTGTCCTTGATACCATCGAGGCAATCATCGCAGACCTCGAAGGCTAGGACGCAAGTCGATGACCACAGCCCCTCCTCATGAAACTTTTTCGCGCTTTGTCGAAAGCTACCAGCGTGTAGCAATAAAAAACGGCGTTTCCTGGCAAACCCCGACCGACAAAACCGGCCAGATTAAAAAGGCGTTCCGCTGGGATCTTGGCGAACTCACCGGGACGCCTAAGCCGCCGGCGATCATCCTCAGGGATCTCGGTACCGACGGGCGGACGCTGGCCGCCCTCAATCCCGAAGCCGAGGAAGTGGTCGCAAAGCATCCAGTCTCTGAAGGGTGGGCAGATCTGATCAAGGCTCTGACGGTCAGGTCGCTCTTTGAATTGCGAAACAGCGCGCTACACACCAGCAACGGCATCGTTCGTCCGCTACGGGCCCTTGCGACCTGTTGCCCGGAGATGGAGCCTTGGGAAATCACGCGGGAAGATGTTGTGCGCGCGCTCGAGGCGATCGCGCGGGTCGACAAGAATGAGAAGCTTAGATCGCTGGTTGAGGCCCAAATCGTCGTGATTGATGATCTGGGCCTTTCGATACACTGCCCGCTCCACAGGAAACAGGGGGCTCAAAGGAAGCGCCAGCCGGACGTCTCGACGATCCGAAAATCGATCGATGAACGACGGCGGAAAGATCGACTTCCTGGCGCTACTGAGTTCTGGGAACTTCTCCGCATATTGCTCGAGGAACGGCCTGGGAGCACCTACGATGCTGTCCGCTTTCTTGCGGCCGAACTGCACCTCCTGATGGGTTTGCGCGTCGGTGAAACCGTCACGATCCCCACTGATCCGCTTATCAACCAGCCATATTTCGACCAACGCGGTGGACGGCCTTCTCTAGTCGGTGGCGTTGACTACACATTGTTCCTTCGGCATTTCGCGGAAAAACAGGAGTTGCGAGACCCAAAAGGCGTGATCTACGCAGAAACTACGACGTCGGTTCTCAGGCTCTTCGAAGACCGCATCTCCGAGATTGTCAGCTCCGTCATGGCTTTGACTGCCCCGCTTCGTAGACGGCTTTCCGAACAGCTCAGGACCGACCGGATTCTTCCCGAGTTTAGTGTCGACGATGTCGTTCCTCTCGAAGGTGTCTTCACGCAGTTGACCGGCAATCCGTTTGGCCTCGATGGCCGCTTCAACAGCGAACTCGCAGAAAAATATCGTGCCTCCTTCGACATTGAGGTGCTGCATGAGATCCGAGACTACCAAGACAGCCTAAAACGAAATGGGGCGGGCTACACCCAGCCACTGCGGACCTTCTTCGGGCGGAAGGAGAACGCATGGATTCCGCGTGTGGAGTTCAATCCAAATGAGACTGGCCGGCGACTTTCAAATGTTGGTGTTCCGATCGGGAGGCTGGAGGACAAAATCAGATTGAACATTCCCACCAAACTTAGCGACACAGAGCCTTTCCCACTCGAAAGCGGGCGCGAACTGGCGGCCGATAAATGCTTGTTTCTGGTGCCGAAGCGCGCACTCATCGAGGGCCGAAATGGAGGTGTGTGCGACATTACACGCTATGCTTTTGTCGGACGTCTCACACCACAGGACATGAGCAATGCCTTCGGCGCGAAGAACTCCGGCTCAAGCGCCGGCCAGTCTTTCTATGCGAAGTACGGCAAGCCGGAGCACCGATCACTCTGCTTCAAGAGTCACTCCTCACGCCACATGCACAACAACGAACTGTTCGCGGCGGGAGTTGCCGACACGATCATCACTAACCGGTTCGGACGAAAGAGTGTCGTCCAAAGCCACGAATACGACAGCCGTACTCTGGCCCAGGAGCTCGATGACATGGAACTCCCAGAGGGCTCGGCAGAGCTGCTGGTTGGGCCCGCGCGAGATGCGTTCAAACTCATCAGCGCCGGGCGCGCTCGGGGTCCGATCGCTGACGAGTTCCGGCGGATCCAGGTTTCGGAAGGTGATGAGGCTGCGATTGTCTTCCTCGCAACGGAAGCCGATGGCATGCAGATCACACCCTACGGTCTCTGCATGAATTCTTTTGTCGTCGAGCCCTGCCCCAAGCATTTGGAGTGCTTCAACGGTTGCTGTCATCTCGTCCGAACAGGTTCCGAGCTCGAAAACCGACAGCTGGATAAGCTTGCTGGACGTTACCGCACTCTCCTCAGCACTATTGACCAGCACCCGGGGTCCCAGTCGGCCAAAGCCGGTGCTCGACGGCAGGCCGAGCAACGCCTGGAAGCTATTGAGAAGGCCCGGGCCACGGCGCCGGGAAATCAGGTGTTTCCCGACGGCGAGGAACTCAGTCGACCATTCGGGCATCGGGAAATCGAAGGCTTGCTATGACAGCCGAATTAAACGCCAACCCCTATGACACCCCCTGCCCCGAAATTGGCAACGTTTGCCGCGATCTGATTGCTGCCGGCCGTAAAATCTCGCTTCGTGCTGTCGCGACCGAACTTGGTGTCGCCCACACGACGCTTTCCCGAGACGCTGCCAAGCGCTCCCAGGTCTTACGGTGCCAGGAGCTGGCCAAGACCGTGAAGCGGCTAGCGAACAACAACCGCGGGCGTCTTGGTGAAGGTGAAAGTCTGTTGCTGGCAGAGGCCAAGAGGAAGATTTCAGATCTGGAGAGACAGAACGCCGTGCTCATTGCCTCTCACCAGGCCATGATCATGGCTGTCGGGGAACTTGGAGGTATGCGTGCCTGGAGGAGGTTCTTTGAGGACTATCAGCACATTCTCGATTACCTCGAAGAAAGCGGCGCACTTGGTCAGAAAGACGGCGAGCTCACTGAGCTAGATCGGGGCTGATGCCGGAAGCGTGCGGAGTATGCCGCCGGTATTGTGTGATGTCCGCGATAGACCGACTGTGGTCTGCTTTGCGTGCCGGTGAACCTAGAATCCCGGTTCCAATAGCCTGTTTTTCCTGAGCATACGGGCGATCACGGACAAGCTTCGGGCTATCGCGGACACCTCTCTTCTGACGGCGCCTGCCCACGATCGGCCGCGACTTGATCGCCTCCGACCGGAAAATCACGTTTTGTGAAGTTGTAGCTGAGTTCGGCGTTGCGCCCGCCCGCCGCGTGGTCACCCGCTAACGGCACGACTACAACGATATCCAGCCATACTCGGCGATCAATGGGCATAGGCCGGCGTCCATGCGCCGACGGCTACCAGCTCTTGAGGAGCTTGGCTCACGGCACACTCGATCAACCCGAATAAATGGACTATCAAGCGGCGTCGCTCCCATAAAAAGTGAGATCGGCAAGGGGCTTAGACTACCCCCAATACCCACTACCGGTTCTCAGGAAGGCGAGCGCTGATTGCGCTGCGCCAGATCGTGGGCCGCACGCAGAGGGAACGCAAAGTGCTTGTTGCACATCAGGTTGCGTGCGTACGGTGTCGTAGATGAAGGTGGTGACAGCTCCGTCACTACGGGACAACAAGATCGAAACTGTCGACAAGGGGAAATCGATGCAGATCACTGACGCGCAAAGAGCGCGTTTAGCGCCATATCTGATCCGGCTCCGCTCGGACCACCATGCTCACACGATGGATCTGTACCTACTTGAGAAATCGAACTCCGAACTCGCCGTCGGCGGCAAGGATGCGCAGCTTTACCAGAAGCAAGGTGGTAGCCATGAACATGCGTACCTCGCTGAACCCGCGACCAAGTTCGCAACGCTCGGCCCATCGGCTGTAGCGACTGGGTAGACAACTCGGCCGGCGGAAACCGGTCAGTGTTAGCGAGGTAGTTCCATGAAGGCCTTTGAGTTCGACCACCACCTCATTGACTCCTATGCTCGGTTCTCCCGATCCTTTAGCACTATTCGCGCTGAAGATCTGGGTCTCGAAATCGGGCGGCAATACGATATTGGGCGGTTCTGGCCCGAATCGCTTCTGTCGCTAAACCCACTTTTCCTCTCGGGGCCCACGGTGGATGATCTCGTCGCGTCAGGTGACCTCAACGACGTCACCGGCAAGATCTTTCGGTTCGGGGAAACACCGCTTCGGTTTCACCGCCATCAGGCCCAAGCCATCGCCAAAGCGCGTGCAGGTCAGAGCTTCGTGGTGACGACCGGAACTGGCTCGGGGAAATCACTCTGCTTCTTTGTGCCGATCGTCGATGCCATCGTGCAGGCCCGTAAGGCCGGGCGGCCGCGCAAGACGAGGGCGATCATCGTCTATCCGATGAACGCACTCGCGAACAGCCAGATCAAAGAGATCGAGAAGTTCATCTCGCAGTCGGGTCTGCCCGAAGACCAGAAGCCCATCGTGCGGCGCTACACCGGCCAGGAAAGCAAAGAAGAGCGCCAGCGGATCGCCGAGAACCCGCCAGATATTCTGCTCACGAACTTCATGATGGCGGAGCTTCTATTGACCCGCCAGGACGAGCTGGACACCAGGGTCATCGACAACGCCAACGGACTCGAATTCATTGTTCTTGACGAGTTACATACTTACCGAGGTCGCCAAGGTGCGGATGTGGCGATCCTTGTCCGGCGACTGCGGAACCGTTGTGCGCCAGACAAGGCTCCGGTCTGTATCGGAACCTCGGCCACCATGGCCAGCGAAGGATCGGATGCGGGCCGAGTCAAAGCCGTCGCCGATGTTGCTTCCCGCCTGTTCGGGACCATGATCGGCCCCGAGGCGGTCATCGACGAGTCTCTCCAGCGAGCTACGGACGATACGCTGAAACTCCAAGATATCCGGCCAAAACTCGCGCAGGTTATCGAGAAGAATTTACCCGAAACGCTCACAGACGAGATGTTGCGGAGCCATCCGCTGGCGGTTTGGGCTGAGCTCGCAATCGGTCTCGAAGACGGTCAGGAACTCAAACGCAAGAAACCGATCCCGTTCGGAGAAGCGGTCGAACTGTTGTCACAGGATGCCGGTGTCGATGCAGAAACATGCCGGGCCGCTCTTGAACGATTTCTGACCAGAGTCAGCTTGCCTGAGACGGAACGCGGCGGATCGGGAACAGCGGCTTTTCTTGCCTTCAAGCTTCATCGGTTCATCTCCGGCGCAGGAGAGATTTTCGCGACCCTGACCGAGCGCCCCCGGCGGGTTCTGTTCGAGGGGCAGCTCGAAGACCCTCATGCGCCTGGTCACCGTCTCTATCCGACACGGTTCTGTCGGGAGTGCGGTCATGAGGTGCATGTCGTCACAAGGATCGAGGACGCGGATGGAATCCGCTTCCTGCCTCGAAATATCGACGACACGCCAATCGACGATCAGGATGGCGATGTTGCGGGATATCTGACGCCGACCGGTGACGGAGATCCCGACTACGCTTTCACTGGAGAGATCGAAACCTACCCGGAAGACTGGCGCGAAGAACGCAACGGCATCGAGCGTCTTCGCTCGAACCGGAAAGGCCGGATGCCGGAGATGATAACGGCGAGTCCGGATGGGCGGCACAGCCGGTCTGGTGCGAGCTTTTGGTTTATCCCAGGCCGGTTCGGCTTCTGCCCCTGCTGCCTCGATCAGCCGCATCCCAGCATGCGGGAACGCAGCAAACTTGCTGGTCTTTCGGGCGAAGGCCGAAGCTCGGCCACCACACTGCTCGTCTCGACCGCGCTCGAGTGGATGAACGGTGACGACAGCGGGGTCCCCTCGAAGAAGCGCAAGCTCCTCGGCTTTACCGACAACCGGCAGGACGCTGCGTTGCAGGCAGGGCACTTCAACGATTTTCTCTTCGTCAGCCTCCTTCGCGGGGCAATTCTCCGGGCTGTCCTCGATGCCGGCGACAATGGAATGACCGAAGACGAGTTTGGCCTGCGCGTGGTCAAGGCACTCGGCTTCACCGCATCGAACAAGGATTCACGAATCCACTGGATGCTGGACCCTGAGGGGGGTGCCGTCGTTCGGGAAGACGCCCAGCGCGCGTTGGCCAAAGTTCTCGCGCATCGCGTCTGGACCGACTTGCGCAGAGGGTGGCGCTATACAAATCCCAGCCTCTCGGTACTCAAACTCATCGATGTAGAGTTCGTCGGGCTCGATGACATCGCCGCCGATGGAGAGAACTTGGGCGCCGTGCTGCCTGGTCTTGGAGCCCTCAACACAAAAGCGCGAAAGAAGGTGCTCCGGGAAATTCTCGGGGCGATGCTCGAGGGACTGGCGGTCAGCACCGAGGCGCTCGATCTGACGGTTCTCGATACCATCGCCCAAAAATCCCGGAACCTTCTTCGAGATCCATGGGCAATCGATCAGAAGGAGACGCCCAGGAGCAGAACGACGCTGTTTCTGCAGGCGCCTGGCAAGGATCGGGTCAGCCTGCGGGAAGAGCAGACCATTATCCGTGGGGGGCATAACTCCCGTATCGGTCGGCTCATCAACCGCAAGAGTGTCATCGGAACGAAGCTCAACAAGACCGACTACCTGACCGTTATGACCGGCCTGATGGAACTTCTGGCCCGCGAAGGACTTGTTTCCCGCGTCGAGATCGAGGCCGATCTCCACGGCTGGCGCCTCTCGCCGTCAGCGGTCCGTTTGATACCCGGCGAAGCGATCCGCAGCGGCGAGGCCCAGGGGAACCAGTACTTCCACGACCACTATCATGCCATCGCTCTCGACTTGGAACGACGGGGCCAGAGCACCTATTGGGGCCTCGAAGGTCGCGAGCATACGGCTCAGGTTTCGCAAAAGCAGCGGGAATGGCGGGAATGGCGTTTCCGTTTCGAAGACGACGATCAGGCAAAGCTCGAGGAGAATGTCGCTGAAATCAAAGCGGGTGGCGAATCCGATCAGTTCCTGCCGGCTCTCTTTTGCTCGCCGACGATGGAACTCGGCGTCGACATTTCGGCTCTGAACGCCGTCTATCTGCGAAACGTGCCACCGACCCCAGCCAACTATGCTCAGCGTGCCGGTCGCGCCGGACGGTCGGGTCAGGCTGCCATCATCGTGACCTATTGCGCCGCCCAGTCGCCACACGATCAGTATTTCTTCGAACGACGTAACGACATGGTGGCCGGTGTCGTGCGCCCCCCGGCACTGGACATCACCAACGAAGAATTGGTGCGCTCGCATCTGCACGCCGTCTGGCTCGCCGAGGCGAAGCTGGCGCTCTCCCCGGACATTCCGGAGATCCTCGACCTCGGCATGGCAAACTATCCACTGAAGCAGGAAGTGCTCGACGTCATAAACCAGCCCAGTCTCGTGGTTTCAGCATGTGCTCCTATGAAGCGGGTGCTCGATCAGATTCTTGCTGCGGTGTCAGGGCGCAAACCGTCATGGATGGGGGGTCCGGACGACTTCGTGCTCGAGGTTGCCAGACAGGCACCGCAAGAGTTCGATCGCGCCTTCGACCGCTGGCGGGAACTGTACAATTCTGCCCGAACCCAGTTGAGGGAAGCCAATGCTCGCTCCGAAATCGCCGGACTTTCTGGCGCGGACCGACGCAAGATCAAGGCCGCGCAGATGCAGGCGAGCGACCAGATCGCCATCCTCGAACGAGGTGGTGAGTCGAGCGGGTCGGATTTCTATTCCTATCGCTATCTTGCGACTGAGGGCTTCCTGCCGGGCTACAATTTCCCCCGCCTGCCGCTCTACGCCTTCATTCCGGGCGAGGGCAAAACCGGCTCCTTCCTCCAGCGCGCCCGCTTCCTGGCGATTTCGGAATTCGGACCGCGCAGCCTGATTTATCACGAAGGCCGTGCCTATCGGGTCATGAAGGCGAAGCTGCCGCCGGAAGTCCGCACCGGCGATGGGTCGGAACTGGCGACGAAGGACATCTACATTTGTCCAAACTGTGGCGCCTGCCATGAAGGTGAGGTCGACCGATGCCATGCCTGTGATGCGCCAATGGCTGGCGAAGTCCCGGTGAAGCGCACGCTCCGCATCGACAATGTCGAAGCTGCGCCCGCCGACAGGATCACCGCGAATGATGAGGAACGGGTCCGTCAGGGTTTCGACATCCAGACCGTTTTCTCCTGGCCGAAACGGGATGGCCGGGTACAGATCACCGAGGCCGATTTCCGTTGCGGCGAGACCTCCATCCTCGCCCTTCAGTATGCCAACAGCGCCGAGATCAGCCGGATCAACAAGGGGCTGAAGCGGCGCAAGAATCAGACCGTCTTCGGCTTCCACATCGACCCACGGAGCGGCTACTGGGCCAAGTCCGAAGAGGAGGGTCCGGAGGTTGATGTGCCGCCGGACGTCGTCAGGCCGGTTCGGATCGTTCCGATTGTGCGTGACCGCAAGAATGCGCTCCTGCTCCGCTTCCGCGAACCGGAAGCCTATGCTCCCGAGACCATCGCGACCGTGCAACACGCCCTTATGCGCGGGATCGAGGTCGTGTTCCAGTTGGAGGAAGGTGAGATTCTCGGCGAGCCGCTCCCAGCCCGCGACAATCGCCGATCCATTCTGGCCTATGAAGCCACAGAGGGCGGAGCTGGAGTGCTGAGCCGACTGGTGGAGGAGCCGGAGGCATTAGGAAAAGTGGCGCGAGAGGCACTGACCCTGATGCATTTCGACGGGGTCGATGAAGCAATCACCGCGGGTGACGTCAATCTCCTGGTGAACCGGGATGGTGAGGCTTGCGTCCGCGGCTGTTATCGTTGCTTGCTCTCCTATTTCAACCAACCCGACCATGAACTGATCGACCGCACGAGCATCGAGGCGAAACAGATGCTGATCGATTTGGCCCGAGGTCAAGTCGTTCTGGCGGCTACTCCGTCGCGATCGAACGAAAGCGGAGGATGGGAAGCCGCCCTGAGGGATGCAGGGATCCCGGCGCCCGACGCCACACCCGTCAGTTTCGGCGATAAAGAAATGCCCTTCGTTTGGCGCAGCCATTTTGTCGCTGCAGCGACGTCTCCGTTGAGCGGTGCGGCACTTGATATCGCCGAAGCTAAAGGTTGGACACTGTTCGAGTTATCAGAAACGAGCGCTCCGGCTGTACCCGACGCAATGATTTCGATGTTCAAGGATTGATTTAATGACCGTGAGTTTCGCCCCTGGAGATCTTGTGCGCGCCCGAGGACGCGAATGGGTTGCCTTGCCTTCCCCGCGCGAAGACATCCTGGCGCTCCGCCCCCTTTCAGGAAGCGAAAACGACACGGTCATTCTTGATCCCACTCTGGAATTGTCCCCGGTCGCCGCGGCCCGCTTCGACCTGTCGGCTGATGCTGCAACAACCGTCCAATCGAAGGCAGCGCTGTTGGCGGACGCAATGCGTCTTGCACTCCGGCGTGGCGCTGGCCCCTTCCGTTCCGCTGCGCAGCTAGCCTTCGAGCCGAGGACCTACCAACTCGTTCCTTTGCTGATGGCCCTTCGCTTGCAGGTACCACGTTTGCTGATCGCGGACGACGTGGGGATCGGGAAGACAATCGAGGCGGGCCTTATACTGCGTGAAATGATGGACCGGGGCGAGGTAGATGCCTTCTCGGTGCTCTGCCCTCCGCATCTCGTCGAGCAATGGGTGCTGGAACTTAAGTCTCGGTTCGGGATCGAGGCTGTAGCCGTCACTTCCGGCAGCGCCGCCCGTCTGGAACGAGGCCTTCCGCTCGCGCAGACGCTCTTCGACGCCTATCCCTACACCGTCGTCAGCCTCGACTACATCAAGGCGGAAAAGCGTCGCGAGGGATTTGCCCGGGCCTGCCCGGATTTTGTGATCGTTGACGAAGCGCATGCTTGTGTGGGTACCCACAAGGGCAAACAGCAGCGTTTCGAACTGCTCTCCGGGCTAGCGCGGGATCCTGATCGGCGACTGATCCTGCTGACGGCCACCCCGCACTCTGGGGACGAGGAAGCCTTTGGCAGGCTGCTGTCCCTGATCGATCAATCCTTCGGATCGATGCACTTTGACGACGCGCGCTACCGTGAGCGCCTCGCTCGGCATTTCGTCCAGCGTCGGCGCATCGATCTGGTCGACGGAGAATGGCACGAGGATCGTGCTTTTCCGAAGCACGAAACGACCGAGTTTCCCTACCGTCTATCGCAGGATCATCTCGATTTTCAGGAAGCCGTGCTCGACTACTGCCTTGGCGTTGTCTCCCGGGCCGGGACCGGTCAGCGCGAGCGGCGGCTTGCCTTCTGGGGCACGCTCGCGCTGATGCGCTGTGTTGGGTCTTCTCCCGCAGCGGCCCTGAGTGCCCTGCGGAATCGTTTGTCCAATGAGGCTGAGCGTCTCGAGCCTCAGATCTACGATGAGGATGGCGATGACGAAGACGCCGTGGATATCGAGCCGAGCACGGTGTTCGATGCCGATCCGGCACTTCTCGCTCTGGTGACGCAAGCTGAAGAGCTGCTCCCCAAACCCGACCCGAAGCTCGCGGCCCTTATTGATGCCCTGAAACCGCTCATCAAGAAGGGGGCAAACCCGGTCGTCTTCTGCCGCTATCTGGCCACGGCCGAGCATGTCCGCGATGCGTTGCGCAAGGCTTTCCCGAAGCTGGTCGTCGAAGCGGTGACCGGCGTTCTGACCCCGGATGAACGCCGCGATCGTGTGGCCGACATGGCGCCCGCCGACGATGAAAAGGAAACTCAGCGCATCCTCGTTGCCACCGACTGCCTGTCAGAGGGCATCAACCTGCAGCAGCTGTTTGACGCGGTCATCCATTACGACCTGTCATGGAACCCGACGCGGCATCAGCAGCGGGAAGGCCGTGTGGATCGCTTTGGCCAACCGGCCGAACTTGTCCGGTCGATCATGATGTTCTCGCCGGACAGCGCCATTGACGGCGCCGTGCTGGAGGTGATCCTCCGCAAGGCCGAGGAAATCCGCAAAGCGACGGGTGTGACCGTTCCACTTCCAGATGAGCGCGGCCCGGTTACAGATGCCCTGATGGCATCGATGATGCTGCGTCGGGGCGGAGCCCAGCAGCTTTCTCTCGACCTGCGCCTTGATGATGGCACGAAGGCGGTGGAGGCGCGCTGGCGCGACGTCGCGGAAAACGAAAAGAAATCCCGCGCCCGTTTTGCTCAGAACGCGATGAAGCCGCAGGAGGTCGCCCCGGAATGGGAGAAAGTGCAGACCCTGCTTGGCTCACCAACTGATGTGAAGCTGTTCATCGAGCGAGCGATGTCCCGCTTTGGGGTTCCGCTGGAACCTAGGAAATCCCTGTTGCTTGCCCACGTTCACGCGCTGGACGGAGGGCTTAAGGAGCGGCTGGGTGAACGCGGCATGACAGGCTCGGTCCGCCTCGCGATGGCGGAACCGGCGCCATCGGGCACCTCGCTTTTGACCCGGACGCATCCTCTGACGGCAACGCTGGCCGAGGCGCTAGTCGAGGCTTCCCTCGACCCTGAAACTCTGACGGGATTGGGCATCGGACGGGTCGGAGCCTGGCCGACGATGGCGGTTCAGAAAGTGACCCGTCTTGCCCTTCTGCGGATCCGGTTCAAGCTGACCGTTCATGCGCGAAAGGAGCGGCTTCTGCTCGCCGAAGAGGCGGCCCTTGTCGCACTTCAGGGCGACGAGATCATTGCAGCGGGCGATTCCGCGCGCGACCTTCTGAACACACCTGCCACGGCCGATCTGGCGCCCTCGGCAAGGGACAGATTCATAGCGAAGGCCAGGGAGGAATTACCGGGCCTGCTCGACGGGCCCTTGATCGAATTCATTCGGTCGCGAGCCGAGGACCTCATGCAGGACCATGCGCGTCTGCGCGCCGCTGCAGGATCTGCATCGCGCGTCACCGTGGAGGCCGTTACTCCCCCCGATGTGATCGGCCTCTTCGTCCTGATGCCGGGCGAGGTGTAAGCGATGGCCCGCAAACCCATAACCGACATGTCGGCCTGGCCCTCGCTGAGCCTTGAGGGCAACTTGATCGCGCCGGCCATGGTCGCGCAGATCTCCGAGCCGAAAGACGATGCCGAGACGCGAGAGAGCTACGGCATCCGTAAGGGGCTGACGATCCGCGAAGAAATCGCAACCGCTTTCCGTGTCGGTCAGTCGCACTTCGATGCCTTCACAAAGCTCGAAAACCCTTCGGTCGAAGCCACCCGGCGCTTTATCCGGGATTTTCTGAAGGAAACCTTCGGCTTCGACGATCTTTCCGCGGCGGATGGAGTACTGTCTTTCCTTGGGGGCGGTCGGGTTCCTATCGTGGTCGTGCCGCCAGCCGAGGAGAGACTGGACCGGCGCAGCCCGACCCTTTCAACTGATCGTTCCCGCTCGCCAGTCTATGCACTGCAGGACTACCTGAACGAACACGACGATGCGCTCTGGGGGCTTGTCACCAACGGCACCTTGATCCGCCTCATGCGGGACAATGCTTCGCTTACCCGTCCGGCCTACATCGAGGCCGACCTCGCGCAAATCTTCACGAATGAGGACGCCGCCTCATTCGCCATACTGTGGCTGATGATCCATCGCAGCCGCTTTGGCGCGGAGGGCGCACCCGCGACGGACTGCGCCCTTGAACGCTGGCGCGAGGCGGGAGCTCGCGAGGGGGAAGCCGCTAGAGACCGCCTTGCCGATCAGGTCCAGACAGCGCTCAAGGTGCTCGGCTCCGGCTTCCTCGAGGCCAACCCGGAACTTGGCCACCGGTTGAGATCAGGCGAGATTAACCTGACCGACTGGTTCAACGAGCTTCTCCGCCTCGTCTATCGCCTCATCTTCCTGATGGTGGCCGAAGACCGCAATCTCCTGCACCCGGACACGGCCCGCACGGAGGCCCGCAAGCTCTACGCCGAAGGCTACGGCCTCGCTGCGCTCCGTGCCCAATGCTTTCGCGCCACGACATGGGACAGGCATCACGACCGCTACGAGGGCCTCAAGGTTGTCTTCCGCGCGCTTGCCCGGGGTGAGCCGAAGCTGGGCCTGCCTGCACTCGGAGGCCTGTTCGCGCACGGGCAACTGCCCTCGCTGGAGGAAGCCCATCTACGCAACCGGGCCTTCATGGAGGCCGTCTACCGCCTTTCCTGGCTCGCCGACAAGACTGGCATGGTCCCCGTCAACTGGCGTGCAATGGAGACCGAGGAGCTGGGGTCGGTCTATGAGTCCCTCCTCGAGCTTCAGCCCCAGCTGGGCGATGACGGTCGGAGCCTAATCTTTGCTTCCGACGCCGCCGAGCAGAAGGGCAACCAGCGCAAGACCACCGGTTCCTACTACACGCCCGACAGCCTCGTTCAGGCGCTCCTCGACACCGCGCTCGACCCGGTGCTGGACAAGACCGAGGCCGAAGCGGACGATCCGGAACAGGCGCTCCTGAAGCTCTCGGTCATCGACCCGGCCTGTGGGTCCGGCCACTTTCTGCTGGCCGCCGCCCGGCGCATAGCCACCCGTCTCGCCCGCATCCGGGCCGAGGGCACACCGTCGCTGGCCGATTTCCGCCACGCGCTGCGCGATGTCGCCCGGTCCTGCCTCCATGGCGTTGACCGCAATCCGATGGCGGTGGAGCTAACCAAGGTCGCGCTCTGGATCGAGACGGTGGACCCAGGCCTGCCGCTTGGCTTCTTCGACGCGCAGATCCGTTGTGGTGACGCGCTACTTGGTGTCTTCGACCTGAAGGTGCTGGAGGACGGCATCCCCGAGGCCGCCTACAAGCCGCTCACTGGCGACGATAAGGAGGTGGCACGGCATTACGCGAGCAAGAACAAGCGCGAGAAGGCCGAGCGGGACCGCATCGCCGATGGCTTCGGCTTCAACCGCGCACACGACCTCATGCGTGACTTCGAGGCGCTACGTTCCATGCCAGAGGACACGGTCGAACAGATCGAAGCCAAATCGGTGAAACTGCGTGCCCTGACGGCACAAGGCGCAGGCGCCTGGCAGCTTGAGACGGCCTGCGACCTTTACGTTTCGGCTTTCTTGCTGCCGAAGATTAAGGGTGGCCCTCACGCGGGGCCGGACGGGATGCCGCGACGGGGTGCGGAGACGGTGCCGACCTCGGGCACCGTCTGGGAGTGGCTGCGAGGCGTGCAACCCTTTGGGCCACTATTCGGTGCTGCGGTTGACGTAGCGCGCAGCGCGCGCGCGTTCCACTGGCCGCTCGAGTTCCCTAATGTTATGCAGCGCGGTGGCTTCGATGTAGTGTTAGGCAACCCGCCTTGGGAAGTTATCCAGTTCAGTGACGCAGAATACTTTTCGGGCGTTGCGCCAGAGATTGCAGCTCTTCCCGGAGCAAGGAGAAAAAAGGCAATTGCAGACCTAGAAGTGATTAACCCCCCTCTATGGATGAGGTATCGCTCTCTACTGAGAAGTGTCGAAGGCACAAAAGAATTCGTAAGATTTTCTGAACGATTTTCCCTGACTGCTTTTGGAAAGCTGAATCTATATGCCTTGTTTGCTGAGCTTGCCGCAAATGTTGCAAACGGTGTCGGTCGCTCTGGCGTCATAGTCCAAAGCGGGATTGCGACAGACGATGGGAATAAGCATTTCTTTGAACACTTGGTCTCAGATCGGCGGCTTGTATGCCTGTATGATTTCGAAAACAGGGAGAAGCTATTCCCAATCGATGGTCGTATGAAATTCGCAATCCTTGTTTTGGGAAGAGATGTGCCGCAGGCTGATTTTGTTTTCTTCGCGACAAATACGAGCCACATAGGCGATCATGAGCGGCGCTTCCAGCTCTCAGCGGAAGATATCGAGCTGATCAATCCCAACACAAAAACTTGCCCAGTATTCAGGTCAACTACTGACGCTACACTTACAAAGCGTATTTATAAGCGAGCAGGGCCCTTCATTAACAAAGGCATTGAAGACAAAGAAAAGTGGCGTGTTGAACTAGTCCGCATTCTAAACTTGACTGATGATAGCCATCTCTTCAAGACCATGGATGAGTTGGCCGATCACGGTGAGCTGAAAGGAAATGTCTGGTTCACTAGTGACGGGACAAAGTACCTGCCGTTGTATGAGCCTAAGATGATCCACCATTATGATCACCGATGGGCGACGTATGACGCGCAGATGGTCGCTTTCTCTGACGTCTCGGAGGCCGATCACAAATCGCCGGAATTTTCTGCACAGCCGCGTTGGTGGGTTGAAAGTGATTATATCGACCAATGGCTTGCTGATCGAAACTGGACGCCGGAATGGTTATTTGGATGGCGCGATACAACTAACGCGACGAATGAAAGGACAGCTATCGCAACGGTTTTCCCCGTTTGCGCCGTTGGCAATAATCTGCCCCTGATAATATTAGATAAGAGCCATCAAAAGAATGACTACGCTGCTCTTATCGCAAATATGTCCTCATTACCTTTTGATTATGCAGCGAGGCAGAAAGTCGGTGGCACACATCTCAATTACTTTCTGATGGAACAGCTTCCTGTTCTCGAACCATCGACATACAAGAAGGACGATTATGACTTTATCGTCCCACGCGTACTGGAGCTAACATACACCAGCCATTCCATGGCCCCCTTCGCCCGGGATCTGGGCTACGACGGCCCGCCCTTCGCCTGGGACGAGGAACGTCGTGCCGAGCTGCGCGCCGATCTAGATGCGTACTATGCACGGGTCTACGGCCTGACGCGAGATGAGCTGCGCTATGTCCTCAACCCCGCTGACGTTAAGGGCCCCGACTACCCGTCGGAAACCTTCCGCGTACTGAAGGAAAAGGAAATCCGCCTGCACGGCAAATACCGCACCCGCGACCTCATCCTTGAAGCGTGGGATCGGATGGAGGCGGACGGGACCTTCGACGCGCTGGGACTGGGTGCCGACGTGGAGATGCAGGGCGAGACGCCACGCATCGAAGTGCCGGTGCTTGCCAGTCTGCGCGACGGCGCATGGGGATGGCCGGCACAGATCCAACCGCAAGACCGGCTGCGCTATGCAGCTCAATACGCGCTCTGGGTCAGCGATCCCGCTCAAGATGCCTCGCACATGCGCGTGCTCGTCGCCTGCCTAGGACACAGACTCATAATTTCTGAGCCATATCTGGATAGCGGCGAGTTTGACGAGGGCAAGGTAGTTATCGGCGTGTTTTTCGTAGCGCGTTGCGATGGCCCGGAAGTGTTTGATCTTGCTGAAG